>NZ_JBIAFE010000006.1:0-310149 GCF_042869115.1 Micromonospora sp. NPDC007230 | reverse complement strand
CGGCCCCCGGCCTCGAACCGGACCAGATCCTTCGACGTGTCACCGAACAGGCTGGTAAAGGTGTTCGTGCGATTGCCCTGCACGTACCCCTTCTCCGAGGTAGGACGCACCGTGGTGTCAATGGCCTGCCACCGGCCCTGCGCGTCCTGGTAATGCACCGGCACCGACGAGATCTCCGCCTGCGTCCGACCATCCGACAACTGGAACGTCTTGGTGTTCGCCGTCCGCTCACCGGGCAACTCCCGCACCCGCTTCTGCGGCGGCCACTCCCTACCCTGCAGCGGCTTCTCGGCCCGGAACAGCCCGGCGCTGACCACCTCCGGCCGCGCCCGGCCGGAGCCACCGTCGACCAGCCCACGCGCGGCGTCGCCGAGCCGGGACAGCAGCCCACCCTCGTCGTCCTTGCCGCTGCCCGCAGCCTGGTCAGCACGGCCGGGATCACGGCCCGGTAAGGCCTCCATCCCGCCCAACGTGGCCACCAGGGCCACCACCAGCCCCCCGATCAGGAAGCCTCGTGATCGTCTCTTCACCATCACCCTCCGGTCCCTCAGAGACACGACGAGTGAAGGCTAAAGATGATCGATATACCGACCGATATAGGTGGACGACATTCCCCGCTTGACCTGCGCTTGCCCCCGGGAAACCGGATGGAAGGTTGTCACAGCACGGCGTTGACCGGCACCATCGCGACAAAAGAGGCAATCCCCTGCCAACCGAGGTCCCGCCAGGCGGACCGTGGCCGGGTCGATTCGCCGGCGCGCAGGACATGCGCCGGCGCGAGCGGCACGGCAGCCAGCTCGGCGAGGTATTCACGAACCAGCGCCGGCAGGTGGTAGCCAGCGGGGCCGTCCGGGTGCAGCAGGTGGGCGTCGACGAGGCTGTCCAGGGCCCGTCGGATTCGCTGGGTGCTGACCCCGAGCTGGGCGGCAGCTCGATCCGCCAGTTCTGGCGCATCGGGGTGGGCACCGAGCAGTTCCAGGAGCTGCCCGGCCATCTCGTCCTCGGCACGGACAGCGGCGACGGTGCTGGCCAGGCTGGCCCGCACCGACAGGTCCCCGTCAGCGAGCAGGTCCAGGCGGTGGCGGTCGTCGCCGAGCTGGGCGGCCAGAGTGGCGAGCGGCATGGTGGGCCAGCGCGCCAGGCGGGCTCCGGCGATCCGCAACGCCAGCACCGAGCCGGCGCACAGTCGGACCAACTCCGCGGTGGCCGCTCCATCGGCCGCCAACCGTTGCCGCCCCACAATGCCGGCCAGCAGGTCCCGTGCCTGCCCAGCACCCAGCGGCTGCAGCGCTACCCGCCGGATGCCGTCCAGGCTGCCGAGCTGCCGCGAACCGACGGCGATCAGGGCGGGCCCCGGACCGGCGGGAATCAGCGGTCGCACCTGGGCCGCCCTCGTGACGCCGTCAACGACCATCAGCATCCGGCGCCCGGCGACCAGGGAACGGAACCAGCCGGCCCGCTCGTCGCCGTCCTCGGGCACGTCGGCGGGGGCGACCCCCAATGCCCGCAGCACCCGGGCCAGTACCTCACCCGGAGTCACTCCGCTACGGTGGCCGAGGTCGACGAAGACCTGCCCGTCCGGGAAGTTGGCGGCCACCTGGTGCGCGGCGCGGATCGCCAGCGTGGTCTTGCCGCTACCCGCCGCGCCGGTGACGATCACCGCGGCCGGTGTCGGACCGCGCAGCGCCGCGACCACGTCGGCGGTCTCCCGGACCCGGGCGACGACGGTGACCAGGTCCGCCGGAAGCTCCCGCGGCACTGCCCAGCCGGCAGCGGACCGCGTCTCGACGGCCGGCATGACCAGGGGCCCAGAGGGTGCCGCCGGCGACAGCTCGGGCGCCCGATCGAGCATCGCTCGATGCAGGCTCGTCAGCGCCTCACCGGGCTCGATACCGAGCTGTTCGTTGAGGACGGCCCGCGCGTCCCGATAGACAACGAGCGCCGCCGGCACCTCGCCACAACGGTAGAGGGCGAGCATGAGCTGCCCCCAGGCCCGCTCCCGCAGCGGGTGCGCGGCGAGGTGACGACGCAGTTCGGCAAGCAGTAGCGCATGCTGGCCGGCGGCGAGTCGGGCCTCCGCCAACTCCTCGAACACCTGCAACCGCTGCTCGTCGAGGCTGGCCCAGCGGTTGTCCAACGCCGTGCCACGCGGCACCCCGTCACCGGCTGCGCCACGCCATTGCGCCAGTGCGCTGGCCAGCGTCCCGATGGCGCCGAGCGGGTCGGGCGTAGCCAGCATGCTGCGCCCCTCCCCCGCCAGCCGCTGGAACTCGGTCACATCCAGCTCATCCGCCGCCAGCCGCAGCTCATACGCATTTCGATGCGCGACGAGGCGGGCACCCAACATGCGCCGCAACACGGCGACGTGCGACCGGAGGTTAGCCACGGCGGAAGCCGGCGGGGCATCGGACCAGACCATGCCGGCCAGCCGGCTGAGCGCGACGGGCCGGTTCGCATCGAGGGCCAACCCGGCCAGAACCGCCCGTCGATTGGCCCCGCTAGGCGTGATGTCCTCGCCGTCCATGAGGACTTCCACCGGGCCTAGAAGCCGAATCCGTAGTTGCATGCCGCGCTCCCCCGTTGAACCCATGAGCGCGCTCAGGCTAGGGAAGCGATTCATCGGTCGGCAAGGCGCAAATCGGACAAGCCATCGTGACGAGCGTCAATATCTGCCGGCGGCGTGTCCGAGTAACACAAATGCCGACGAAAACGCCCAGTCCTTGATCCGTCACGAATGGCCACCGGGACCGGGGCTCGACCGAACGCGCCGCCGGCACCCTACACCGTGCCTGCCCCAACCGATCTGGCAGCGCTGCCCATCAACTGACAGCACGAAGGCAACCGCTGAGGCAAATCATCAGCCGCCGAGGCTCCCTCGTCTGTCGCTCGCATGACGGTCGCCATGGCCGGTTGCAGTGCTCGGGATCAGGGGTGTTCGCTCAGGACGGCGCAGTCGTGGTCGGTGGCGGCGAGCAGCGCGGTCGCTGTGTCGAGCTGGCCAGTCCTGCGACAGATGGCGGTGAGTGCCCTCCATTTGAGCGGATCAACCGTGAGCACCGCCGCAGCTGGATGGTTGACCAGGAGGTCCAGCCGGATGGGGTCAGCCCCTGATCTCGACGCCTCAGCCAGGCACATCACGGGTAGCCCGAAGAGGCCACCCTCGTCGGCAACCGCCGCGATCGCTTCGCCCACGACCATCGAGCCCTTGGCGAACGCGACTATCGCGGATGTGTCGAGGATGACCCGGATGGAGAGGTCGTTCAGCGGGTGGGTGCGGGCGGGCTGGTCCGGGCGCCTGGTTCGGGCGGATGCGTGGTGGCCGGGCCGCCGCTGCCCCGGGTAGCGCCACATGGGATAGGTGATGGTGCCGTCGGGCAGGTTGAATGGCTCGTGGGGAACGTAGCCGTGCCGGGCGTACAGGTCTCGCTCGGCGGTGGTTGTCGCCTCGGCGTATGTGGGGAGCAGGCCTTGGCCCATGCGGGCGTTGCTGGTGGCGAGCAGGGTGGCGGCGCGCCGGTTGCGGTGGGGAACGGGTGCCACGCTGAAGAACGCCAGGTGGTTGTGGGGATCGACAGGTCGGTGGGCGCGCAGGACGTCGTCGAGGTGCAGGAAGCGGTCCAGATAGTCGCCGCAGGCGACGGCGAGCCGCTCCCCGTAGCCATTCGGCGGTGGGACGGGACCGTACCGGTGCAGCCACACGGCGGCGGCGGAATGGTCCTTCAGGATGTAGGCCTCGCCGAAGAGCAGAGCGTGTTCGGCCCAGACCCGGATGACGGCGGCGAGCACGTCCCGCCGACGGCGCCCCTCGGGTACGAGCCATGCGCCGACGGCGCTCTCGGCGAAGGGGCCGGCGACAAGATCGACGATCTCGGGGATGTCTCCCCATCGGGCACGGCAAACGGGCAGGGTGTTGCTCACGGACCTCTCCTGTTTGGTGGGTGTGACTGGTCGGCGGACGACGGCCGGGGCGGCCGGGACGGCGCCGGCCAGGATCAGGGGTGGAGCAGCGCCTTCGGCCAGGGCACCGCGTCGCCATGCGGGCGGGTGTCGGGCCTCAGGCGGCAGCGGCGGTGGCGGCTCCTGCCAGCGGCGTGAGTGGTCATCGCGGCGCTCCTGCACGCGATGGGAACACCGGCGCCGGACCTGCCGGGGCAGGCCGCACCGTTCACACCAGCCGTGGCTGTTCCGCCTCTCGCCCAGGCGGCCGGGGCTCTCAGGCGGGTCTGGTGTCCGGTTGACTCGACCGGTACGCCAGCTTGTCGCACCGGGAGAGGCGACAGGCGACAAGTTGCAGGTCCGGCGACCAGCAACGAGGTGACGCGTCGGCAGGGACACCCGTCCCGGCAGCAGCGGAGCCGGTCCCGGCCGTGCTGACGGGGGCGGCAGGCGTCACTCCGGGGGTTCCCTCCGGGACGCCCGGCCAGGACACCTGAACCATCTCGCCATCGCCCGCTGGCACCTCATCCCGACTTGGCGGCTTGGCCGGAACCTCCGGTGACGGAGCTTCCGGGTGGGTCGCAACGACCGGCAGCACAGGGCGGGCGATCGTGGCGCGGGCGGTCGACGCCTGCCGGGCCGGTGTCGGCGCCCCGTCGGCCGGAGCGCCGGAAGAAGGCGGAGGCGCAGCGGGTGCGCCGAGGATCGGCTGGGTCAGCCCGAGCACCGGGGCCAGGGCGGGAGGCAGAACATCAACGATCGGCTCGGCTACCGGCCTGACGGCATCCCGGACCGGCTCCAGCAGCCGTGTGTCGGAGATCCCCGCGACCACCGGCGACGCCAGGTCCACGACCGGACGCGTCACCCCGATGACCGCCTCGACGCCCCTCTCCACGCCCGGCAGTGCCGCAGCATCCTCCGCTCGGTCGGGTTTGCCCGCAGGTACTCGTGCCGGTGTCACCACGGCTGTCAGCGGCTGGCCCAGGTTCGCAATCGTCACATCAGCGCTGGCGCGTGCCTGAGCCACGTCATCCGCAATCGCATCGTGAACAGCCCACACGCCGACCACGCCGCCGACCAGGAGTGCCCCGCGCAGCGTCCACCGAGCCAGTCGGCCGCGACACCACAACAACGGACACCTCCGAACGGAACGCCTCATCCTTGTGCCAAGGCCCTCAATTCTGCCCTTCATCGCCACATCAGCACGCGTCGACACACCGGTTAAATCGACGCCCATTGAAGTATGCGAAGGGAATTCGGCTCGCCCGACAGGCCGCTGCCGACGATGGCTCATTGCCCGGCCCGCACCCACCTGGCTCGATGCTCGGTCACAAACCAGCGCAGTGGGCTGGTCAACCTGGGCGGCTCCCTGGCATCCCGGGTCGACGCGCAGGTCGCTAGACTGAGCGCTCGCGCCCTCGTAGCTCAGGGGATAGAGCAACGGTTTCCTAAACCGTGTGTCGCAGGTTCGAATCCTGCCGGGGGCACCAGCATCGCCTTGGTCAACGATCGCCTTCTCCGCCGTCCGGCACGTCCGGGCCCGATCCAGGCTGCCCGGGCGGCACCTCCGTGTCGCGTCGGTGCCCGGAAAGGCCGCAGACCGCGCTCGACATCAATTCCGGTCTCACCGATGACCTCACCACCGTCGGATCCACACCGGCCCCAGCGATCGGATCGCGCAGGTCGACAAAAGGCACCGGACGGCGCTCCATCCTGGGCTACGCGAACACACCGGGTAGCGGCGAGCCCCGCAACACCGACTGGGGCTTGTGGCAACCTCTCTGTAGTTGCCAATTATTTGCAACAACTCGCTCACAGCTCTGGACAACCCGCCGCGCTGGTAACTAGCGTCGGCACTATGAGTCCTTACGAGTTTGACCCGCGCGCCTGGCAGGAGAGCTGGGACCGGCAGCAGGAGGCGTACCTGCCGGACCGGGAACACCGGATCACCGCGATGCTCGACGCGGTCGACGCCGTGGTGGACGGCGACCGCCCACGGCTGCTCGACCTGGCCGGCGGCACCGGCTCGATCAGTCTGCGGGCGCTGGCCCGCTTCCCCCGGGCCGAGGTCACCCTCGTCGACCTCGACCCCGTGCTGCTGGCCATCGCCGAGGCGTCCCTGGCCGGGCGGGCCACGGTCGTCACGGCCGACCTCAACACCCCCGACTGGGTGGCGGCCCTGCCGCACCGCGAGTTCGACGCGGTCCTCACGGCCACCGCCCTGCACTGGCTCGACGCCCCGCGCCTGGCCACCCTGTACGGCGAACTCCACGGGCTGCTCCGGCCCGGCGGCGTGTTCGTCAACGCCGACCACATGCCCGACGACGCCCTGCCGGCGCTCAGCACCCGCCTGGCCGCACGCGCCCACGCCCACCGCGAGGCGCGCCACGCGGCCGGGGCGGCCCTCTCCTGGTCGGCCTGGTGGGATCAGGTCGGTGCCGACCCCGGTCTCGCCCCGCTCGCCGAGAAGCGCCGGCAGATCTATCCGACCGGCCACAGTCCCGAGTGGACGCCGCCGGCCGCCTGGCACCTCGACGCCCTCCGGGCCGCGGGGTTCACCGAGGCCGGCGTGCACTGGCGCAACGGCGCCGACGCCGCCGTCGCGGCCCTCCGGTGAGCGGCGGCGACGGACCGCACGGAGAGCCGGATCAGGGGCGGTAGCGGTAGCCCATGCCCGGCTCCGTGATCAGGTGCCGAGGCCGGGCCGGGTCGTCCTCCAGCTTGCGGCGCAGCTGTGCCATGAACTGCCGCAGGTAGTTGGTCTCATGGTGGTACTCCGGGCCCCAGACGTCGTGCAGCAGCTGCCGCTGGCTGATCAGCTTGCCCGGGTTGCGGAGCAGCTTCTCCAGCATGGCCCACTGGGTGGGGGTGAGCTTGACCTCGGCGCCGTCGTCGCGGGTGACCGTCCGGTCGGCCAGGTCGACGGTGTGCCGGCCGATCCGGAGAGCGGGGGCGGCCGGGGTGGCGCCGCCGAGCCGGCGGGTGACGGCCCGGATGCGGGCGAGCAGCTCGTCCACGCCGAACGGCTTGGTGACGTAGTCGTCCGCGCCGGCGTCGAGGGCGGAGACCTTGTCCTCGCTGCCGGCCCGGCCGGAGAGCACGATGATCGGCACGGCGGTCCAGCCGCGCAGGCCGCGGATCACGTCGACGCCGTCCAGATCGGGCAGCCCGAGGTCGAGCACCACCAGGTCCGGCGGGTGGCTGGCGGCGGCCTTGAGCGCGGCGGCGCCGGTCTCGGCCACCTGGACGTCGTAGCCGCGGGCGCGCAGGTTGATCCGCAGGGCGCGCAGGATCTGCGGTTCGTCGTCCACGACCAGGATGCGGGTCACCGGACCCCCCTCTCCTCGGCGGCGGGCAGCCGCAGCACCATGGTCAGCCCCCCACCCGGGGTGGTCTCGGGGGTGATGCTGCCACCCATCGCCTCGGCGAGTCCGCGGGACAGTGCGAGCCCGAGGCCCACCCCGGTCTGGTTGTCCCGGTCGCCGAGGCGCTGGAACGGCAGGAAGACGTGCTCCCACTGGTCCTCGGGGATGCCCGGGCCGGTGTCGATGACCCGCAGCTCCACCTGCCCGGCGTGGAAGCTGGCGGTGATGGTGGGCGGCTGCCCGGGCGGGCTGTGCCGCAGGGCGTTGGCCACGATGTTGACCAGCACCCGTTCCAGCAGGCCCGGGTCGGCGCTCGCCGCCGGCAGGTCGGCGGGGATGTCGGTGGTGACGTCGGCAGCCGCCGGTCCGAGTTCGTCCAGGGCCCGGGGTACGACGTCCTCCAGCCCGACCGCGGTGGCGGTCACGCCGAGTACGCCGGCCTGGAGCCGGCTCATGTCGAGCAGGTTCGCCACCAACCGGCCGAGCCGGTCCAGGGACTCGTCGGCGGTGGCCAGCAGCTCCTCCCGGTCGTCCGCGCCGAACTCCACGTCGTGACTGCGCAGGCTGCTCACCGCCGCCTTCGCCGAGGCCAGCGGCGTACGCAGGTCGTGGCTGACCGCGGCGAGCAGCGCCGTGCGCATCCGGTCGGCCTCGGCGAGCGGCCGGGCGGTGGCGGCCTCCTCGGCGAGGCGTTCCTGGCGCAGCGCGACGGCGGCCTGGGCGGCGAACGCCTCGACCACCCGCCGGTCGGCGGCCTCCAGCCGCCGACCGGCGAGGACCACGGTGAGCCGCTCGTCCACCGGCACGGCGGTCTCCCCGGCGCCCGGGCTGCCCGGCGGCCGGTCGCCGACGGCGGCCACCACCCGCCAGGCCGCCTCCTCCTGGGCCCGGCCGGGACGTCCCTCGGCCTCGGCCACCAGTTCCAGCACGCTCACCGCGCGCAGCGCGAAGGTCTCCCGCAGCCGGTCCAGGAGCGCCCGCAGCGGCCGCTCGCCGCGCAGCACCCCGCCGGCGACGGTGGCCAGGGTCTGCGCGTCGGCGGAGGCCCGCGCCGCCTCCCGGGTACGCCGGGCGGCCACGTCGACCACCCAGCTCACCGCGACCGCGACGCCGACGAAGACACCGAGCGCGAGGAGATTGTCCGCCTCGGCGATCGTCAGCGTGTAGAAGGGCGGGGTGAAGAACCAGTTCAGCAGCAGGGACCCACCCAGCGCGGCGACCAGCGCCGGCCACAGTCCACCCACCAGCGCAACGCCGACCACGCCGGCGAGGAAGAGCAGGATGTCGTTGGTCAGCATGAGGTCGGGCAGCACCCACAACAGCCCGGTCAGGGCGGGCATGCCGAGCACGGCGAGCGCGAACCCCAGCAGCCGGCGCCGCCGGGACAGCGCGGCGGGCACCGCGGCACCGCGCCGCCCCCGCCCGGCCTCGGCGTGCGTGACCAGGTGTACGTCGATCGCCCCGGACAGCGCGGTGGTGGTGACGCCGACCCCCCGGGACAGCAGCTGGGCGAAGCGGCCCCGCCGGCTGGCGCCCAGCACGAGCTGGGTGGCGTTGACGCCACGGGCGAAGTCCAGCAGCGCCGCCGGGATGTCGGTGCCGAGCACCTGGTGGTACGTCCCGCCCAGGCTCTCCACCAGCACCCGCTGCCGGGCCAGCTGGGCCGGGTCCGCGCCGGCCAGGCCATCGCTGCGGGCCACATGCACGGCGAGCAGGTCGGCGCCCTTGCTGCGGGCGGCGATCCGGGCCGCGCGGCGGATCAGCGTCTCCCCCTCGGGGCCGCCGGTGAGCGCCACCACCACCCGCTCCCGGGCCTCCCAGGTGGCCGAGATGCCCTGCTGGGCGCGGTACGCGTCGAGCTGCTCGTCGACCTTGTCGGCGAGCCAGAGCAGCGCCAGTTCGCGCAGCGCGGTCAGGTTGCCGACCCGGAAGTAGTTGCCCAGCGCAGCGTCGATCTTGTCGGGGCGGTAGATGTTGCCGTGGGCCATCCGGCGACGCAGCGCCTCCGGGGTCATGTCGACCAGCTCGACCTGCTCGGCGGCCCGCACCACCTGGTCCGGCAGCGTCTCCCGCTGGGTGACACCGGTGATCTGCGCGACCACGTCGTTGAGCGACTCGAGGTGCTGGATGTTGACGGTCGACAGCACGCTGATCCCGGCGTCGAGCAGCTCCTGGACGTCCTGCCAGCGCTTCTCGTGCCGGGAGCCGGGCACGTTGGTGTGCGCAAGCTCGTCGACCACGGCGACCTCGGGCCGGCGGGCCAGCACCGCGTCGAGGTCCATCTCGGTGAACTCGACACCCCGGTAGGTCACCGTGTGTCGGGGCACCACCTCGAGGTCCCCGATCATCGCCGCGGTGTGCGGCCGGCCGTGGGCCTCGACCAGGCCGATCACCACGTCGGTGCCCCGCTCGGCCCGCCGCTGGGCCTCCTCCAGCATCGCGTACGTCTTGCCGACGCCGGGGGCGGCCCCGAGGTAGATGCGGAGCTCTCCCCTTGCCACGGAAACGATCCTCCCTGATTGCTGGAAGGCGGCGCCCCTCCTTGGCGCCTGGCGCGGCGAAGGGGGTCCTTCTTGACCTGTCAGCGGGCGGGGAACTCTCGGTCGAGCGCGAGGTTGAGCTCGAGCACGTTGACCGCGGGTTCGCCCATGAAGCCGAGCCCCCGGCCGGTGGTGTGCGCAGACACCAGGCGGCGGACCGCGGCCGGGTCCGCGTCCCGCTCGCGCGCCACGCGGGCCACCTGGATCTCCGCGTACGCCGGGCTGATGTGCGGGTCGAGGCCACTGGCGCTGGCGGTGACCGCGTCGGCCGGCACCGCCGGCTCGGCGGGAGCGTCACCCCGGATCGGGGTGACCACCCCGCCCTCGGCGACGTAGTCGTGGCCGGGCTGGGCCAGCTCCACCGGCACGCCCTGGTAGCTAGCGAGGAAAGGGGTGGCCGGGGCGACCTGGTTGACGCTGACCACTCGGGTGATCCGGCCGGTCAGCCCGTCGGTGCGGAACACGGCCAGCACCGCGCCCACTCCGTCCGGGGTGCAGTAGGGCCGCCGCCCGTCGACGCCGTCGAACTCGCCGATGGCCCTGCTCCGGGCGCAGACCTGGGTGAGCAGGCTCTGCTTCGAGTCGTCGGGTGTGCCGGCGATGGTGTCGACCACGCTCTCCGGGCCCAGGTTGCTGGCAGCGGTGGCGGTGGGATCGTAGCCGGCCGCCGACGGCCGGGACTGGAAGTAGCGCGGGACGGGGTTGCCGTCCCCGTCGGTGAACGACTGCCCGATGAGCGAGCTGCCCACGGTCGTGCCGTTCACGCTCACCAGCGAGCCGTCGGCCTTGCCGTCGAGTCCGGGGATCCGGCCGACGGCGACCATGGCCAGCGGGTACGCGAGGCCGAGCAGGACGGTGAACACGAGCAGCGCGCGCAGCGCGGCCAGGTGTTGAGCGAGCCAGGTAGGGAGGCGCATCACGAGATCCCCGGGACGAACTGGATGAGCAGGTCGATGAGCTTGATGCCGAGGAACGGCACGAGGATGCCGCCCAGGCCGTACACCAGCAGGTTGCGGCTCAGCAGCTTCGGCGCGCTGGCCGGCCGGTAGCGCACGCCGCGCAGGGCCAGCGGGATCAGCGCGACGATGACGATCGCGTTGAAGATGACCGCGGACAGGATCGCCGACTCCGGGCTGGCCAGCCGCATGATGTTCAGCGCGGCGAGGCTCGGGTAGATGCCGGCGAAGATGGCCGGGATGATCGCGAAGTATTTCGCCACGTCGTTGGCGAGGCTGAAGGTGGTCAGTGACCCTCGGGTGATCAGCAGCTGCTTGCCGATCTCCACGATCTCGATCAGCTTGGTCGGGTCGGAGTCGAGGTCGACCATGTTGCCGGCCTCCTTGGCGGCCGACGTGCCGGTGTTCATGGCCACGCCGACGTCGGCCTGGGCGAGGGCGGGCGCGTCGTTGGTGCCGTCGCCGGTCATCGCGACCAGCCGGCCGCCCTCCTGCTCCTTCTTGATCAGGGCGAGCTTGTCCTCCGGGGTGGCCTCCGCGAGAAAGTCGTCCACCCCGGCCTCGTCGGCGATGGCCTTGGCGGTACGCGGGTTGTCGCCGGTGATCATGACGGTGCGGATGCCCATCCGGCGCATCTCGTCGAAGCGCTCGCGCATCCCCGTTTTGACGATGTCCTTCAGGTGGATGACGCCGAGCGCCCGGGCCGGTTCGCCCTCGACGTGCTCGGCGACGACGAGCGGCGTGCCACCGATCCCGCTGATCTCGTCGACGAGTTGCCCCACCTGCTCGGTCGGGTGGCCGCCGTTCTCCCGGACCCACTTCATCACGGCTGCGGCGGCGCCCTTGCGGATCCGCCGGGCCGACGCGCTGGCACCGCCGTCGGCGGTGCTGTCGGGGGTAAGGTCGACGCCGCTCATCCGGGTCTGCGCCGTGAACGGCACGAAGGTGGCGTGCGGCATCAGCCCCGGCTCACGCTCACGCAGCCCGAACTCGTTCTTCGCGAGCACCACGATCGAGCGGCCCTCGGGCGTCTCGTCGGCGAGGCTGGACAGCTGCGCCGCGTCGGCAACCTCGCCCACAGTCACGCCCGTGACCGGGAGGAACTCGTCCGCCTGCCGGTTGCCCAGGGTGATGGTGCCGGTCTTGTCGAGCAGCAGGGTGTTCACGTCGCCGGCCGCCTCGACGGCCCGGCCGCTCATGGCCAGGACGTTGCGCTGGATCAGGCGGTCCATGCCGGCGATGCCGATGGCCGAGAGCAGCGCCCCGATGGTGGTCGGGATCAGGCAGACCAGCAGGGACACCAGGACCACCCCGGTGACCCCGGCGTCGGTGATCGCACCGGTGTCGGGGGCGGCCGCCTGGAAGCCCTTGGCGAAGATCGCCAGCGGCTGGAGGGTCACCACCGCCAGCAGGAAGATGATCGTGAGCGCGGCGAGCAGGATGTTCAGCGCGATCTCGTTCGGTGTCTTCTGCCGGTTGGCACCCTCGACCAGGGCGATCATCCGGTCGATGAAGCTCTCGCCCGGCTTTTGGGTGATCTTGACGACGATCCGGTCGGAGAGCACCCTGGTGCCGCCGGTGACCGCGCTGCGGTCGCCGCCGGACTCGCGGATGACGGGCGCCGACTCGCCGGTGATGGCGGACTCGTCGACGCTGGCGATGCCCTCGACCACGTCGCCGTCGCCCGGGATGATCTGGCCCGCCTCGACCAGGACGATGTCGCCCTGCTTCAACTCCGGCGCGGGCACCGCCTCGTCCCGGTACCGGTTGGCCGGGGCGCCCGGGGTCCAGCCGATCAGCCGGGTGGCCATGGTGTCCTTCTTCGCCTGCCGCAGCGTCGCGGCCTGGGCCTTGCCGCGGCCCTCGGCCACCGCCTCGGCCAGGTTGGCGAAGATCACGGTGAGCCAGAGCCAGGCGGTGATGGCCCAGGCGAACACCGATGGGTCGGCGACGGCCAGCACGGTGGTGAAGACCGCGCCGATCTCGACGATCAGCATCACCGGGTTGCGCCACAGGGTGCGCGGGTCCAGCTTGCGCAGCGCGTCCGGCAGGGACCGGATCAGCTGCTTCGGGTCCAGCAGGCCCCCGCCGACCCGGTTGCCCTGGGTGGCCGGGGTGCCGGCGACCGGCTGCTCGCCGGCGCCGTGTGTCACGGGCGTGACGGACATGTCCTCGTTCCTCATGATGGTCACAGCCCCTCTGCGAGGGGGCCGAGCGCGAGCGCGGGCAGGAAGGTCAGCGCCACGAGGATCACCGTGACGCCGACGACCATCCCGACGAAGAGGGGTCGGTGGGTCGGCAGGGTGCCCTCGGAGGCGGGGGTGGGTTTCTGGCGCACCAGCGAACCGGCCAGCGCGAGCACGAAGATGATCGGCAGGAACCGGCCGAGCAACATGCACAGCCCGAGCGCGGTGTTCCACCAGGGCGTGTTCACCGTGATGCCGGCGAACGCGGAGCCGTTGTTGTTGCTCGCCGAGGTGAACGCGTAGAGCACCTCGGAGAGGCCGTGCGGGCCGACGTTCAACGCGGTCGAGTTGTTGCCCGTGGCGAAGGCGGCCGCGGTGCCGATCAGCACCAGGGCCGGAGTGATCAGGAAGTACAGCGAGGCGAGCTTGATCTCGCGGGAGCCGATCTTCTTGCCCAGGTACTCCGGGGTGCGGCCCACCATCAGTCCGGCCACGAACACGGTGACCACGGCGAGGACCAGCAGGCCGTAGAGGCCGGAGCCGACCCCGCCCGGGGCCACCTCGCCGAGCATCATGTTGATCATCGGCATCATCCCGCCGAGGGGGGTGTACGAGTCGTGGAACGAGTTCACCGCGCCGGTCGAGGTGAGCGTGGTGGCGGCGGCGAAGGTCGCCGAGTCCGACACGCCGAACCGGACGTCCTTGCCCTCCATGGCGGCGGCGACCGCCTGCGGCACGGTGCCGTGTCCGGCCAACTCGAAGATGTTGGTCAGGGTGACGCTGGCCAGCGCCAGGATCGCCATGACCGCGGCGATCGCGTAGCCCTGGCGGTGCTGCCCGACCATCCGGCCAAAGACCCGGGGCAGGCTGAACGGGATGACCAGGATCAGGAAGATCTCCAGCCAGTTCGTCCAGGTCGTCGGGTTCTCGAACGGGTGGGCGCTGTTCGTGTTGTAGAAGCCGCCACCGTTGGTGCCCAGCAGTTTGATCACTTCCTGGCTGGCCACCGGCCCGCCGGTGATCGTCTGGCTGCCGCCGGTCAGCGTGGTGACGTCGGTGCCGCCGGACAGGTTCTGCACCACCCCGCCGATCATCAGCGCCAGCGCGCCGAGCACGGCGATCGGCAGCAGGATCCGCAGCGTGATCCGGGTCAGGTCGACCCAGAAGTTGCCCAGTTCACCGGCCCGGCTGCGGGCGAACCCGCGGACCAGGGCGACCGCCACGGCGATGCCGACCGAGGCGGAGACGAAGTTCTGCACGGCCAGGCCGGCCATCTGCACCAGGTGGCCCATGGTCGACTCACCCGAGTACCACTGCCAGTTCGTGTTCGTCACGAACGAGACCGCGGTGTTCCAGGCACCGTGCGGGACCACCGGATCCAAGCCCAGCGAGAGCCACAGGTGGTTCTGCAGGCGCTGGAACCCGTACAGGAACAGGATCGACACGGCCGAGAAGGCCAGCACGCTGCGGGCGTACACGGCCCAGGTCTGCTCGGCGGCGGGGTTCACCCCGACCAGGCGGTAGACCACCCGCTCGACGCGCGACTGCCGGGTGCCGGAGACCACCCGGTACAGGTAGTCGCCGAACGGCTTGTGGACCGCGACGAGCGCCGCCACCAGGGACAGCAGGAAGACGATGCCGGCTGTTGTCATGGTCATCAGAAGCGTTCCGGGAACAGCAGGGCGACGACCATGAACGCGCCCAGGCCGATCGCCAGCACCAGCCCGACGGCGTTCACCGCGCTCACAGCTTCTCCACCCCTCGTACGACGAGGGCGAGCGCTGCGAACAGCCCCACCGTGATCAGCACGAACACCAGGTCAGACACGGCTGACTCCTCTTACGGACGTCCCCCGCGGCCGACTCCCGGCCGCGCCGGGCAATCACAACGCCCCTGCCAGCAGACGGACAGGGACCATAACGGGACCGTGACGGCGACCCGCGGTTTCTTGACGCGCTTTTCACGGCGCTCGTCCCAGAGGTGAACCCGGTCACCCGGCCGGGCCGGGTGGCACGAACATCCGCAGCGGCGGGGATCAGGGCGGTTTCACGCCCCGGTCCGGAAACCGGCCGGCGCGCCGCCAGCGGACGGTCGCCACCGCAGCGACGACCGCGAGCAGGACCAGCGCGCTGAGCGGCGAGGTACGCAGGACCAGGTTGGTGACCACGGCACCGGCCAGCAGGACGACCAGACCGAGCGCGGCGTACCGGGCGAGCCGGCGGGGATCCGGACCGTGAATCCGTCAGCCGTCGAGGCGGCGGACCATGTTCATGATCGTTTCGACCTGGTAGCCGCCCTTGATCGGGTAGTTGGTGGCGCCGAGGTAGCCCCACCAGTCCCAGCAGCCGTTCGGATTGGCTCCGGTCGCGATGGCCTGCGGGTAGAGCACGATCAGCCGGTTGGTGTCGGCGTACTGGTTGAGGTTCGCCCGGTCGACGAAGGCGGTGCCGATCTTGGCGTACCCCTGGGCACAGCCGTGCAGGGCGACCAGCAGCCGGCAGGTCTGGCCGGCGGCGCAGGCGCTCGGCACGTACGCGAAGCCGTTGGCGTCCATGCTCAGCCCGTTGGCCCAGCCGTTGGTCGCGAAGGTGTCCTGGCTGAACCGGATGAGCGTGCCGCCCAGCGGCCCGGTGTTCGGGGCGGACACCGAGCCGAGCAGCTTACCGAGGAAGCTGCCCTCCGGGTCGGTGCCGCAGTCGTTGAGGAACGGGGAGGCGGTCGCCGTGCAGCCGACCGTGCCGTACGGGGTGACCCAGGCGTGGCCCGCGGCGCTGCCGCTGTCGTAGCGGACGCTGGCGCCGAAGTCCTGGTAGTAGCGGACCAGATCGTCGGTGACGGACTTCTTCACGGTGTTGTCGTTGCCGCCGTGGTAGACGTACACCGGCTGGCCGGAGAGGTTGCCGGTGCCGTCGATCCAGCCGTACGACGCCCAGGTGCGGGTGTAGCTCTCCAGGGTGGACACGTACGTCGGGTAGATGTTGTCGCCGCAGCCGTAGAGCGCCTGGGCCACGTTGTTCTGGGCGCAGTAGTACGGGCCGGCGGCGAAGACGGCCGCGCCCCGGATCCGTGCCGAGTACGCGACCTGGAGCTGGGTGGCCAGGTACCCGCCGGAGGAGACCCCGGCGACGTACACGGCGGAGACCGGATAGCTGCGGAGCGAGCCGGCGACCGGGGTCTTGGTGTACGGGGTGCCCGCGGCCCGGGCGGCGGTGCCCCCGGGCAGGATCAGGAGCAGGGCCGCGGCGAGGGTGGTGGCGACTTTCCACGGTGTCTTCATGGCGTTCTCCCGTCGGAGCGCCGGCGGGACGGCCGGCGTGCCGGAACGCTAACGTGACATTGACCACAGCAGATATCCGTACGGCCGACACCTCCGGGACGGCGGCGGTGTGGGCTGCCCACCGGGTATTTCGGTTGGCGGTCGGCGGGATGACGGTTAGCGTCGCCGGGACGTCACTCCGACTTCTCGAAGAGGGTGTTTTGGTGCCCGTGCTGAGCGCGATCAAGCGAATCGACCTGACCCACGGACCCACCTTCTGGAGTGACGACATTGGATCTGCCACGTAGCTTCACCATCCGCGAGGGCGACCTTCGGATCATCAACCCGTTCGACGCCGGCAAGCTGGCCACGCTGGGCCGGGCGATCAAGCTCGAACCCGGCACGTCGATCCTCGACCTGTGCAGCGGCAAGGGCGAACTGCTCTGCACCTGGGCCCGGGACCACGGCGTCACCGGCACCGGGGTGGACATCAGCACCGTCAACACCGCCGCGGCCCGGGAACGCGCCGTCGAACTGGGCGTCGGGGACCGAGTCCGGTTCCTGCACGGCGACGCCGCGACGTACGTCGCGGCGGAGCCGGTCGACGTGGCCGCCTGCGTCGGCGCCACCTGGATCGGTGACGGCGTGCCCGGCACCCTGGAGATCCTCGAGCGCAGCCTGCGCCCCGGCGGAATGGTCCTGGTCGGAGAGCCGTACTGGCGGCTCGACCCGCCGGACGAGGAGGCCGTGGCCGGCTCCCACGCCCGGTCCCGGGACGCGTTCCGGGACCTGCCCGGGCTGGTCCGGCTCTTCGGCGAGTGTGGCTGGGACCTGGTCGAGATGGTCCTCGCCGACCAGGACAGCTGGGACCGGTACGCGGCGGCGCACTGGCTGAACCTGCGCCGCTGGCTGGACGCCAACCCCGACGACGAACTGGCCGGGGAACTGCGCCGGGAACTGACCGAGGACCCCCTGCGGTACGTCCGCTACCAGCGGGAGTACCTGGGTTGGGGAGTCTTCGCCCTGCTCCCGCGGTGATCGCGCCCGGGTCGGTTCCCCTGCCCGGGGGAGCCGGCCCGGGACGACGTTGCGCCGCCGTTGGGCGGCCGGACCGGCTCGGGCGGCTTAGCGGGCGGCCACCAGGGTAAGGCAGGATCATGGGACAGCTGCGCACGTCGCCGCCGCCACCACGGGCCACCGAATTGGAGCGGTGGAGCCTCGGCACCCCGGCCGAGCTGCGCGGCCTGCGGGCCTCGCTGCGCGACGCGCTGACCCGGCACGGCCTCACCCAGGGTGAGGATCTCGACGAGATCCCGCACCTCGTGGTGCTGGTCGCCACCGAACTGGCAACCAATGCTCTGCGGCACGGCATACCGCCGACCATCGTCACCCTGCTCGCCGCCGACGACTGCTTCATCCTCGACGTGGCCGACCACGACCTCAGCACGAGCCCCGACCTGAGCGACACCAGCCCGCTCGACTCGGGCGGTCGCGGGCTGCTGCTGGCCCAGTCGGTCTCCCTCGCCGTGGGGTGGTACGCGACCGGGGACACCAAGAACATCTGGGCCTCGTTTCCCCGCTGAGCACCGCGTCGATCTCCCGTCCGTCGCATGGCTCCGGTCCGGGCGGGACCACGGACGCCAGGACCGGACGGTTGACGGCCCGAGGTGAGGGCACTCACGGGCGGCGGCACCGGGTCCGCCGGTACCGTTCCTCCTCGGGCGCGCGACCCGCCGCGCCGCCGGCGAGTTGCGGCATGCCGCGCTGTCCCAGCTGCGGTGACGGCCCGAACTGCCGCACCCCGAGTGGATCACGACGCGCCCGCCGGACGACCCCGAGAAGAGGAGGGCCAGCGTGCCGGACGCCGAGCAGCTGCTCGCCGACGCCCTCGCGGCGGCGCGCGGCACCGACGTACGGGCGGCCGAACGCGCCCTCGACCGGCTGGTGGTCGGCGACGGCCCGGCGGTGGACGCGGTGCTGCTCGCCCGGCTGGCCCGGGGCGTCGGGCGGCTCTGGCCGCGGGGCTGGCAGCCGGTCGACCTGGACCGCATCGCGGCCCGGCGGCTGGCACCCCGGGGCGCGCAACTGCTCCGGGGCGTGCTGGCCGCCCAACGGCGGGCGCAGCCAGGCCCGGTCCCGCAGTGGTTCGACGACCAGCTCGCCGAGCTGGACGCGCGCTGGGACGGTGACGCCGGCTGGCTGGACCGCCGGGCCGGCGGCGACCGGATCACCGCGCTGCGGGACGCGGTCGACGCGGTCGGGCTGGTCGAGGCGCTGCCGCCGGTCGCGGTGCTCCGCCCGCCACCGGGCGGTCCGGCCGCCACCTCGCGGGCCGCCACACCGGCCACCGGCTCGCGGATGCTGGACCGGGTACGCGCCCTGCTGGCCAAGGCTGAGTCGACCACCTTCCCGGCCGAGGCGGAAGCGCTCACCGGGAAGGCGCAGGAGCTGATGGCCCGGCACAGCATCGACGCCGCCCTGCTCGACGCGACCGCCGCGCGGCCGGACCAGCCCAGCGGCGTCCGGCTCGGCACCGACGCCCCGTACGCGGCGGCGAAGGCGCTGCTGATCCAGGAGGTGGCGGCGGCGAACCGGTGCGAGTCGGTGTGGTCCGACGACCTCGGCTTCGCCACCGTGCTCGGCTTCCCGGCCGACCTGGCGGCGGTCGAGCTGCTGCACACCTCGCTGCTGGTGCAGGCCACCGCGGCGATGCTGCGCGGCCGGGGCGAGCGCCGCGCGGGCCGCGGCCGGCGCACCAAGGGCTACGACGAGTCCTTCCTCAACGCGTTCGCGCTGCGGATCGGGGAGCGGCTGCGGGCGGTCACCGCGGCGGCGGACCGGGAGGCGGCCGGGGAGCGCGGCGGTGATCGGCTGCTCCCGGTGCTCGCCGCTCGCTCGGACGCCGTCCGGGAGCGCGTCGACCAGCTCTTTCCCGGCGTCACCCGGCACCGACTCCAGGCGCGCGACGCCGAGGGCTGGACCTCGGGCACCTCGGCCGCCGACCGGGCCTCGCTGGAGGTCGGCGCCCCGGCACGCCGGGCGGTACGGCGGGGCCGCTGATTTTTTCGGGGAGGATGTCGGATCGGACGTGCCGGCTCCGACCCGTCTGCGAGAGGCGCCACCGCCGGTGGCCCGTACCCGAGGAGTGGACCGTGAAGTACATGCTGCTGATCTGGAACCGGCCCGGCTTCGTCGAGGAGCTGTCCGAGGCGGATCGGAACGCGATCTTCGGCGAGGTCGACGACATCATGAAGCGGCTGACCGAGTCCGGTGAACTGGTCGGCGGGGAGGCCCTGGCCCACCCGTCGCAGACCCGTACGGTCCGGACCGGCGCTGCCGGCGTCGAGATCACCGACGGGCCGTTCGTGGAGAGCAAGGAACAGTTCGCCGGCTACCTGATGGTCGACTGCGAGACCCCGGAGCGGGCCGCCGAGATCGCCGCGAACTGGCCGGACGTGCGGCGCGGATTCGGGGTGCTGGAGGTGCGTGCGGTGATGGAGCAGGCCGGGACGGAGATGTGACGTTCCCCGCCGTCGAGGACCTGTTGCGCACCCTCGCGCCGCAGGTCCTCGGCGTGCTCGTGCGCCGGCACGGCCAGTTCTACGCCTGCGAGGACGCCGTGCAGGAGGCACTGCTCGCCGCCGCCACGCAGTGGCCGGAGCAGGGCGTGCCGGACCACCCCCGCTCGTGGCTGCTCACCGTGGCGACCCGTCGGCTCACCGACGAGTGGCGCAGCGAGCGGGCTCGCCGGGACCGCGAGGTCGCGGTGGCGGTCCGCGAGCCGGCGTACGCGGCGGTCGCGCCGGCCGCCGACGAGGACCCGCCGAGTGCGGACGACACGCTGAAGCTGCTCTTCCTCTGCTGCCATCCGGCGCTCACCGGCTCCGCCCAGGTGGCACTCACGCTACGTGCGGTGGGCGGGCTGAGCACGGCCGAGATCGCCCGGGCGTACCTGGTGCCGGAGGCCACGATGAGCCAGCGGATCCGCCGGGCCAAGCAGCGGATCGAGGCGGCCGGCGCTCGCTTCGCGCTGCCCTCGGCCGCCGACCGCGACGAGCGGCTGCGGGCCGTGCTGCACGTGCTCTACCTGGTCTTCAACGAGGGGTACACCGCCTCCAGCGGCGGCGAACTGCACCGGGCGGAGCTGACCGGCGAGGCGATCCGACTGGCCCGGGAACTGCACCGGCTGCTGCCGGACGACGGCGAGGTCACCGGGCTGCTCGCGCTGATGCTGCTCACCGACGCACACCGGGCCGCCCGGACCGGCCCGGGCGGGGAACTGGTGCCGCTGACCGAGCAGGACCGCACCCGCTGGGACCGGAGCGGGATCGAGGAGGGCATCGCCCTGGTGACCGAGGCGCTGACCTGGTCGCCACCGGGTCCGTACCAGGTGCAGGCGGCGATCGCGGCGGTGCACGCCGAGGCGCCGTCGGCGGCGGAGACGGACTGGCCGCAGATCGTCGCGCTCTACCGGGTACTCGCCCGGATCGCGCCGAACCCGATGGTCACCCTCAACCAGGCCGCCGCGGTGGCCATGGTGGACGGTCCCCGGGCCGGGCTCGCCCTGCTGGCCCCGCTGGACTCGGACGACCGCACGGCCGGGCACCACCGGCTCGCCGCGGTCCGTGCCCACCTGCTGGAAATGGCCGGCGACCGGGACGAGGCGCGGGAGGCGTACCTGGCCGCCGCGCGCGCGACGACCAGCCTGCCCGAGCAGCGCTACCTGGAGGTACGCGCCGCGCGCCTGGCCGGGGGGCGCTGATTCGCAAACAGCGGCCCCCGGCCCAGCACACCGGTCAGGCCCGGCACTCCCGGGCCAGCCGCTGCGGGATCTCGACGAAGCTGGCGCTCAGCCACGTGACCGGCGCGGACGACTTCGCCCCGACGTCGATCCGCCGCGCCGCGTCCGTCACGAGCGCCTTGATCTCCGGATCCTGCGCCCGGGCGGCCTGCCGGCGTACGTCGTCGGCCAGGTCGGCGAGATTCGCCTTGACCTGGTCGTTGATCTGCTCCGGAGTGAGGTCCCGGCGGGTGGCCGCGGCGGAGTCGGCGGCGATCTCCTTGCTCTTGGCGATGATGAGCTTGTCGACCTCGGCACAGACCGCGGCGGTGTTGGCCGCGGTCACCGGTGACGGCGACGCGGTGGCGGTCGGGGCCGGCGCGGTGGCGGAGGCGGTCGGCGGGGCCGCCCAGCTGCGCGTCGACGCCCCGGTGTCCTCCTCCGGCGACGGCTGGCAGGCCGTGGCGAGGGCCGTCATGGTCACCAGGGCGGCGGCACGGATGGCGGCGGTACCCGACATGGTTCTCCCCGTACGGTCGTCGGCCGTCGGTGACGGCGCGTGGTCGACCGGGGCTCCGTCCTGGGCCGCCGTCCGCGCCCCGGCCAGATCGAGCGGCGACGGATCGAGTGTGCCAAGGATCCGGCGCGACCGCCGGACGCGGTCGGCGCGCGGCACGCCGGGCCGGCGGGATGCCGGTGAGCGAGGCGCCGCCGCCGGCCCCGGGCGGATCGGGACCGGCGGCGGGTGCGGAGGTCAGCCGACGGGCCGGAAGCGCCGCAGCCGGAGGCTGTTCGCCACCACGAAGACCGACGAGAAGGCCATCGCGGCACCGGCGATCATCGGGTTGAGCAGGCCGGCGGCGGCCAGCGGCAGCGCCGCCACGTTGTAGGCGAAGGCCCAGAACAGGTTGCCCTTGATGATGCCGAGGGTGCGCCGGGAGAGCCTGATGGCGTCCACGGCCGCCATCAGGTCACCCCGGACCAGGGTCAGGTCGGACGCCTCGATCGCCACGTCGGTGCCGGTGCCCATGGCCAGCCCGAGGTCGGCCTGGGCCAGGGCGGCGGCGTCGTTGATGCCGTCCCCCACCATCGCGACCGTCCGCCCCTCGGCCTGGAGGCGCTGCACCACCTCGACCTTGTCGGCCGGCAGCACCTCGGCGATCACCTGGTCGATGCCGACCTCGGCGGCCACCGCCTTCGCGACGGTGGTGTTGTCGCCGGTGAGCAGCACCGGGGTGAGCCCGAGTTCGCGCAGCCGGGCGATGGCCGCCGCGCTGGTCGGCTTCACCACGTCGGCCACCGCCAGCACGCCACGGGCCCGGCCGTCCCAGCCGGCCAGGACCGCCGTCCGGCCGGCGGCCTCCGCCTCGGTCGCCGCCCGCACGACCTCCTCGGGTACGTCCAGACCCCGCTCCCGCAGCAGCCGGAGCCGCCCGACGACCACGTCCCGGTCGTCGACCGAGCCGGCCACGCCGAGCCCTTCCGCGTTGGCGAAGCCGGTGACCGGGGGCACCGGGCCGGCCCCCGCGGCACCGTCGGCGATCGCCCGGGCGATCGGGTGCTCGGAGGCGGCCTCCAGCGCGCCGGCCAACTGGAGCAACTCGTCGGCGTCCTGACCGGCGGCCGGGAGCACGTCGACCAGGGTCATCCTGCCGGTGGTTACCGTGCCGGTCTTGTCCAGCACCACCGTGTCGACCTGGCGGGTCGACTCCAGCACCTCGGGGCCCTTGATCAGGATGCCGAGCTGGGCACCCCGCCCGGTGCCGACCAGCAGCGCGGTCGGGGTGGCCAGGCCGAGGGCGCACGGGCAGGCGATGATCAGGACGGCCACCGCGGCGGTGAACGCCGCCGTCGTCCCCGCCCCGGTGCCGAACCACCAGCCCAGCGTGCCGGCGGCCAGGGCGATCACGATCGGCACGAAGACCCCGGAGATCCGGTCGGCGAGCCGCTGCACGGCCGCCTTGCCGGTCTGCGCCGCCTCGACCAGCCTGGCCATCTGGGCCAGCTGGGTGTCCCCGCCGATCCGGGTGGCCCGCACGACCAGCCGGCCGCCGGCGTTGACGGTGGCGCCGACGACGGTGGCGCCGGGCCCGACCTCGACCGGGACCGACTCGCCGGTGAGCATGCTGGCGTCGACGGCCGAGGTGCCCTCCTCGACCACGCCGTCGGTGGCGATCTTCTCGCCGGGCCGGACCACGAACCGGTCCCCGACCACGAGCTGGTCCACCGGGATCCGGTTCTCCCGGTCGCCACGAAGCACCGCGACGTCCTTGGCGCCCAGCTCGAGCAGGGCGCGCAGGGCGGCGCCGGCGGTCCGCTTGGACCGGGCCTCGAAGTAACGGCCGGCGAGGATGAAGGCGGTGACCCCGGCCGCCGCCTCCAGGTAGATGTTGCCGGCGCCGTCGCCGCGGGTGATGTCGAAGCGGAACGGGTGCACCATCCCGGGCATCCCGGCGTCACCCAGGAAGAGCGCCCAGAGCGACCAGCCGAACGCGGCGAGGGTGCCGAGCGACACCAGGGTGTCCATGGTCGCCGCGCCGTGCCGCAGGTTGATCCAGGCGGCCCGGTGGAACGGCAGCCCGCCGTAGACCACGACCGGGGCGGCCAGTGTCAACGACAGCCACTGCCAGTAGGTGAATTGCCAGGCGGGCACCATGGCGAGCAGGATCACCGGCACGGCCAGCGCGACCGAGACCCACAGCCGGGTACGCAGCCCGCGCAGCTCGTCCACCGGCTCGGCGGTCGCCTCGGCCCGGGACTGGGCCGGCGGGGGCGGTACGGCTGCCGTGTAGCCGGTCTTCTCCACCGTGGCGATCAGGTCGTCCGGCGTCACGTCGTCGGCGTACCGGACGGTGGCCTTCTCGGTGGCGTAGTTGACCGTGGCCTCGACGCCGTCCATCCGGTTGAGCTTCTTCTCGATGCGGGCGGCGCAGGAGGCGCAGGTCATGCCGCCGATCGCGAGTTCGATCTGGTTCGGCGCGACCGGCAGGGACGAAGAGCCCGCGCTCTTGGCGGTCGATGTCATCGCGGCACCTCCGGTCAATTGTGCCCGTGACCCGGGGTGCCGTGGTCGGCCTCCGGGGTCGGTGTGGTGGTCGGGGCCGGCGCGCCCGTCGCCGGCGTGCCCGGGTCGCCGGTCACGACGGTGAACTCCGCGGTGTGCACCGCGTCGCCGTGCCGGAAGTCCAGGTAGAGGCGGTACGTCCCGGCCGAGGGCACCTCGGCGGAGAAGGTGACCGCCGGGCCGGCCGCGGTCCGCCCGTCACCGGGCGTGCCCTCCGGATGCACGTGCAGGTAGGCCAGGTCGCCCTGCCGCAGCGCCACCAGGTGCCCGTACGCCCCGAGGTAGGGCTGGAGGTCGGTGACCGGCCGGCCGTCCCGGCTCACGGTCAGGGTGAGCTGGCTGGTGCGGCCCGGCTGCGGGGTGCCGCCGAGGGTGACGGTGTAGCCGTCGACGGTGGTGCTGGTGGCGGGCGCCGGCAGCGGCCGGTCTGCCAGCGTGCCGGGGACCGTGACGTCGACCCCGAGCGTCAGCGGCACGCCGCCGGTCGGGGTGAAGTCGGCGAACGCCCGCCAGGTGCCGGCGCCGGCGAGCGGCGAGGCGACCCGCCAGGTGCCGTCGGGGGCCAACTCGGGGTGGACGTGCCGGAACCCGGAGAGGTCACGCCGGGCGACGATCAGGTGCATGCGCTTGTCGTGCGCCACGTCGTAGCGGGTGACCGGCCGGCCGTCGGGGCCGGTGATCCGGAAGGCGAACTCGCCGGCCGGGGCGCTCACCGGCTGCAGCGTGTAGCCGCGGTCGGAGACGAGCAGCCCGCCGGGCAGGTGGTCGGTGGCGGCCGTCGCGTGGCCGGCGTCGCCGTGACCTCCGTCACCGTGGTCGCCGTCGGTGGTGTCGTGCGGGGTCGCGGCGGGCGGGGCGACGGGGCCGGCCAGGTGACCGACCCCGTACGCCGCGCCGAACACCGCCGCGAGGCCGAGGGCGAAGCCGCTCAGCTTCGTCGTCGTGTTCATGGGGTACCTCGGTTCCTTCGGGTCCGCGGACCCGTCACGCCCCGACGAGGTCGTAGCCGGCCTCGTCCACGGCGGCGCGGACGGCGTCCGTGGCCAACGGGCTCTCACTGGTGACGGTGACCTGGCCGGAGGCCAGGTCGACCTGGACGTCCGTGACGCCCGGGATGGCGCTCACCTCGGTGCTGACCGAGCTGACGCAGTGCCCGCAGGTCATGCCCTGGACCTGGTATGTGGTGGTGACCATCGCAACTCCCCTCTCGCCGCCCCCACCCTATACCCCCGGGGGGTAATTGGTGGAGAGACCACTGCCACTACTGTACCGCTACCCCGTGGGGGTATCAGCCAACGAAGAGGACCGTACCATACCCCCGAGGGGTACGCTATCCTGGACGCCATGACCGCACCGACGACCCCGACCCGGGGCTACACCGCCAGCAAGGACCAGCTGCTCGCGCGGCTCCGCCGTATCGAGGGCCAGGTCCGCGGCATCGAGAAGATGGTCGAGGACGACCGCTACTGCATCGACGTGCTGACCCAGATCTCCGCCATCCAGGCCGCCCTGGACAAGGTCGGCCTCGGCCTGCTCGACGGGCACGCGCGGCACTGCATGCACGAGGGTGCGGCCGAGGGCCGCGCCGACGAGATGGCCACCGAGATGATGGCCGCCGTCGGCCGGCTGATGAAGCGCGGCTGACCAGGCCCGTTGGGGGCCGGACGGCGCGTCCGGCCCCCAACGGCTGCGCGTCAGCGCCCGTCGAGCAGCTTCCTCATGCTGTCGATCTCGGCCCGTTGGGCGTCGACGATCCGCTGGGCGAGCGCCCTGGCCTCGGGGTTGGCGCCCCCGGTCAGCTCCGCCTGCGCCATCGTGAGCGCGCCCTCGTGGTGGGCGATCATCATGGTCAGGAACTGCCGGTCGAAGTCGGCCCCGGACGACGCCTTCAGCGTCGCCAGGTCGGCGTCGGACATCATCCCGGGCATGCCGTGGTCCATCCCCGGCATGCCGTGGCCGGCACTGGCCGGAGGCACCGGCCGGCCCCACGCGCTGAGCCAGTCGGTCATGCTGGCGATCTCCGGCGCCTGGGCCGCCTTGATCTGCCCGGCCAACCTCCGCACCTCGGGGTCGGCGGCCCGGTCGTCGGCCAGCTCGGCCATCGCCACGGCCTGCCGGTGGTGCGGGATCATCATCTGGGCGAACGTCACGTCCGCGTCGCCGAAGGAGGCCCCCGGGGAGGGCGATCCCGTAACGGGCGTGTCGTGGCCGGCGCCGGCGGTCGAGTGGTCGCCACCGCCACAGCCGGTGAGGGCGAGCGCGGCGGCTACGGTCGCGCTGGCCAGGGCGGCCCGACGCGCGAGGGTACGAGTGGACATGGAACAGCCTTTCGGTGTCGAAACGTACGCAGCGGACGGCGGACGCGGGTGACCGGTCTTCCGGTCCTCCCGCGCCGGGCGTCCTATCTGCGCAGCACCGACACCGCCGCCAGGCGCAGCCCGTACGGTCGGGGCGGCGGGGCGCGCGGTCCTGGGGCGGCCCCGAGGGCCACCCTGGCGGCCGGCCCGTAGGTCCGGGACCCGGCCCGCAGCAGCAGGGCGACCAGCAGCGTGACGGCGAACGCGCCGAGCACGGCCAGGCAGATGCTCCAGCCGGACCGGTCGCCGCCGGGATCACCCAGCGGGAGCAGCCGGGCCTGGGCGTCCGCCGGCGGGAGCACCCGGGCCGGGCCGCAGCCGTCACCGTGGCAGTCGCCGGCCATGCCGGCCACCGCGGCCGGCAGGGCGGCGGGACCGGCCACCGCGGCCGGCGGGGCGCCGTGGTTGGCCGCCGCGTGGTCCCCCGGGCCGCCGGAGGCGTGCGTGCCGTGGCCGAGAGTGTGCATGGCGGTCAGGCCGACCAGGGTGCAGAGCAGCAGCAGGAGCCGGACCCACGGTCCGGTCGTCACCGCTGGCGCCGTACGCACGAGAACCACGCTAGTGGGTGCGGCGGGCCGGGCCGGCAGGAACCACCGGAGATCGCTCATCGCCTGCGTCGCGCCCCGGGCCTGGCTACCATTCCCGGCGGCGACCGGCCTGCACTCCCCGGCCGACGCCAGCGCCGGCCCGGTGAACCGACCAGCCCGGTGACACGTATCGCGCTGTGACTCGTTGGGAGACACGCCATGGGCGCCGACCACACCCGTCCCGCTCCGCCCGCCCCGACCGGGGTGCGACGGATCCTCGTCGCGACGGTGGTGCCGCTGTTCCTGGTGACCGTGGTCGCCGCGCTGGTGCTGTGGCCGCGGGACAGCCGGGAGCCGACAGGTGGCGCGGACCTGCCGCGTTACCACGGCACGGTGACCCGGGTGGTGACCGAGCCGTGCCCGCCGACGCCGGAGGGCGGCACCGGCCAGGCCACGGGGCCGTGCGGAACCGCGACGGTCGCCGCCGAGCAGGGCCCGGACGCCGGCCGGCAGGTCGAAGCACCCCTCCCGTCCGGTCCCGGGGCATCCCGGATCGAGGTCGGCGACAAGATCATCCTCGTCGAGCTGATGGACCCGGCCGACCCGACGATCAAGACCTACAACATCGCCGAGCACCAGCGCGGCACGCCGCTGGTCTGGCTGGCCGTGCTGTTCGCCGTCGCCATCGTGGCGTTCGGGCGCTGGCGCGGACTGGCCGCGCTGGGCGGCCTGGTGGCGAGCTTCGCCGTGCTGCTCGGTTTCGTGCTGCCCGGGATCGGCGCCGGCCAGCCGCCGCTGCTGGTGGCGATCGTCGGCGCCGCGCTGATCATGTTTGTGGTGCTCTACCTGACCCACGGGATCACCGCCGAAACCTCGGTGGCGGTGCTCGGCACCCTGGGCAGCCTGGTGCTGACCGGCATCCTCGGCACCCTGGCCACCGCGGCCACCCACCTGACCGGCTACGGCAGCGAGGACGCCACCACGCTGTCGATGTTCCAGCAGAACGTCGACCTGCACGGGTTGCTCCTGGCCGGCATCATCATCGGCTCGCTCGGCGTGCTGGACGACGTCACCGTCACCCAGGCGGCCACGGTCACCGAGCTGGCGAACGCGAACCCGGGGCTGTCCCGGATGCAGCTCTACCGGGCGGCCACCCGGGTGGGCCGCGCCCACATCGCCTCCACCGTCAACACCATCGTGCTGGCGTACGCGGGCGCGTCGCTGCCGCTGCTGCTCCTGCTGGTCGCCGACTCGCGACCGGTGGGCGAGATCCTCACCAGCGAGTTCATGGCGCAGGAGATCGTCCGGAGCGCGGTGGCCACGCTCGGCCTGATCGCCGCCGTACCGCTGACCACCGGTCTGGCGGCGGTGGTCCGGACCGCCGGACGGGCCGGCGCCGCGACGGACGCCGGAGCCCGCCCGCCGTCGTCCCGGCCGCCGGCCGAACGGCACGACGCGCTGGAGGCACTCGGCGGTGCGGCCGCCGGACGATCCGGACCG
Organism: Micromonospora sp. NPDC007230; assembly: GCF_042869115.1. NCBI lineage: Bacteria > Bacillati > Actinomycetota > Actinomycetes > Micromonosporales > Micromonosporaceae > Micromonospora > Micromonospora sp. NPDC007230. The sequence goes on along the minus strand of NZ_JBIAFE010000006.1, from coordinate 281,682 downwards.
GAGAGGAGCACGGAAGCGGCATGGTGACACTCCGCAGCGTGACCGGCCGGCGCGAACGCGACGCTGGTCACGCAGGGCGACGACGAAAACGTGCGATTGGTCGGCTTCCGGGCGTAGATCCCCGACCGGGCTCTCGGGTAACCTCGCTGCCGGTAACCGCCAAAGGCGCGCACCGGCGCCAGCGGCACCACCGCCCAATCGCCCTGTGGCGAACCGGGGAACCAGGTACCTGGGGTGAATCCGCGCGAGCGGTAGGGGCCACTTCCGTCCCGAACCCGACAGCTAACCCGGTCGGCGGTCGACGGAAGGGAACACTGTTGACGGCACCCCTGCGCCGCTGGTTGACACCTGTGGTGGCCGTGCTCACCGCGTTCGCCATCGTCGCCGGGCCCACCCCGGCGCTGGCCGCACCCAACACCCCCAACCCATCGGGCCACGAGGAGGACAACGATCCTCCGCTCATCACCGAGGTCATCGATGCCGCCAATCGCGGCTTCCTGCAGGCCAAGGCGAAGCTGGACAAGTCGAAGCAGCGCCAACTCCAGTTGGCCCTCGAGATCCGGGCGGCGCAGGCCGACCTGGACGCGCTGCGGCCGCAGGTGAGCCAGATCGCCACGCAGTCCTATCGGACCGGCCGGATCGGCGCGATGGCCCTGCTGCTGGAGAGCAACGCGCCCGACTCGTTCGTCCAGCGGGCCTCCGCCCTCGACGAGCTGAACCTGATGAACGCGCAGAAGCTCGCCGAGGTCAACGCCGCGAAGAACCGCGCGGAACAGGCCAAGATCGCGCTCGATGCGGAGATCCGCGAGCAGCAGAAGCAGACCAACGCGATGCGGCGCGAGAAGGCCGAGGCGGAGAAGGCCCTGCGGCTGGTCGGCGGGCGGGGTTTCACCGCCGGTCTGGTCGCGGCCACCTCCCCGGTCGCCCGGATCGCTCCCGGCCGGACGGCTGACGGGGGGTGGAAGCCCGAGTCGCGCAGCGTGAAGGATCCGACCACCTCGGGCTACATCACCCCGCGCACGCTGCACATGTACAAGGAGGTCAAGCGGGCCGGCTTCGACCGCTTCGTGGGCTGTTACCGCCCGGGCGGCCCCTGGGAGCACCCCAAGGGCCGGGCCTGCGACTGGTCGCTACAGCGCAGCGGCTTCTCCCCCTGGCACAACAACGACATGCGGATGTACGGCAACAACCTCGCCGCGTTCCTGATCCGCAACGCCGACCGGCTGGGCGTCTACTACGTGATCTGGAACCGGCAGATCTGGTTCCCGGCGACCGGTTGGAAGTCCTACAGCGGTCCCTCCAACCACACCGACCACGTGCACGTGTCGCTGCTGTAGCCGGAGTACCACGCCGAGGGGCCGTCCCGCCACCGCGCGGGCGGCCCCTCGGCGTCAGGAAGGGCTCAACCGGCGACGGCGGTGGGCGCCGGGTCCGCGGGCGTGGCCGCGCCCGGCAGCGTCGCGCTCGGCTTGCCGGCCGGCACCTCGGCCACCGTCCGCACCTCGCCCGCGCTGAGCCGGTACGACATGCCGACCACCCCGCACCGCCCGGCCGTCACCCGCTCGGCGAGCACGGCGGACCGGGCCAGCAGCGCCTCCACGGTCCGCGCGATGTGGATGTCGACGATCTCGTCGAGGTCCTCGACACCCTCCCGGGCGGCCCGGGCCAGGCTGGGCACGACGGCGTCCACCAACGCGCCGAGGTGGCCGGCGGGGGGCGTGCCGGTGGCGACCACCTCGCGGGCGGCCTGCACCGCGCCGCACGAGTCGTGGCCGAGCACCACCACCAGCGGGGTGCCCAGCACGGTGACCGCGTACTCGACGCTGCCGAGCACCTCGGGGCCGACGGTGTGGCCGGCGGTCCGCACCACGAACAGGTCACCGAGGCCACGGTCGAAGATGATCTCGGCGGCGAGCCGGGAGTCGGCACAGCCCACGATCACCGCGAACGGGTGCTGGCCGTCGGCGACGGCGGCGCGATGCTCGGCGTCCTGGTTGGGATGACGGGGTACGCCGGTGACGAACCGCCGGTTGCCGGCGAACAGCTCGGCGAGCGCCTGTTCGGGATTGGTCGGCAGCACTGCACTCACCTCGTCCTCGCGCGAAACGACCTGGTCAGCCGGCCGGCGGCAGAGGCGGCCTCGACCACCACGGTCACACCCGAGCCAAGACACGTCAAGATTTACGTGATACGGATTTCATACGTCACCGGTCACTTGACGGCCGCCCGCTTGCGGCCCGCCGCCGCCCGGGGCCGGTCGACACCGGCGCGGGGCCATACCATGACCACCATGGCGACGACAGCGGGCGAGAACGGGAGCGGCCGGAACTGGACCTTCCTCACCAACCACGGGCACGTGCTGCTGGCCATCGCGCGCAACCCCACCGCGCGGCTGCGTGACGTGGCCGACGAGGTGGGGGTGACCGAGCGGGCCGCCCAGGCGATCGTCGCCGACCTGGCGGCCGGCGGCTACCTGCGGCGCACCCGGGTCGGCCGGCGCAACGAGTACACGATCAACCCGAGCGGCCACTTCCGGCACCCGGCGGAGGCCGACCAGCAGGTCGGTGCCCTGCTCGCCCTCTTCACCGCCGAACCGGCCGACAGGCGCGCCGCCGAGGCGTGACCGACCCCGGCGGCTCCCGTCACCGCACGGCCGGCGCGCCGACGGTAATCTCAGCGCGTGCGCGAGAGCTTGCGGCCGGACGGGACGACGGTGCGCGTCCGTACCGGTCACCGGATCCGGTCCATCCTCTGTGGAGCGGGAGCGGCCGCCCTGCTCGGCGCCATCCTGGTGGCGCCAGGGCCCGCCTCGGCGGCCCCGAAGTGCGGCCCACCCGGCGGCCCCGCCCCGACCGAGGCGTCCTGGGCGCTGGAGCGGCTCGACCCGGCGGCGGCCTGGCGGATCACCCGGGGCCAGGGCGTCACCGTGGCGGTCATCGACTCCGGCGTCTCCCCCAGCCACCCCCTGCTGCGCGGCCGGGTGCTGCCCGGCGAGGACTTCAACAACCTGGTCCACCTCAAGGGACAGTGCGACCTCGTCGGCCACGGCACCCTGGTGGCCGGCATCATCGCCGGCAAGGAGGGCACCGGCGTGCCGTACAGCGGGATCGCGCCCGAGGCCAAGATCCTGCCGATCCGGGTGCTGGCCGACAACCAACGCACCTTCGACGAATCGATCCCGGCCGAGATCGGCCGGGCGATCAAGTGGGCGGCCGACCACAAGGCCGACGTGATCAACCTCTCCCTGGTGACGCTGGACGACCCCCGGCTGAAGGACGCCGTGGACTACGCCCTCGACAAGGGGGTCGTCGTGGTGGCCGCCGCCGGCAACCGGCAGGAGAACCAGCAGGACCAGCCGGGTTACCCGGCCGCGTACCCGGGGGTCATCGCCGTCGCCGGGATCGACGACGCGGGCGAGCACGTGGGCAGCTCGGTCACCGGCGACTACGTGGACATCGCCGGCCCCGGGCTGAAGATCGTCGGCCCGGCGCCACAGGGGTCGGGATACCGGGCGGAGCCGCAGGGCGGCACCAGCTTCGCGACCGCGTACGTCTCGGGGGTGGCCGCGCTGGTCCGCGCCGCCCACCCGGACCTTTCCCCGAAGGAGATCGCCTTCCGGCTGACCCAGACGGCCGACAACCCGCCGGACGGGCACAACGCCGAGGTCGGGTACGGGATGGTCAACCCGTACCGGGCGGTGACCAGCCTGCTGGGGAGCCGGACCGACCCGCCGCTCGGCGCGCTGCCGAAGCCGGCGCCGCCGGCCGACCCGCTCGCGTGGCAGCGGACCGTGGCGATCTGGGTGGCCGCGGTCGGCGGGCTGCTGGCCGTCGCCCTGCTGACGCTCCGGCCGATCCTGATTCACGGCCGCCGGCGCGGCTGGCGCCCTGGCCGCCGCACCGCCGCGCTGGACGCCTGAACCCACCCACCCCGGCCCCGGACACCGCCCCGGGCGCCAGCGACGGTCAGCGTGCCTCTGGCGGCGCGGGAAAAGCACTGCGGCCCCGACCCCGGACAGAGCCGGAGCGGGGCCGCAGCGGGGCCGGTCGGGTCAGTTGCCCCAGACCTTGGAGTTGCTCATCTCGGTGGTCATGTAGTTCTCGCGGGCGATGCCGACCGCCTGGCCGATGTCGTTCAGGACCTTGTTGATGTCCCGCACGGCGGCGTCCCACTGGGCCTGGTGCTGCTGGTAGGCGACGCGGTCCTGGCCCTCCCACTCGAGCCTGGTCAGCATCGAGCGCAGCGTGTCCAGCTTCTCGTCGATGGTCCGCGAGATGGCCTGCATCTGCTGGTTGCTGCTCTCGAGGACGGCGTAGTCGACCTTGATGCTCATCGTTCCTCCTCTACCTGGCTACTACGCGGATCACGGGTTGAGAGCAGCGTGGAACTTGTCCAGCATCTGCTGCTGCTCTTCGTCGTTGACCTGGTGCGTCGTACCCGACTTGTCGAGCAGGTCGGCGATGTTGTCCATCGCGGTCAAGAGCTTGTTCGTGTCCTCGTTCCAGCGCGTCATCAGGCTCTGAAAACCCGTGGACGCCTGGCCCTTCCAGGCCATCGCCAGGTCGTCGACGACATTCCACAGCTTCTTGAGCTCACCGTCGACGTCGCTGCGCGTGGACCGCACGTCACTCGCGGCGGTGTGCAGAGTCGCTGCACTGACCTCGAACGCCATGCTTCACACCCTTCCGTCATCTTCGTGGCGGCGGATCCGCCGCGCCCCTCCCCCGCGGCAAGGCGTACACACCCCACCGACGGACACTTCAACCGAACCGTAGCGGACGACGTCCAACCCGCGCAGCCCTGTCCCCCTATCGTCGTCTCCCGGCAAGCCAGGATCCACAACACATTCCCTGGCGGACCGTACGATATGGACGGACGACCACCTCGATCCGCACCGGCCTCAGGACGGCTGGCGGTACGACTTGACGTGCATCATCACCCCGAACACCAGCAGTATCGCCAGCAGCACCACCACGGCCCACAGCACCGGCCGCTCGAAGGCGCGCTGCAGCACCACCGGAAGCAGCGCCACGCCACCGGTGAGCATCACCACTTCAGCGGCTCGCCGGACCCCCGCCGAGCCCGTGAGCCGGGCCGCCAGGGCGAGGCCGAGGAAGACCGGGATGGTCAGCAGGAAGTACATGAACAGCCAGTAGAGCGCCGCGAACACCCCGACCCCTCTCGTCACTGGTAGAACTTGGAATCCTTGACCCAGTCGATCTTGATGTCCTTGATGTCCGGGTCGGAGCCGGTGGGCGCCCAGCCGGGGCGGGAGTCCGACACGAACGCGAACCGGCTGTTGGTGTTGAAGCCAGCCATCACGGCGTGCAGGAGCGCGCCGATGTCCCCGAACACCATCACCAGGATGGCGGAGGCAGCCGCCAGTCCGGCGATGCCGATCGCCTGGGCCAGCGCGGTGGTGCCGGGGAAGAACTGGAACGCGATCGAGGCGATCACCGCGACCAGGATCGGCATGAGCGCCTGGGCCATCCCGGAGACCGCGTCGTTGTAGGCGTCCCGCGCCGAGGTGAGCGTGTCCTTGTTGGCGTTGAACGCCTCGGCCAACGAGTTGATCTCCGCCCCCAGCTTGCGCATGAAGAGGTCGAACGCGTCCCGGTCGTCGAAGTCCCACTCCTTCGGGTCCGGCGGGACCGCCGCGAGCGCCGCGCCGAACTGCTCCGAGCCGAGCAGGCGCGCAGCGTCGCTCCACTTCTTGATGGCCTCGTTGACCTCCTGGTTGTCGAACGTCTCCAGGTAGAGGATCGAGCCGATCAGGATCCCCGAGAAGACGATCCACATCCAGTTTCCGCGCGCGACGGCCGCCGCCGTACGCACCGGCGCCGTCGTCTCGGCGACCGAGACGGTGCCGGTCACCGCGCCGGAGGCGTTGGCGATGAAGATCTCCGGTGGCATCAGATGCTCCCCCCGTGGCTGGCCCGGCCGGTCACTTGACCACCCAGGGCTGGTCCGACTTCTCCCAGTTCTTCGCGCTCTGCTCGAGCTGCTCCGCAGCCTTGTGCAGGTGGTCGATTCCGGTCTTGACGTTGTCGAGGTGCCCGTCGACCGAGGCGTTGTGCTGGGTCACCGTCCCGTGGCCGAAGAGGCTCAGCGCGCCGCCCGGCAGCTTCACCTCCTCCAGCAACGCCTGCACGTTGCGCAGGTACTGGATCGGGCCGTCCGGAGCGTCGAGCAGCTTGCTCGCCTTCCGAATCGCGTCGACGTCGACCTTGTTGGCCATCGCGCCTCCTCCCAGCTCAGCGACGCAGGCCGCGGGTCGGGTCGGACAGGTCCACACCGAACTGGCGGAACCAGTCCTCCGGGGTCAGGGAGCCCTCCTGGGCCCGGCGGACCAGCTCGGAGCCGCCGAGCATCTCGGTCAGCAACTCCTGCTGGCGCTCGTTGAAGGCCGCGTACGCCGCGTCGATGGCGGCCTGGAGCGACTCCGCCAGCGAGTAGCTGTCCAGCCGCATCGCCCGCGCGTTGAGCTCGATGTCGCCGACCTTCATCTCGCCGTCCACGGTCACCCGGACCAGGCCGTCCGGGCTCTCCCCGGTCATCCGCAGGTCCGCTCGCTGCTGCTGGAACTCGGCCAGCCGACGCTGCTGCTCCTGCGCCTGGCGCAACATGTTCTCCACGGCGCCACCGGCGCCACCGTAACCCCACGGGGTGCTCACGACGGGTCCCTCTCTGCACGCGCGACGGTCGGGCCGACGCTATCGGAACGATTGCCTGGCGTCCGCCCCTAGGCCGGCTCCGTCCAGGCGGTCTGGATCAGCTGCTGGCCGTCCCGGCGGCGGACCAGGGTGCCCCGACCCGGCGGCTGCGGGCTCGGCCGCAGGTTGCCGAAGACCGCACCCTCCTCCCGGCTGCCGGACATCAGCAGGCCCGGCGAGTCCAGCTCGCGCAGGCGTTGCAGCACCGGCTCGTAGAGGGCGCGCGCCACGCCGCCCACCCGGCGGGTGATGATCAGGTGCAGGCCGATGTCCCGGGCCTGCGGCAACAGCTCCTGCAGCGCGCTGAGCGGGTTGCTGCCGCCGGAGGCGACCAGGTCGTAGTCGTCCACCAGGACGTAGAGGTCGGGGCCCTTCCACCAGCTCCGGTCGCGCAGCTGGGCAGTGGTCACGTCCGGGCCGGGCAGGCGGTTCTGCAGCGCGCTGCGGATCGAGCCCAGCCCCTGGCTGAACACCTGGTTGGACGGTGCGTAGTCGAGCAGGTGGTCGCCCTCCACCGCGCCCAGGAGGCCACGGCGGTAGTCGGCGATGACCAGCCGGGCCTGGGCCGGGGTGTACCGCTCGGCGATGCCCCGGGCGATCAGCCGCAGCAGGTTCGTCTTGCCACACTCGGCGTCGCCGAACACGGTCAGGTGCGGCTCGCCCGCCAGGTCCAGGTAGACCGGGGCCAGCGCCGACTCGTTGACGCCGATCGGGATGCCCGGGGCCGACCGGTCGATGACCTTCGCCAGCTCGCCGACCGGCAGCTTGCGCGGCAGCAGCCGTACCTTGGGCGCCGGGCGGCCCGACCAGTTGGCCGCGACGTGCCCGGCCAGGGCGACCGACGCCTCGGTCAGGTCCTCGATGTCGCGCTTGCCGTCGATCCGCGAGATCCCGCTGAGGAAGTGCAGCTTGTCGTGGGTCAGACCGCGGCCCGGCGTGCCGACCGGCACGTTCTGCGCGGCCCGCCGGTCGATCTCCGACTCGGCCGGGTCGCCGAGCCGCAGCTCCAGCTTCGTGCCGAGCAGATCCCGCATGTTGATCCGGATCTCCGCCCACCGCACGGCCGTGACAACCACGTGTACGCCGAAACCCAGCCCCCGGTTGGCCAGGTTGGTGATGGTCTGCTCCAGCTCCTCGTACTCCTGGCGCAGCGTGTTCCAGCCGTCGACCACCAGGAAGATGTCGCCGAACGGGTCGTCGGCGAACTCCCCGGCCGCCCGGCGGCGACGGTAGCTGGCCATCGAGTCGATGCCGTGCTGGGTGAAGCGCAGCTCCCGGTCGTCGATGATCGCGACCACCTCGGCCACGGTCCGCCGGACCGCCTCGGTGTCCCGCCGCCCGGCCACCCCGGACATGTGCGGCAGCCGCTCCAGGCTGCGCAGCGCGCCGCCGCCGAAGTCGAGGCAGAAGAACTGCACCTCGCGCGGCGTGTGGGTGAGCGCCAGCGAGGCGAGCATGGACCGCAGCATGGTGCTCTTGCCGCTCAGCGAGGCACCGACGATCACCACGTTGCCGCCCGCGCCGGACAGGTCGATCATCATCGGGTCGCGTCGCTGCTCGTACGGGCGGTCGACGATGCCGACCGGCACGGTGAGTCGCCCACGCCCCGGCCAGTTCGCCGTGGTGAGGCCGAACGTCGGGTGCACGCTCAACGGCGGCAGCAGCTCGGCCAGGCCCGGCGGCTCGGCCAGCGGCGGCAGCCAGACCTGGTGCGCCGGGCGCCCCCGCCCCTTGAGCCGGTCGATCAGCACGTCCAGCATGGCCACCGCCTTGCCGTCGGCCGCCTGCTCCGGCTCCGGCGCGGTCTCCGCCGGGCTCGGCAGGGCCGGCACCGGCACGTAGTCGATGCCGTACGGCACGATCCGGCGCTGCACCTGCGCCCGGGTGGACCGCTGCACCTGCCCCGGCGCCCGGTACGGCCCGGAGACGTACGCCGCCCGGAACCGGAGCATGGTGCTGGTGTCGGTCTTGAGGTAACCGTGACCGGGCGCGCTCGGCAGCTCGTACGCGTCGGGCACGCCGAGCACGATGCGGCTCTCGACCGCCGAGAAGGTACGCAGACCGATCCGGTACGACAGGTGGGTGTCCAGGCCGCGCAGCTTCCCCTCCTCCAGCCGCTGGGAGGCCAGCAGGAGGTGCACGCCGAGCGACCGGCCGAGCCGGCCGATCATGACGAACAGGTCGATGAAGTCCGGCTTGGCGGCGAGCAGCTCGCTGAACTCGTCACAGATGATCAGCAGGCTGGGCATCGGCTCCAGCGGCTCGCCGGCCGCCCGGGCCTTCTCGTAGTCGTAGCGGGAGACGTAGTTGCCGGCCGCCCGGAGCACCTCCTGGCGCCGGTTCATCTCGCCGGCCAGGGCGTCCCGCATGCGGTCGACCAGCGGCAGCTCGTCGGAGAGGTTGGTGATCACCGCGCTGGTGTGCGGCAACGCGTCCAGCGAGGCGAAGGTGGCGCCACCCTTGAAGTCGACCAGAACGAAGTTGAGCTCCTCGGACGAGTGCGTCACGGCCAGCGCCCCCACCACCGTCCGCAGCAGCTCGCTCTTGCCGGAGCCGGTCGCGCCGATGACCAGGCCGTGCGGGCCCATACCCTCGTGCGCGGACTCCTTGAAGTCCAGCTCCACCACATTGCCGTCCGGCCCGAGGCCGAGCGGGATCCGCAGCCGGTCGCGGTGGCTGCGCGGCCGCCAGGTCTGCTGCACGTCCACCGCCGCCGCATCGCCGACGCCGAGCAGGTCCGGCAACTCCATGCTGCGGGCCAGCGGCTCCTCGGTGCTGGCGCCCTGCTGCTGGGAGAGCCGGTAGGGGGCGACCTGCCGGGCCAGCCCCTCGGCACCCGCCATGCTGAGCCGGTCCGGCCGGCCGAGCCGCGACGTCGTGGCACCGCGGACCAGGTCCAGTCCGCTGCCGTCACCGGTGTCGAGGCAGAGCAGCCAGCGGCCGGCGTCCCGGGGCACCGTGCCGGACAGGTCGATGACCGTGGCACCGAGCAGGCCGGGACCCATCAACGCGCAGGTCGGCGAGACCTCGCCGCCGTCGAGCACCACCACCAGGTGCGGGGCGGTGGTGAGCGGCTTCGCCTCCGGGGCGAAGCGGGGCCGGCCGCCCAGCTCGTTGGCGAGCGCCGCCTCCGCCTCGGCAAGGCTGGCGAACACCATCCGGCGCGCGCCCGCCGCGTCCGTACGCCCCGGGTGCTGGGCGTGCGGCAGCCACTTCACCCAGTCCCACACCGGCTGCCGGTCGGGCGCGGCCACCACCGCCACGATGAGGTCGTCCGGGGCGTGGAAGGTGACCAGCTGGCCCAGGGCGGCCCGGGCCAGGTCGAGCACCGGCTCCCGGTCGCCGCGCAGCACGATCCGGCTGAACGCGCGCAGCGAGAGCGCGGTGGGCAGGTCCGGCACGCTGGAGTGGGCCCGGACGAACCGGCGCAGCGCGATCGCGCTCATCGGCTCCAGGTCCTCCACCGGCTTGGTCTCCGGCGGCACGATCTCCACCGCCAGCCGCTGCGGGCCGAGCGCGATCCGGGCCTCACCGAAGTCGTCCTCGGTGATCCGCCGCTCCCACAGCCGGCGCGAGGCGGCGATCGACCAGAGCGCGTCCGGCTCCGGGTGCCGCCAGGTCATCGCGGCGCGCTGCTGCTCGGCGGCCCGCCGGGTGCGCTTGCGCATCTGGGCCAGGTACCGCATGTAGTCGCGGCGCTGGGCATTCAGCTCGGCCTTGTTGTTGCCGCCGTTGCCCAGCGTGCCGATCGCCATGCCAAGCATGGACACCCCGAAGAGGCCGCCCGCGACGTACGTCATCATGCCGCCGCCGCGACCGGCGTACAGGAAGGCCATCGCGCCGACGCCGCAGAGCATCGGCAGGATCATCAGCACCTGTCCCATGCCCCGCGACTGCTGCTCAGGCAGCTCGGGCGGAGACTCCAGCAGCACCTCGCCGCGCGGCAGCGCGGGCCCCGGTTGACGCGGCAGTCGGCGGAACACCACCGTGCTCACGGCGTCTCCTCCCCAGAATCGGCCCTGATCGTGGTCTGCCAACGGCCCGAGTCGTCGGGTGGGCAACCTGTGCGACCGCCATCGTAGGTAATCTCCCGGAGGCGTCGTGGACCCGTATCCGGGCGACGCCGCCGGCCGAGGTGAATCGCAGGCGAGTACGAGGAGGCCACAGTGGCGACGAAGACCGCGACCGGCGGGCTGAGCCGGATCACCATCGTGGCGCCGCGCACCAGGATGGATCTGGCGTTGCCGTCGGACGTCCCGTTGGCCGACCTGCTGCCCACGCTGCTCCGGTACGCCGGTGAGGACCTCGCCGACGAGGGCGTGCGGCACGGTGGATGGAGCCTGTCCCGGCTCGGCGGGCAGCCGCTGGACGGTGGGCGTACCGCCGCGCAGCTCGGCGTCCGGGACGGCGAGGTGCTCTACTTCAACCCTCGGGCCGCCGCCGCGCCGGAGATCGTCTTCGACGACGTGGTGGATGCCGTCGCCACGGCCACCAACCAGCGCCCCGGCACCTGGCAGGTCGGCACGACCCGCTCGTTCGCGGTGCTCCTCGCCGGGGCCGCGCTGACGGCCGGTGCCGCGGCGGCGCTGTTCGCCGGGCCGCCGCAGCTGCCCGGCGCGCTGGCCGCCCTGGTGGTCGCGGTCGCCCTGCTGGTGAGCGCCGCGGTGCTGTCCCGGGCGGCCGGTGACAGCCGGACCGGCGCGATACTGGCCATGGGCGGGCTCGGCTACGCGGCGATCGGCGGCCTGCTGGTGCTCGCCGGGGACCGGGCGCTGGCCGACCTGGCCAGCCCGCACGTGCTGCTGGCCGCGACCGCCGCGGTGCTGTTCGGCGCAATGGCCGCGCTGGCCGTCGGCGACCGGCTGCCGCTGTTCCTCGGCGCGGTCGCGGTGGGGGTGGCCGTCGGCATCGGCGCGGCGCTCTGCCTGGCCTTCGGCATCGGCGCGGCGGCCGCCGCGGCGGTGGTGGCGACCGTCGCCTTCGCCGCCCTGCCGGCGCTGCCGATGATCGCCTACCGGCTGGCCCGGCTGCCGGTGCCGTCGATCCCGACCGGGCCGGACGACCTGAAGACCGACAGCGAGTCCGTCGACGGCCCGCAGGTGCTGAGCAACAGCGAGCGCGCCGACGCGTTCCTCACCGGCCTGCTCTGGACGGTCTCGGTGCTGGTGCTCGGCGGTCAGGTGGTGCTCGCCGACAACGGCCGGCTGCCGGCGGTGCTGCTCTGCCTGGTGCTGGCGCTGCTGTCGCTGCTGCGGGCCCGCCCGTTCATCGGCCGCGCGCAGCGCACCCCGGTGCTGCTCGCGGGCACCATCGGTCTCGGACTGGCCGCGGCGGCCACCTTCGGCGCCGGGTCGCTGCCGGTCCGGCTGGGGGTGATCCTGGGCGGGCTGCTGCTGACCACGGTGATCGGCCTGATCTACGGCCTCACCGTGGCGGGCAAGCGGATCTCGCCGGTCTGGGGTCGCCTCCTCGACATCGTCGAGATCCTGCTGATCATCGCCGTGGTGCCGCTGGCCGTCTGGGTCTGCGGCCTCTACGGCTGGATCGTCAACCTTCGACCGTGACCGTGCCCATCGCGGTGGCGACCGGGGCGGTGGCGTAGACGCCGGGACCGTGCTGCCCGTCCAGCGGGCGGGCCGGCACGCCGCTGCGCTTCGCCACGTCCCGGACCACCTTCACCAGCGCCTCGGCATGCCCGTCCATCGCCGCCACCCGCAGCAGCGGAGGCACCCGGCGGCCACCCGGCAGCACCACCGCCGCGACCGTGTGCGACGGCGCGGAGGTGGCGGTGACGGCGTCCACCAGCGCGCCGAGCGATCCGTTGGGGCGGACCCGCAGCGCCAGGCAGCGCTGGGTCCAGCCGCCGCCGCGCAGGCTGGTCCAGCTCTCCACCGGCGCCTCCGGGGCCAGGTCCAGCCCGGCACCGGAGACCACCGCGGTGTGCAGCTCGTCCCGGCCCAGCACCCGGTGGCCGAGGCCGGCGGCGTTCAGCGTCTTGCCGAGCCGGCCGATCCCGGCGGCCACGGTCCGGTGCACACCGCGAATGCCGCCGCCCCGGCTCACCGCTTCCGCGCGGGCGTCGGACACCGACAGGCGGAGCGCCACCCAGATCGTGCGGTGCGCCGCCGGCGGGGCCCCCGGCGCGGGATACCAGACCAGGGTGTGCGAGACGACCTGGGTCTGCGTGACCGGCCCGGTGAAGTCGGCGAGCACCGCGAGGGCCTGGTCCATCGTCGCCGCCTCCACCGACCCGGCGGGCGCGCCGGGCCGGCCGGTCAGCGCGACCGCGGCGAACCAGCCCCGGTCGTCCTGGCCGATGCCGAGCCGGGTGCCGCGCTCGGTGAGCTCGACGACGGTCAGCTCCGGGGCGAGCGCGGCCAGTCGCGGGTCGCCGGACGGCGTGGCGCTCCGGGCCCGCCCGCGGCGGCGGCGCAGCCGGCGGCGGAGCATCAGGTCCTCGTACCACCAGCGGCCGCCCCGGCGGGCGAACGCGGCGACGACGGCCAGCACGGCCAGCACGCCGACCGACGCGAGCAGCCAGACGGGGCCAACGGTGGCGAACCAGACGGCCAGCGCGGCGCACTCCAGCACCACGAGCTGACCGACGACGAGCGGGCCGAGCCGACCTCGCCGACGCTGGTCGGCCGGGATGATCGGGCGGTCCGCCGGGCCGGCGGGGGCGGTGGCCGTACGACCGGGTGGCGCCTGGACCTGCGTCATCGGTGAGCGTCCCTTCTGGACATTCTGGGCTTCCGCCCCGGCGTTGCGTCGCCGGAGGACGGGCGGGGTCCCGGTGAACCGCCGCCGGCCCCTTATCGTAGGGAAGCCCGCGGCGACGTTCGGACCTGATCGTCGCGGACCCACCCCTGCCGGAGGTTAGTCATGCGGACCCGCCGCGATCAGGTGCAGGCGTACCGCTTCGTCACCCGCCGCATCGTCTCCGCGCTGCTCTCCGGCGACCCGGAGACCAATGACCTGCCGATGCGCCGGCTCGGCATGGCGGTGTTCGGCAGCGTCATCGCCGCCGCCGTCGTGCTCGGCGGGGCGGGCGCGTACGGCCAGCTCACCGGGAACGCCGCGCCACTGGAGTCGAACACGCTGGTGATCGAGCGGGAGACCGGAGCCACCTACGTCTTCACCGACGGAGTGCTGCACCCGACCCTGAACTACGCCTCCGCCCGGCTCATCCTCGACGAGGCCGATCCGGCGGTCCGCACCATGTCGCAGGCATCGATCAAGGAGCGCCCGCGGGGGCGGGCGGTGGGCATCGTGGGCGCCCCGGACGACGTGCCGGACCGCAAGTCGCTCGTCGGCCTCCCCTGGTCGGTCTGCGACGTGCCCGACCCGGCCGATCCACAGCGCTCCACCACCCGGCTGGTGATCGACCGGCCGCTGCCGGGCGGCACGTCCCTCACCGACCGGGCGGTCCTGGTCCGGGTGAACGAGGCGCGGTACCTGCTCACAGGCGGTTCCCGGCTGCGGGTGGTCGGTGACGAGCAGGCGCTGGTCGCGTTGAAGATGGCCGGCGCGGCCACCCTCACCGTGGGGCAGCAGCTGCTCAACGCGGTGCCGGTGGGGCCGGCGCTGCGCAAGCCGACCATCGACGGGGAGGGCAGCTCCAGCGGCCTGACGGTGGGTGACCGCCCGGCGAAGGTCGGCCAGGTCTACCGGGCCGCCGGCAACCACTACGTGCTGACCCGGCAGGGACTGGTGGCGATCAAGGAGATGACCGCGCTGCTGCTGCTCGGCGGCGGCGGTCAGATCACCGACATCACGCCGGACCAGGCCGGCCAGCTCCTCACCGACCAGCGACTGGAGCCCGAGGGCCTGCCGGACAAGCTGCCCACCCTGCACGAGGTCCGCGCCGGCCGGACGGTATTGTGCGCCACCTACCGGGCCGGGGCGTCCGGCCAGCCGCCGGTCACCACGCTGGAGGTCTTCGACCAGCCGCCGGCCGAGCTGACGGCGGCGACCGGGGTGGCCGCCCGGCAGACCTCCCGGGACGCCGTGCGGACCGCCGAGAGCGTGCTGCTGCCGGGTGGCAAGGGCGTGCTGGTGCAGGCCACGGCCGGGGAGAGCGGGAAGGCGGCGGCCGGTGCCACGGTCTACCTGATCACCGCGCAGGGGGTCCGCTATCCGCTCGGGCCCAACGCGAAGGTCGCGCTCGGGTACGGCGACGCGACGCCGACGGCGGTGCCGGCATCCCTGCTGGCGCTGGTGCCGACCGGGCCGACGCTGGCGCGGCAGGACGCACTGACCTTCTTCGATCCGGGCGCCGTGCCGGCCGGCTCCGCGACGACCGGCCCGGACGGCAACCAGCAGTCGGGGGCGAGCCCGGCCCAGGGTGGCTGACCTCGGACCGCCGTCCGATGTGGAATATGGGCGGCCACGGGTCGCCCGGGCTGGGCCGGGTCGACTAACCTGAGCGTGACCAACGGTTATCGACGATGACTACGGGGATGCAGCCATGACCGGGCGCACGACAGTGGACGTACTGTCCCTGGAGGATTTTCACCAGCGACTGGGGCGGCGACTCAGCGAAGCCGAGTCGGTGCTGAAGAAGCTCAACACGGAGATGCAGTGCCGGCCACCCGCGCTGGGCACCTTCACCGACGCGACCGGCAACGCCCGTCGCTACTCCGAGACGCACACGAGCTTCGCCAACCACGTCGAGCGGCTGCGCCAGGCGATCGAGGCCGCCCAGAAGGCGACCAAGACGATCATGACCAACTACAAGACCGCCGAGGCACGCAACGCGGCCGCCGCGGCCGACATCGTCGCCGCCCTCTCCGGCCTGGATGCGGCGATGAGGCCGGCGAAGGGAGAGGATCCGCGTGTCTGAGTACGTTCAGCGCTACGAGCACGTCAGCCACCAGGAGCTCTACCAGGGCGTCACCGCGGGCGACCCGAAGCAGGTCGACGGGCTCAGCGCCCAGTGGAGCTCGCTGAAGGACACCCTGGAGGGCCTCGGCCGGGACCTGACCAGTGACCTGGACGCGCTGGCCAAGACCTGGACGGGCGACGCCGCCCGGGAGTTCCACCGGCGGCTGAACCTGGTCGTCGGCTACTCCGGCAATCTGGCGCAGGGCATGGCCGACATCCGGCAGGCGCTCGACATGATGGCCACCGAGCTGCGCACCGCCCAGTCGAAGGCGGAGAGCCCGGAGGAGACCGACGACAACGACAAGCTGCTCTCCGGCGCCGGCAAGGGCTTCCTGGTCGGCGGGCTGCCGGGCGCGGTGATCGGCGGCATCGTCGGTCACCAGCAGGACAAGGAGGAGCAGGAGAAGGCCCACCAGCGGATGGTGCAGGTCGTCGCCAACCTCGCCGAGGGTTACGATTTCTCCGCCTACGGCCGGATCGTCGTGCCGGAGCCGCCGGACCCGGGCCTGCCCGGCGACGGCGACCCGACGAACCCGACGCTGAAGAACGGCCGCTCGGTGGGCACCCCCTCCACCGGCCCGACCTCCGGCACCTTCGGGCCCACCGCGGGCGCCACCGCGACCACGTCGGGCGTGCACCACACGGGCCCGAGCAGCGGCACGGTGGGCGACGGCCCGACCGGGCACCCGGGCGCGGGCAGTCCCGGCACGATCGGCTCGGTGGGCGTCGTCGACCCCGCCGGCACCTCACTCGCCGGCGCCGGCCAGATGGTCACCAGCCCGACGACCCCCGGCCTCCCGGGCACCGGCACCGCCAGCGCCCCCACCACCAACGTCCCGAGCGGCGGCGGGGGCCAGCTCTACGGGCTGCCGAACGGAGGCACGGGCGCGCTGGCCAGCTCGGGTCCGGGCACGGCCAGGGTCGGGGGCATGCCCGGGGCCGAGAACCGGTCCGCAGCCGGCACCGGGCGGCTCGCCTCCGGGCGGGGCGTCACGATCAACGCGGAGGGCCGCTCCAACGGTGGCCGGGGCACCAACGCGCGGCCCGCGATGGCCGGGCGCAACGGCGTCCTGGGCGGGCGGGGCTCCTTCGACGAGGACGAGTCGGAGGAGCGGCTGACCTGGCTGACCGAGGACGAGATGGTCTGGGGCGACGGCAAGTCGGCTCCGCCGCCGGTGCTCGGCACCAACTGATCGCACGCTGACGAACGGCGCGGCGACCCTCACGAGGGGCGCCGCGCCGTTCGCGTTGACCGCCTCTGTCCATGGTGGGCCGGGTCACGTCATCCGTACGCCCGTTGAGCTGCACGAGGCGAATCTGACAGATAGGTTGAACTGGTGCCGGTCGTAGCGTTCGCCCCGTCCCTCTGGGCGGCGACGCTGCGCACCCTGCGGGAGCTGACCCAGGTGGCGGTGACCGCACTGGCGCTGGTCGTCGGCCTCACCGGCCCGGCCGCCGCTGCCTCGGCCACTGGCCCCGTCGGTCCAGACGCGACGTTCCGTCCGGCGACCAGCCTCAGCACCGACCTGGAGCCGGTCGACGCGCCCACCCCGGGCAGCCTCGTCGATGCCGGGGCGGCCGCGACCGGCGCGTGGGCCGTCGACACCAGGCCGGCCGCCGCGCCGCACTCCTCGGCCGGTCACCCACTCGCGGCGGCGACCTCGCCGACTCCCGGCGTGGCGGCACGGTTCGTCGACGGCGATGCCGCGACGCCGCGCCCGCACGTCGCCGTGGCCGCCGCGGACCCCGACCGCGAGCCGATCGCCCGGCGCGGCCCACCCCGCGCCTGATCCCGGCCGCCCGCGCGGCCCTCGATGAGTCCACACCACCCCCAACGGGTACGGCCGCAGCGCGCCCTTCCCCGCGCCAACGGCGTTCCTCCGCCCGGCCCCGGGCCCAGATCCTGAATTTCGAGTTCCACCACGAGGTGCTGGTGATGCAGACCGTCTTCTCCACCGTCCTGCCCGACGTTCCCCAGGCCGCCGGAATCTGGCTGGCCCTGCTCGCCGTGGCGGCGATCGTGGTCGCCGCCCTGATCGTCCGCCCCGACCGGTTCCGCTCGGCGCTCGGCGACCGGATCAGCGCGGCAGCCATGCCGAGCAGCCTGGAGCTGGCCGAGGAGGCCCGCGAGCGGGCCCGGTACGCGCAGGAGGTGAGGGTGGCGGCGGAACGGGCGGCGAGCACCGCCGAGCGGCGGCGCGCCGAGTGGCTGGCCGCCCAGGAGGAGGTCGAGGAGGCGTGGCGGGCGTACGAGGCGGCGGAGCGGGACGTCCGCCGACTGGCCGCCGCTGCCACCCTGCCCCTGCCGCGGACCGACCGGACCCCGGCCGAGTACGCGGACCGGGAGCGCTGGCTGCACCGGGCGGCACTGGACGCGCAGTGGCGCAAGGAGATCACGGTGGAGCAGCTCAGTGACATCCTCGGACACCACGGCTGGGACCCGCGCCGTCATCCGGTGGAGCAGGAACTGCTGCTGCGCCGGCTGATCCGGGACAACCTCCGCGCCCGGCACCAGACCGCCCGGGAGCGGGAGCAGGCCGCCTGGCGGGCCGCCGAGCTGGCTGCCGCCGCCGTGCGGAGCCTGCGCGACGAGGCGTACGCGGCGACCGGCCCCGCCCCGGAACCCCAGTCGCTGATCTCCACCGTGGACCTCACCGCGGTGGAGATCACCCGCGAGCTGCCCGCGGCACGGGGCGGGGAGCCGGCCCGCGGGGCCGGATCGGTGGCCCGGGGACGGGCGGCGGTCCCGGCGTACTGACGCCGGGCGGAGCTGGCCCGGCTCGGCTAGCGTGACCTCGTGTCCCGTGAGAGCTGGGTGCTGGTCGTCCTCGCCGGTCTCGTGGCGCTGGCCACGCTGGTCGGCGCGATACTGCTCGCCGTCCGGGTGGTCCGCACCCGCCGGCTGCTCGGCGCGCTCGGGGTCGGCGGCAAGGTCGCCTTCTACGGCGCGCTGATCTACGCGATCCTGCCGGTGGACCTGCTACCCGACCCGATCTACCTGGACGACATGGGCGTGCTGGCGGGTGCCCTGTTCTATCTGGGCCGGCTGGCCGCCCGGCACCGCGCGGCGCAGCGCGGGCTGCCCGAGCAGCCGCCGTCCCCGCCGGGGCCGGGTCGCCTGCGCCGCCCCGTGTCATGATCGGCGTCGGGCCGGCGGTCGGCTCAGGTTCGGCGCACCGAGGACTGGGGCATGGCGGGTGAACACCGGTTGAACCCGGACGACGAGCGCGTGACGAGGTTCTTCCAGGACCGGCACCTCGCCACGCTGACCACGCTGCGGGCGGACGGCACACCGCACGTCGTACCGGTGGGGGTCACCTTCGACCCGGTCGCCGGGCTGGCCCGGGTCATCACCTCGGGCACCTCGGCCAAGGCGCGGCACGTGGCGGCAGCCGGCACGGCGGGCGTACCGGTGGCGGTCTGCCAGGTGGCGGGCCGCTGGTGGCTGACCGTCGAGGGGCGGGCGGTGCTGCGGAGCGACCCCGCATCCGTGGCCGAGGCCGAGCGCCGGTACGCCGAGCGCTACCGCCCGCCGCGGCCCAATCCGCAGCGGGTGGTCATCGAGATCGCCGTGACCCGCCTGCTCGGCAGCCTCCCCGCCACCACCTGATCCGGGGCCGCCCGGACCACGATCCCGCCCGGATCCGGCCTGAGTGGGCCGCCTGTCCGGTTCGGTGGTGAGCAGGGCCACCTGGATGGCGGAATCGCCTGCCCCTGCTGCTCGTTGCATCTCCCGTACGACCGAGCAGGACGGCCCGACGGACGAAGGCCCGGGCCCACGGTCGTGTGCGCCCCCGGTCCAACGCCGTGGGCCGTGGGACCCCGGCACGCCGGCTTCCCCGAGAACAGCCGAGCGCCACTCCTGGTGCTGCGTCTCCCCGGAGACGTCAACCCCCCGAATGGAGCTTCGACATGAACTCGATCTTCCGTAACAGCATGCTGTCCGTCGCCGGTCTCGTCATGTCCGGCGGGATCGTGGCCGGTCCGGCCGTGGCCGCCCACGCCGCTCCGGCGCAGGCCAAGCCCGTCAGCGCGGCGAGCGCTGACAAGGGCAAGGGCAAGGGCGAGCGCCGCGCCGGGTACGAGTACCAGGCGCAGCCCAACTTCTACTACTGCGGCCCGGCGTCGACCCGTATCGCGCTGTCGGCCGAGGGCAAGTCGGTCAGCCAGGACGAGCTGGCCCAGAAGCTGGGTACGACCGTGAACGGCACCGACTCGGCGATCGACATCACCCGGGTGCTCAACGAGTACACCGGCGGCAAGTACAAGACCACCGAGATCCGGGACAACTCGGCCACCAAGGATCAGGTCGAGCAGTTGCGGGCCGACGTCAAGGCCGCGGTGGACCAGGGCCGCCCGGTGGTCGCCAACATCATCGGCAGCGCCGTGGACGTCGACGGGGTCGCGCACAGCTACACCGGCCACTACCTGACGGTGGTGGAGTACAAGGACGACGGCAACACCGTGCTGATCGCCGACCCGGCGAGCCCGGGCGAGCCGGAGTACTGGATGAACGTGGCCGACCTGGCCAACTGGATCGCCAGCCGCGGCTACAGCTCCTGACCGAGCGGCATGAAGGGCCGGTCTCCCGAGGGGGAGGCCGGCCCTTCGCCGTGCTCACGACCGGTGCACGAGGCCGGCTCGGGCCCGCCGGCACACGCCGTTAGCATGTGGCCGTGCCGCGGCCGGTGATCTTCGACCTCTTCCACACCCTCGTCGACGGGGCGAACTCCGAACGGGACCGGGTGGTCGGCGAGATGGGCCTGATGGTGGGGGTGCCGCCGGAGGCACTCGTGGCCGCGTACCACGCCACCTGGCGGGACCGGATGACCCGATGGGACGTCGCGGAGACGGTCCGGATCCTCGCCGGGCGGCTCGGCGGGACGCCGACCGAGGACCAGGTGGCCCGCGCCGCGGCGCATCGCCGGAAGCTGGCTACCCGGGTGCTGGCCCGGGTCGCGCCGGAGACCCTCGCCGTGCTGGACGCGCTGCGCGCCGACGGCCACCCGATCGGCCTGATCAGCAACGCCACCGCCGAGGCGTGGCCGTCGAGCGCGCTGGCCCGCCGCTTCGACGTCGCGGTCCACGCCCTGGCCGCCCTGGGCGAGCTGCCCGCCCTGCTGCGGGGCTGATCAACCCTCCGGGGCGATCCGCCGGAAGTTCTCCACATCGGACACCACGATCGCCTCCATCGGGCAGGATTCGGCCGCGTCGAGCACCGCGTCCGCGGGGACGATCCGCTCGGCCAGCGGCCGGGACAATCCGTCGACCAGGACGAAGTGCTGGGGAGCCACTCCCGCGCAGATCCCCGACCCGATGCACCGGCTGGGATCCACGTGCAGTCGCCACTGCGTCTCCGGCACGCGCTCCACCTCGCTCACGGTCCCTCCCCCTTCGCCGTCGCTCCGCTCACCAGCCCACCGGCATCGCCACCAGGCCACGCACCAGCAGGCCGCTCTTCCAGGTCAGCTCCTCCTCGGGTACGGCCAGCCGGAGCCCCGGCGCCCGATCGAGCAGGGTCTCCAGGACCACCCGCAGCTCCATCCGGGCCAGTTGGGCGCCGAGGCAGTGGTGCACGCCGTGCCCGAAGCCGAGGTGCGGGTTGACCTCCCGGGCCAGGTCGAGCCGGTCGGCGTCGGGGAAGACGGTCCCGTCCCGGTTGGCCGACGGGATGGAGACCACGACCGGCTCGCCCGCCCGCACCAGCACCCCGCCGAGCTCGACGTCCTCGGTGGCGTACCGGGCGAAGGCGGCGGTCGCGCCGAGCGGGATGAACCGCATCAGCTCCTCGACGGCCGTCGGCACCAGCTCCGGCCGCCCACGCAGCGTGTCCCACGCGCCGGGGGTGGTCAGCAGGACGTACATCATGTTGGGGATCTGGGTGACGGTGGTCTCGTGCCCGGCGGCGAGCAGCCCCGCGGCGAGCATCACCATCTCCTCCTCGCTGAGCCGATCCGCGTGCTCGTCGCGGGCTCGCACCATGGCGCTGAGCAGGTCGTCCGCCGGCTCGACCCGCCGCCGCGCGACCAGCCCCGCCATGTACGCGAGCAGGCTGTCGAGGTAGTGCTGGACGAGGCCCGGCTCCAGCGAGGTGGTGGAGACGATCGCCTCCGACCAGGTGTGGAACTTGTCCTGATCGGACACCGGCACGCCGAGCAGGTCGCAGATGACCCGGATCGGCAGCGGGGTGGCCAGGTACGCGACCAGGTCGGCCGGCTGCCCGGCGGCGAGCATGCCGTCGACCAGTTCCTCCGCCACCGCCCGGGTTCGCGGGCGCAGCTGGTCCACCCGGCGCGCGGTGAACGCCTTGGCCACCAAACGGCGCACCCGGGTGTGGTCCGGCGGGTCCATCGACAGGATGCCGGTCTGCTGCTGGTGCGGCGTGTTGCGGGGCTCGTCGCGGCCGGTGGCCGCCGCCCGGCTGAACCGAGGGTCGCCGAGCACGGTACGTACGTCGGCGTGCCGGGTGGCCAGCCAGGCCGGCTCGCCGTACGGCAGTTGGACCCGGATGAGCGGCTGCTCGCGCAGTTCGGCGTAGCGGGGGTCCAGGTCGAGTCGGTCAGGGGCGTTGAACGGGTAGCGCTGCGGGATGGTCGCCTCGGAAGTGTCGGTCACCGGCTGGCTCGCTCTCGTCCACGGCACCGCCGTGCGGTGCGGGTCGACTCCGCATGACTCCACGCTGAGTCATGCCCCGACTGCGGATGGTAGCGAGATTGGTCGATGAAGGCCAGCGGGGTTTCCCACCGGCCCGGACACGCCGCTCCCGGACCATCCACTGGACGGCCCGGGAGCGAGGGCGCGGTCAGCGGTTGGGGTCGCCCTGGTTGATGCGCCGCTCCGCCGCCTGCTCGCCCTGCTGGACCTGCTTGTCGTACCGGTCGCCGGTGCGCTGGTCGGCCTCCTGGCCGGCCTTCTGGACAGCCTCGTCGGCTTGCTTCGGATGCTGCTTGGCCTCGTCCTGGGCCTTGTCCATGAAGTCACGCATGCTCCGCTCCCCTCTCCTCCGTCGATGCCTTCCCGGCAACCAGAGGCACAAACGGGCTGCCCGCGTCAGGCGGGGTGCGGGGTGCGGAGGTGAGTGGTGAACCAGGTACCGGCCTGGTCGGCCACCTGTTCCAGGGTGCCGGGCTCCTCGAACAGGTGGGTGGCACCGGGGACGATGCGCAGTTCGGCCACCTCCCCCAACTGGGCCTGCGCCTGCTCGTTGAGCACGATGACCTGCTCGTCCAAGCCGCCGACCAGCAGCAGGGTCGGGGCGCGCACCGCCGACAGGGAGCCGCCGGCCAGATCGGGCCGACCGCCGCGGGAGACCACCGCGCCCACCTGCTCCGGGCGCGCCGCCGCGGCGACCAGGGCGGCGGCCGCGCCGGTGCTGGCGCCGAAGAGCCCGATCGGCAGCCGGCCCAGCGTCGGCTCGGCGCCCATCCAGTCGACGATGGCGGCCAGCCGCCCGGCGAGCAGCCCGATGTCGAAGCGGAGCTCGGCGGTCCGCGCGTCCAGTACGTCCTCGTCGGGGGTGAGCAGGTCGACCAGTACGGTGGCGAGCGACCGGCCGTTGAGGGTGTGCGCCACGGCCGTGTTGCGCGGGCTGTGCCGCGAGCTGCCGCTACCGTGCGCGAAGAGCACCACCCCGACCGCGCCGGACGGCACGATCACGTCCGCCGGCAGCCCGCCCTCGACCACCGGGATCGTCACCTCGCGCGTCTCCATGCCCCACCTCCGCCACCCGCATACCCCCACCCGCCCCGCCCTCACCTCCCACCCTGCCGCGCCCACCCACCGCCACCCACCGGGACGATCATGAGGTTGGCCGCCGAGAAAGCGCCCGCTCCCCGACACCGTCAACCTCATGATCACGCGGTGGCGGGTGGCGGTGTTGCCTTGACGTCGGCGGCAAGGTTTAGCGTGGCGAACAGGGCGGGCGAGGGAGGTCGGATGCGCATCGGTGAGCTGGCGGAACGCGCCGGTACGAGCACCCGGACCCTGCGGTACTACGAGACGCAGGGGCTGGTGCGGCCACGCCGCTCCGCCAACGGCTACCGGATCTACGACGAGGCGGAGCTGCGCGTCGTCCACGAGATCCGGGCGCTGCTGGCGGTGGGCTTCGGCCTGGACGACATCCGACCCTTCGTGGCCTGCCTGCGAGCCGGCAACAGCTCCGGTGACGTCTGCCCGGATTCGGTGGCCGTGCTGCGGCGCAAGCTCGCCGAGGTGGACGACTATCTCGACCGGCTCGGCGCGGTCCGCCGACAGCTGCACGACCAGCTCGCCCACGCGATCGCCCAGCGGGAGGAAACATGCCTCAGGACACGGCCCAGGGCCGACTGACCACGGTCACCGACGAGACGTTCGCGGCCACGGCGCTGGCCGGCGACCGGCCGGTGGTGGTCGACTTCTGGGCCGAGTGGTGCCCACCGTGCCGGACGGTCTCCCGGCACCTCGCGGAGCTGGCCGAGGAGTTCGGCGACGCGCTGCGCTTCGTCACGCTCAACTCGGACGAGAACCCGGAGACCACGCGCGCGTACCAGGTGATGTCGCTGCCCACCATGCTGGTCTTCCGGGACGGGCAGGTGGTCGGCTCGATCGTCGGTGCTCGGCCTAAGAACCACCTGCGGCTGAGCTTCGGCCAGCACGTGGCGGGCTGGCAGCCGCCGGCCTGAGCCGCCGTTTGCCGCCGGGCCGATCGGGAAGGCGCGCAGTGACCACGGACCGGCGCAGCCGCGCCCCGACCGATCGCGAGGATCGTCATGGCACAGCAGGACAGGTCCCGGCAGCAGGCCGCCGAACAGAAACGCCGCGAACAGGACGCCCAGCGCACCCGGGAGTGGGCGGACGAGGCGGCGCAGGCGCGTACCGCCGACGACCCGCGGGCGATGTCACCCCGGGACGCCGCCGGCCGGCCGTCCGACGGCCGCCAGTTCTGACGTACCCGAGTTCGACGAGGTCGCGGCGCGCCTGACACCGGGCCGCGACCTGGAGTAGTGTCCCGGCCCCCGCAATGAGGGGGCCGGGACGTATCAGGCGAAGTGTTCCGGCAGGTGCAGCAGGGGCGCCCGGCCCGGCGGCTGCTCCGGCGGCGGACCGGACGGGTGGGCCGGCGGCACCGGCACGGTGACCGGCTGTTCGCCGGTGACCTGGATCGTCTCGCCGTGGTGGCGCAGCTCCAGCACGGTGTCCGGGCCGGCGTGCCGCAGCGAGTACGTCGTCTGGTGCGGCCGGACGTCCACCCGCAACCGGATCGACCGCCACTGCATGGAGAACTCCAGGCGGCTGAGCCGGCTGGACAGCCGGGGCGAGAACGAGAGCGTCCCATCGTGGTCGCGCAGCCCGCCGAAGCCCGCCACCAGGGCGATCCAGGCCCCGGCCAGCGAGGCCATGTGCACCCCGTCGCGGGTGTTCTCGTTGAGGTCGTGCAGATCCATCAACGCGGCCTCGCGCAGGTAGCGGTGGGCCAGCTCCGGGTGGCCCACCTCGGCCGCCACCACCGCCTGGGTGCAGGCGCTCAGTGAGGAGTCCCGGACCGTCCGCCGCTCGTAGTAGAGGAAGTTGCGCACCTTCTCCTCGCCGGTGAACGCGTCACCCCGCCAGTGCATGGCGAGCACGAGGTCCGCCTGCTTGATGACCTGCTTGCGGTAGAGGTCGAAGTACGGGTAGTGCAGCAGCAGCGGGTACTTCTCCGGCGGGGTGTGCTCGAAGTCCCACTCCTGCAACCGGGTGAAGCCCTCCACCTGCTCGTGCACCTGGAGTTCGTCGTCGTACGGCAGCTGCATGGCGTTCGCGGCGTCCCGCCAGGCGGCCGCCTCCTCGTCGGTGACCCCGAGGTCGAACGCCTGGTCCCGGTGGCGCATCGCGCAGTCGGCGGCGGTGAGCAGGTTCCGCTGCGCCATCAGGTTGGTGTAGATGTTGTCGTTCTTGACCGCGGTGTACTCGTCGGGGCCGGTCACCCCGTCGATGTGGAACCGCCCGTACCGGTCGTGGTGGCCCAGCGAACGCCACAATCGGGCGGTCTCCACCAGCAACTCCAGCCCGATCTCCCGTTCCGTGCCTTCGTCGCCGGTGGCGAGCACGTAGCGGCGCAGCGCGTCGGCGACGTCCGCGGCGATGTGGAACGCGGCCGTCCCGGCCGGCCAGTACGCCGACGACTCCGGTCCCTCGATGGTCCGCCAGGGGAACGCCGCGCCCTTGAGGTTCAAGGTGCGGGCCCGCTCGTGGGCCTGCGGCAGCGTCGAGTGGCGCCAGTAGAGCGCGTCCCGCACCGCGTTCGGCTGGGTGTAGGTGAGCACCGGCAGCACGAACATCTCGGTGTCCCAGAACGCGTGCCCGTCGTACCCGGGGCCGGTGAGTCCCTTCGCCGAGATCGGCCGGCGTTCGGCCCGGGCACCGGCCTGGAGCACGTGGAAGAGCCCGAACCGGACCGCCTGCTGCACCTCCGGGTCGCCCTCCACCCGCACGTCGGCGGCGTCCCAGAATTCGTCCAGGTATTCCCGCTGCGCCCGGCGCAGCCCGTCCCAGCGGTCCAGCCGGGCGGCCGCCAGGGCCGCCCCCACCTGGTCGCGCAGCGCGGGCAACGACCGCTTGCTGGACCAGCCGTACGTCAGGTACTTGACCACCCGCAGCGTCTCGCCCGGCCTGAGCACACAGCCGATGGTGGTGCGGACCCAGTCCTCGTACCCCTCGGACTCGATCGTGGTGCGCTCCGGGCCGCTCACGTCGTGCGCCATCTGGCCGGCCACCCGCAGCCCACTGACCTTGGTGCGGTGGATCAGCAGCCCGCCGTCGTCGGTGGTCAGCTCCTCCTCGGCGAGCAACGGCGACTCCAGCACGGCGGCCACCCGCGGGTCGCGGCTCTGCGGCGGCAGGGTCTCGTTGGCCACCAGCTCGGACTGGAGGATCAGCCGCATCGGCTCCCCGACCGCCTCGACCTCGTAGTTGATCGCGGCGACCGAGCGCTGGGTGAACGACACCAGCCGGGTGCTGCGGACCTTGACCTCCCGCCCGGCCGGCGACCGCCAGTGCAGCTCGCGGTGCAGGGTGCCGGCCCGCAGGTCGAGGATCCGCTCGTGGGAGAGGAGTTCGCCGTAGCGGACGTCGAGCGGTTCGTCGTCGACGAGCAGCCGGATCAGCTTGCCGTTGGTGACGTTGACGATGGTCTGACCGGACTCGGGAAAGCCGAAACCGGCTTCCGCGTACGGCAGCGGCCGCAGCTCGTAGAAGGAGTTGAGGTAGGTGCCGGGCAGTCCGTGCGGCTCACCCTCGTCCAGGTTGCCGCGCAGCCCCACGTGCCCGTTGGACAGGGCGAAGACCGACTCGGACTGGGCGAGCACGTCCATGTCGAGCCGCACCTCGCGGACGTGCCACGGCTCGACCGGATACGCGCGCTCCCGGATCATCGGGCCGGCTCCGTCATCAGCTCGGCCAGGTCGGTCACCACGACGTCGGCGCCGTGGGCGCGCAGTTCGTCGGCCTGGCCGACCCGGTCGACGCCGACCACGTATCCGAAATCGCCGGCCCGGCCGGCGGCCACGCCGGCCAGCGCGTCCTCGAACACGGCCGCGTTCGCCGGTGGCACGCCGAGCAGTTCCGCCCCGGCCAGGAACGTGTCGGGGTACGGCTTGCCGCGCAGCCCCCGCTGGCGGGCGACCAGCCCGTCCACCCGCGCCTCCAGCAGCCGGTCCAGCCCGGCCGCCGCCACCACGGCCTGGCAGTTGGCGCTGGCCGAGACGACCGCCCGGCGGAGCCCGGCCCGGGCCGCCGCCTCCAGATAGCGCACCGAGCCCTCGTACACCTCGACCCCGTCGGTGCGCAGCCGCTTGAGCAGGATGACGTTCTTGCGGTTGCCGACCCCGTTGACCGTGTCCGCCTCCGGCGGGTCGTCCGGCGTGCCCTCGGGCAGGCTGATCCCGCGAGAGGCCAGGAAGGAGCGCACCCCGTCGGCCCGCGGTTTGCCGTCGACGTACCGGTTGTAGTCCGGCCCGGGGTCGAAGGGACGGAACGGTTCGCCGGTGGCCGCGGAGCGTTGCCGCAGGAACGCGTCGAAGGTCTCCGCCCAGGCTGCGTTGTGCACCTTGGCGGTCTGCGTGAGCACACCGTCCAGGTCGAAGAGACAGGCGGTCACGTTGGCGGGTAGGCCCAGCACGGTACGAATCTATCCACCGAGCCGGCCAGGCAAACCCGATTCGGGCGTCAGCGGTTCGGACGGAGCGTCCAGGTCACGGTCAGCACCGAGGTGGTGGTGCCGTCCTCGGTGCCGATCTCCACCTCGACCGGGAACTCCGGCCGCTGTCCCGCGTCCAGCTCGGCGAGCACCTCCGCCGGGGTGCGTCCCAGCCGCGCGGTGGCCAGCACCGGACCCAGGGCGACCTTCTGGTACGCGATGGTCGCCGTCACGGCCAGCGGCACCGCCCGGTCGAGCACCTGCCCGAACGCGGCGAGCACCACCGCGCCGGAGGCGGTCTCCCCGAGGGTGAACATGGCCCCGGCGTGCGGGCCGCCGACGTGGTTGTGATGCTCCGGGAGGTCGGGCAGCCGGACGACCGCGCGTACCCCGCCGTCGGCCTCCGGCGCCACCTCGACGAATTCGATACCGAGCGTGCGGGCGAACGGCACAGCCTCCAGCAGACCGGCCGCCACCTGGCGAGAGTCGATGGACATGCCCGCACGCTACTCGTCGGTAACTTCGCCGGCAAGAGCGACCGAGCTTCCGGGTCTATGCGGTGGGATGCCGCTCAGCCCCGCTGCGCAGCACACAGAACTCGTTCCCCTCGGGATCGGCCAGCACGACCCAGCCGCTGCCGTCCGGCTCACGTCGATCGGCGACGACGGTGGCACCGAGCCCACGGACCCGCTCGACCTCCCGGTCGCGCAGGGCGTCCGGTTGCAGGCAGATGTGTACGCGGTTCTTCACGGTCTTCGGCTCCGGCACGCGCTGGAAATAGAGCCTCGGGCCATCGGGGGGCTCGATGACGAGCTCCTCGTCGTCGGGCTCGAACTGCGGGTCGACCGGGCAGTCGAAGACCTTGGCCCAGAACTGCGCCAGCTCGTACGGGTCGGCACAGTCGAACGCGACGTTGCGGATGGCAGTCCCCATCCCGACACCTTCGAGCCGCGCGGAGAAGTGGTCAACTCAATTCGACCAGCTGGGCGTCGGCCGCGCTCAGCGGCGCTTCGTGTGCGTGACGAAGGACGACCAGCTCGCCGGGGTGAAGGTCAGCACCGGCCCCTGCCGGTCCTCTGCCGGCGGGGAACTCACCGGTACAGCAGCCCCGGCTAGGGATGTTGCCTTCCGGTCGCTGCCCCAGGCAGGCCGGGTCCGTCCGCTCGGGGAGCGGCCCGAATCGTCGTTGTCTCGTTCGCTTTCGAGCTGATGTCGTAAGCGGCTCACCAGCCCCAACGGTGCCCTCGCCGCCACGGATTGCCCCGCCAGAGCCTGCCCGCACGGCCCGCCCGCCCTCAGGGCGAGACAGATGCCCACCTCGGGCAGCGGAACCGGTGCCGATGAATCGTTTGCGACGTCAGCTCGAAAGGCGCTCGCAAGCGCCATAGCGCCCGTGACCGATTTATCTCCCCCAAATGGTTGCCGGCGGCATGCGACCTAAGGGTGGAGCGAGATTTCCCGGCCGGGCGCAAAGCGCCGACAGGCAACCCCACGCCGGAAACCGCTTATTTTTACACGCACCTCGGAAGCGCCTCCCGGAACGGGCGGATGAGATACTCGAAGAATCTCATTCCACCCGACCGGAAGGCGCTTATGCGTTTCCGAATTAACCCCTTCCCGGATTATCTACCGGGCACCAGGGAACAAGGCCGGATCTAACACGTCGACGAGGAGGAAATCCGGATCTTGTCGACGGTGCCGTACTGGTCCAGGTAGATGGGGTTGTCCGGGCGGACGCAGGCGGTGCGACCGTTGGTGAAGTGGAAGTAGGCGACGTCGTCGTTGCGAGAGTTGAAGGCGTAGGCCGATCCGTAGCTCTGCGAGCCGAGGTTCTGCCAGGTGGAGGTGATGTCCTGGTAGGACGCCGTCGGCGACTGCGAGGTCCAGTGCGACGCAGTGAGGTAGAAGCAAACGCGCGGATAGGTGCATCCGTATCGGGTGGAAGCCTGCGCGGGCGCCGGGCCCGCAAGCGCACCGACAGCCAGCGCCGAGATGGCGACTGCGGCTGAGGCGACAAACCTCTTCGACATGTAATTTACCTCCCCGTGTTGTGCCGCCCCCGTGGCAGCACCCGCTTAAGGTTACATAGACGTCCGGTCATGTCAACAGCTCGTACACGCCGAATTACCCATTGATTGGATCCCGCGCCGAAACCGCGAACGACACCGGAGAGGGCCTTCGGTTTGTTCCGCACAAGGGAATCGAATTTGGACAATTGCGGGCACCGCCTCGACCTGCAGTTGGCGCCGACGTGCCGCAGATCGAGTTGACCGAGGCGGTGGCCGCCCCGCTCAGCGCCAGCCGACGTCGATGCGGTCGCCGCGCTCGTCGAAGAAGTGCAGCGCGTCCATCCGTACCTGGACCGCCAGCGGGTGCCCGGCCGACACCGCCGGGTACGGGGCCAGCCGGACCGCCAGTTCCGCCGGGCGGCGGTGGTGCCGGCCGGGGTCGGTGAGCACGCTGGTCCGGTTCACGGCGCTCGGCGGCGCGGAGATCGGGGCGTCGCCGGCCCGTCCGGTGAGGCGCTGCATCACCTGGCCGAAGCGGCGCAGGCCCCGCTGGCCCGGCTCGCCGGTCTCCACCGGGGTGCCCATCTCGTCCACCACGATCGCGGTGGCACCGATGTCGAGGAAGGCCAGCGACTCGTGGCCGTGGTGCTCCAGATAGCGGATCCGGCCCTGAAGCACGTGGCCGGCGGTGCCGGGGGCGACCGGGGTGAGCCCCTCGGCCCGCATCCCGACGACGATCCGCTCGCCGTGGTAGTGCGCCACCGCCCGGGAGCGGATGTCGTCCCAGGGCAGGTAGAGCGACTGCTCGCCCAGGCTCAACGCCACATACCGGTCGAGGTGGACGTAGACCGACGCCTCCAACAGGTTCATCCGGGGACTGCCGAGGAACGCGGCCACGTAGAGGGTGGCCGGCCGGCCGTACACCTGGGTGGGGGTGCCCACGTCCTGGAGCACGCCCTTGCGCATGATGGCGACCCGGTCGGCCATGGTCAGCGCCTCGGCCTGGTCGTGCGTGACGTAGATGGTGGTGACGCCCAGCTCGCGGGTCAGCCCGGAGATCTCGGCGCGCAGCTCGGCCCGCAGGCCGCTGTCCAGGTTGGAGAGTGGCTCGTCCATCAGGAACAGCCCGGGGCGGCGGACGATCGCCCGGCCCATCGCCACCCGCTGCCGCTGGCCGCCGGAGAGCTGGCTGGGCTTGCGGCCGAGCACGTCCGCGATGCCGAGCGCGCTCGCCACGTCCTGGATCCGCTCCCCCCGTGGGGCCTGGTCGACGCCGGCCAGCCGCAGCGGGAAGCCGATGTTGTCGCCGACGGTCATGTGCGGGTAGAGGGCGAAGTCCTGGAAGACCATGGCGATCTTCCGGTCCCGGGGCGGCAGGTCGTTGGCGACCTCGCCGTCGAGCATCACCGCGCCCGAGGTCGGGTCCTCCAGGCCGGCCACCATCCGCAGGACGGTGGACTTGCCGCAGCCGGAGGGGCCGAGCAGCACCATGAACTCGCCGTCGTTGACGTCCAGATTGATGGTGTCGACCGCGACTGTCCCGTCCTGGAACACCTTGGTGACATCCTTGAGCGCGACGGTGGTCACCGTCACCTCCCCAGCTCGTCGGCCGAACCCGGAATGACTGTGACCAAAATCATCGAATCCGCACATCGGGTAAACGTGTGATGTTCGGCTCGTGACCGTCCTATTAAGGCGTTCGGAAGCGGTTTCAGGCCGGCTCGTCGAGGAAGACCCGGCGGACCACCCGCTCGGCGGCGCGGCCGTCGTCCAGCGCGCAGAACCGGGCCCGGAACCGCTGCCGGGCCTGCTCGGCCTCCGCGCCGCGCACCGCGCCGGAGCGGAACACGTCGAGCAGGGCCGGGAAGTCGAGCGCCACCGCGCCCGGCGGCTCGACGAGCACGTCGAGGTAGACCCCCCGGGCCACCCGGTACGCGTCCCAGTCGGGGGCGTAGACGACGATCGGCCGGTCCAGCACGGCGTAGTCGAACATCGCCGAGGAGTAGTCGGTGACCAGCACGTCCGCGGCGAGGTACACGTCCTCCACCCGGTCGTGGTCGCTCACGTCCAGCACCCCGCCGGCGAACCGGCCACGCGGACGCCGGTCCCGGTCGTGGAAGTAGTGGCTGCGCATCAGCAACCGGCCGGACGGGCCGAGCACGGCGCGCATCCGGTCCGGGTCGAACGGCGGCCGCCAGCCGGGCAGGTGCTCCCGGTGCGTCGGCGCATAGAGCACCACGAACTCGTCGGGGCCGATGCCCAGCCCGGCCCGGGCCCGGCGGCACTCCGCCGGGGTGGCCGTGGCCAGCCGGTCGTTGCGCGGGTAGCCGACCTCCAGCGTGGTGTACCCGGCCGGGTAGGCCCGCTCCCACATCTGCGTCGAGAAGCTGTTCGAGCTGACGCTGTAGTCCCAGCGGTCCACCCGGCGCAGCAGGTCGGCGAAGTCCATCTCCATCGCGCCCATCGGGTACCGCTGCTGGTCCAGCCCCATCACCTTGACCGGGGTGCCGTGGTGCGTCTGCAGGTGCACCGAGCCCGGTCGCTTCCGGACGAAGTCCGGGAAGTTCACGTTGTTGACCAGCCAGCGGGCCCGGGCCAGCACCCGGTAGTAGGCCTGGGTGCCGGCGACCACGTACTCCACCCCCGGCGGGAGGGTGTCGACCCGGTCTCGCCGGACGATCCACACGCCGCGTATCTGGGGGGCGAGGCGGCGCGCGGCGGCGTAGATCGCGGCCGGGTTGCAGGCGTACCCCCGGTACCAGTACGCGGCGTAGACGGCGAGGCTCGGGTCGAGCGGCCGGCGTAACTCGATCCGGTAGTACTCGCCCAGCGCGGCGTCCCGAGCCCGGCCGGCGGTCCGCCGCGCCACCGGCAGCACCCGCCGCCGGGCCCGGCGCGCCGAGCGCCGCGCGGTCTCCTCGGCCTGGTGGGCACCGCGCAGCGCGCTGAACGTACGCCATCGCCCGGCCGCCACCAGTCGGTGCTTGAGCCCGTCCACGCCGGGTGGCACCGGGTAGCCGCCGGGCGGCCGGAGGCGCAGGTAATCGTCGTGGATCTGGGTGAAGAAGGCGGGCCGCAGCTCGGGGGCGATCCGCGCCCCGTTGCCCAGCACGGTCAGGTAGTGCCAGATCATCCGCTCGAAGACCGCGGGGCGCAGCGGTTCCGTCTCCGGCCCCCACCGGTCCATCAGCCGGAACACCCGGTGCCACTGGGCGAACACCTCGAAGTGCCGGTCGCCCCGGGTGCGGGTGATCGCTCCGGTCCGGCGCTGCCGATAGTTGAGGCAGACCCGGTCCAGCACGCCGATCCGCTCGGCCGCCATCAGCACCGGGTAGCTGAACGAGACGTCCTCGTACCAGCCGGGCGCGAAGCGCAGCCCCCGCTCGACCAGGAGCTCCCGCCGGACCAGCTTGTTCCAGGCGGTGTGCAGCAGGCCCAGCGTCTCCGGCCGGTCGCGCAGCCGGAACGTCGCCTCGCCGGGCGGCTCGGGGAACACCTCGCGCATCGCGCTGCGGGTGCCGAGGTTGTTCCAGTGCGCCCGGACGTGGTCGACGATCAGCACGTCCGGGCGGGTGGCCAGCAGCCGGTCGGCCACGTGCGGCAGGCAGCCGGGGACCAGCCAGTCGTCGCCGTCGACGAACCAGACG
The DNA here is from genome assembly GCF_042869115.1 of Micromonospora sp. NPDC007230. Classification (NCBI taxonomy): domain Bacteria; kingdom Bacillati; phylum Actinomycetota; class Actinomycetes; order Micromonosporales; family Micromonosporaceae; genus Micromonospora; species Micromonospora sp. NPDC007230. The sequence goes on along the minus strand of NZ_JBIAFE010000006.1, from coordinate 248,276 downwards.
TACGTGCCGGTGGCCCGGTCCAGCCCGGCGTTGCGGGCCGGACCGAGCCCGGCGTTCTCGGCGAGCCGGACCGGCCGGACCCGGGGGTCGCGCTCCGCGTACTCGGCCAGGATCTCGCCGGTGTGGTCCGGCGAGGCGTCGTCGACCCCGATCACCTCGAGGTCGTCGTACGGCTGGTCGAGGATCGAGTCGAGACACTCCCGCAGGTAGCCCTGCACCCTAAAGGCCGGTACGACGAAGCTGAGCAGAGTCATCCCGGCCGGCCCTCCGTCAGCCCGGCGAGCGGTCACCCCCACCCACCGGGACCGGCGTGCGTCGGGCGCGGGCCGGCAGGACCACCCAGGCGAGGACCACGCTCGCGACAAAAACCACGAGAAGGTACGCACCGAGTGTAACCAGACCGATACTCGCGTATCCGACGAACGCCGCCACCGTCAGCAGCGCCGACCGCCCCTCCCAGCCGAACGTGGCGGGGTGCAGCGGCGGCGCCAGCTGCCGCTTCTCCAGCCGGGCGGTCAGGTCGTAGTGGTGCAGGGTGAGCACGAAGACGTACCCGAAGATCAGCCAGGCGGGCGCGCGGCCGGCCACGCCGGCGGCGATCGCGAACAGGTACTCCCCGGCCCGCAGCGCGGCCGGGACCAGCCAGTCCAGCGGCCCGTCGTGCGCCGCCCGGGCGCCGAACCCGGCGACCAGCAGCACCAGCAGCCCGACCGGCACGGCCCAACCCGGCAGCCGGTGGCCGGCGTGGACGGTCGACAGCGCCCAGAGCAGCAGCGCCGCCGCGCCGAGCGCGCCGAGCACCGCCACCACCAGCGGACCGCGCACCACCGGCAGCGTCCTGGCCAGCGGCCCGTCGTCGCGGTGCAGGGTGCGGTCGACCGTCGCCATCACCGGCACCCGCATCCAGCGGGCCCGCAGGGTCCGCAGCGCCCCGGTGTACGCGAACGCCAGCGTCCCCCAGGCCAGCACCGCGCAGAGCGCGACCAGCGGGCCGAAGAGCGCGGCGGTCACCGCCATCAGCGCCCACCGCTCGCCGATCGGGAAGACCACCGTCCGCTTCAGCCAGTAGGACACCGACCCGGTGTCCGCCTGCACCTTCGTCGAGGCGGCGTTCAGCTTGCCGCCGATGCCGCCGGCCTCCCCGGTCGTCGGGCGGGGCCGGCGGGCCGCCTCGTCGTGCAGCACGCCGTACCAGGTGTCGGTCATGTGCCGCACGGTCTGCAGGGTCATCGCGGCGATCGCGAGCGCCCAGCCATAGCGGAAGCCGGCGTGGGTGGCGCCGTAGCCGAGGCCGGCATAGACCACGTACTCCTTCGCCCGGTCGGCCATGGTGTCCAGCCAGCCGCCCCAGGCACTGAACTGCCGGGTGTAGCGGGCCAACTGGCCGTCCACGCAGTCGAGCACGAAGCCCAGATAGAGCAGGACCGCCCCGGCGACCAGCGCGGGCCGCCCGCCGACGCCGAAGAGCACCGCGGCGGCCACCGCGAAGGCCACCGAGATCATGGTCACCGCGGTCGGGCTGAGCCGCAGCCGGGCGGCGGCTTTCGTCACGTACGGGGACCAGGTGCTGACGAAGAACGTGGTGAAGAAGTCGTCCCGCTCCTTCACCGACAGCCGCAGCTCGGCCCGGTCCTCGTCGACCGCCTGCACGGCCGCCTCGGCAGCGCGGAGCTCGGCGGCGGTGCCGACCCGGTGCGCCACGAGCAGGCGTACCCGATGGGCGAAGATCAGCGGGCCGCACGCCGCGAGTTCGGCGAAGAGCCGGTCCACCGCGGACGCCGGTCCGCCCTCGGCACCGGCGACCGCCTGCGCGGCGGCGGCGAGGGCCGGCAGGTCGTTCGGGCCGACCCGCAGCGCACCGCCGAACACGCCGGTCGCGTCCGCCAGGTCGCCGGCCGCCACCACCTGGCCGCGCTCCTCCCGGACCGTCACCTGCCCGTCCTGCGGCGGGTCGGTGAGCACCAGCGCCACCCCGGGCCCCACCGGGCTGGTCGCCAGGTGCCGGAGCACGGCCGTGTGCGCCACCAGGTCGGCCCCGCTGACCAGCACCGGGCCGCTGGCGCCGGCCACCAGCGAGGCCAACTCGAGCAGGTCGGCGGCCACCCGCACGTCGCTCGCCCCGGCCCGCCGCCACTGCCCGGCCAGCCGGTCGACGAGACGCTCCCCGGCCTCGGTGGTCAGGCCCGCCGCCGGGTCGGCGGCGAGCACGATCGCGAGGGTCACCGCTGCGCGGCGCTGGCGTACGCGTGCAGCGCCTCGTCGATGGTCCCGTCGACGGTCAGCCGCCCCGCGTCGAGGTAGAGCCCCCGACGGCAGAACCGGGTGAGGTCCTTTTCGTTGTGTGACACCAGCACCAGCGTGCGCCCTTCCGCGAGAAGTCGCTCGATGGTCGCATAGCACTTCGCGCGGAACTCCGCGTCCCCGACCGCGGTCACCTCGTCCACCAACAGGATGGGGTGGGGCAGGTGGGCGATGACCGCGAAGCCCAGCCGCACCTTCATCCCGGACGAGTAGTGCCGGACCGAGGTGTCGATCGACCGCTCGACCTGCTCCCCGGCGAACGACACGATCTCGTCGAAGTGCCGCCGCAGGTAGCCCGTCGACAGCCCGTGCAGCCCGCCCACCAGGTAAAGGTTCTCCCGGCCGGTCAGGTCGTTGGAGAAGCCCGCGGACAGCTCCAGCAGCGGGGCCACCTCGCCGCGTACCCGGATCCGGCCCTCGTCGGGGATCAGCACCCCGGCGATCAGCCGCAGCAGGGTGCTCTTGCCGGTGCCGTTGCGACCGACCACGCCGACCGTCTCGCCCGGCTGGATCCGGAACGACACGTCGCGCAGCGGCCAGAACTGGCCGGCGTCCGAGTTCCGCCCGCCCCGGTGGATCAGCAGCTCCCGCAGCCGCAGCTGGCGGCGCCGGTTCCGGACGAACCGGATGCCCAGCCCCGCCGCCTCGATGATGGCCGTCATGTCGCCTCGATGCGGGCCGTCATTCAGAGTTCCTTGAGCACGGCCGGTTCCAGCCGCCGGAACGACCACCAGCCGACCGCCAGCACCAGCACGCTGCCCACCACGGTGATGGTGAGCAGCCGGGCGTCGGGGAACTGGTCCGGATACCAGATCGCGTGGTGCAACTGGAAGATGCCGACCAGCGGGTTCAACTCGTAGAGGAGCTTGACCCAGGCCGGCATGCCCGAGCCGCGGACCAGGCCGAGCGGGTAGATGATCGGGGTGGCGTAGAAGAGCACCCGGATGATCAGCCGCATGAAGCGCTCGATGTCGCGCATCAGCACGTTGAGCGCCGACAGCAGCAACGCGACCCCCGCCAGCAGCACGAACTGCACCGACACGGCCAGCGGCAGGGCGAGCAGGTGCCACCCGACGTGGATCTTCCCGTGCATCGCGTAGACCGCCGCGATGCCGGCCAGGATGGGCAGGCCGGCGGCGTACTCGGCGAACCGGCCGGTGACCCGGCCGATCGGGAAGACCTGCCGGGGCAGGTTCATCGTGGTGATCAGCCGAGCCTGTCCGGTCAGCGCGTTCGTCGCCTCGGTGAGCGCCGAGCTGGCCCACATCCAGGCGAAGATCCCGGTGACCAGGAAGAGCGGGTACGACCCGGCCGCGTCGCCCAGGTGCCCCCGGGTGGCGCCGGAATAGAGCACGCCGAAGACGAACCAGTAGATCAGGCCCATGCCGAGCGGCTCGATGAGCGACCAGAAGTAGCCCAGCACGGACTGCTGGTACTTCACCGCGAGGTCCCGCTTGACCAGGATGCGCAGCGAGTTGCGGGCCGACCAGAGCGCGGCGACGCCTGTCGTCACCGTCCCATCCTCACCCTGACCGACGTCCGCCGGCAGGGCTACCGGTCGGGTCACCCCTTCGGGTTCAGCACTCGATCACGTTGACCGCGAGGCCGCCCCGCGCCGTCTCCTTGTACTTGACCTTCATGTCCGCGCCCGTCTCCCGCATGGTCTTGATGACCTTGTCCAGCGAGACGGCGTGCACCCCGTCACCGCGCAGCGCCAGCCGGGCTGCCGTGATCGCCTTGATGCTGGCCACCGCGTTCCGCTCGATGCATGGGATCTGCACCAGGCCGCCGACCGGGTCGCAGGTGAGCCCGAGGTTGTGCTCCATACCGATCTCGGCCGCGTTCTCCACCTGGGCAGGGGTGCCGCCCAGCGCCTCGGCCAGCCCGGCGGCGGCCATCGAGCAGGCCGAGCCGACCTCGCCCTGGCAGCCGACCTCGGCCCCGGAGATCGACGCGTTCTCCTTGAACAGCACCCCGATCGCGCCGGCCGCGAGCAGGAAGCGGACCACGCCGTCCTCGGAGGCGCCCGGCACGAACCGGGTGTAGTAGTGCAGCACGGCCGGGATGATCCCGGCGGCGCCGTTGGTCGGGGCGGTCACCACCCGCCCGCCGGCCGCGTTCTCCTCGTTCACCGCGAGCGCGAACAGGGTGACCCAGTCCATCGCGCGCAGCGGATCGGTGGCGTCGGCCTCCGCCTCCAGGCTCCGGCGCAGCTCGGCCGCCCGGCGGCGGACCTTCAGCCCGCCCGGCAGGACGCCGTCCCGGTCGCAGCCGCGGGTGACGCAGTCCCGCATCACCCGCCAGATCTCCAGCAACCCGGCCCGGACGTCCGCCTCGCTGCGCCAGGACAGCTCGTTGGCGAGCATCACCTCGCTGATCGACAAGCCGTTGCCGGTGGTGACCGCCAGCAGCTCCGCGCCGGTCAGGAACGGGTACCGGACGCGGGTGCTGTCCGGCTTGATCCGGTCCGCCCCGGCGGCCGCCTCGTCGACCACGAACCCGCCGCCGACGGAGTAGTAGGTCCGTGCCCTGATCACCGCGTCGGCCGTGTCGTACGCCACGAAGGTCATCCCGTTCGGGTGGTACGGGAGCGAGCGGCGGCGGTGCAGCACCAGGTCCCGGTCCGGGTCGAAGTCGATCTCGTGGGTGCCGAGCAGGCCGAGCCGGCGCTCGGCCCGGATCCGCTCGACCCGCGGCCCGACCGAGTCCGTGTCGACCGTCTCCGGCGCCTCGCCCTCCAGCCCGAGCAGCACCGCGCGGTCACTGCCGTGGCCGTGTCCGGTGGCGCCCAGCGAGCCGAAGAGTTCGGCCTGCACCCGGGCGGTGTCGGTGAGCAGCCCGTCCGCCTTGAGCCCGGCCACGAACGTGCGGGCGGCGCGCATCGGCCCCACGGTGTGCGAGCTGGACGGCCCGATGCCGACACTGAAGAGGTCGAAAACACTGATCATGGCTGCACTTTCCTCGCCGTCGTACCCGGGTGCGGGTCCGGCCCGGTGGTGCCGACCCCGGTCCGGGGACGGCGGGCGGCACCCGGGGTGCGGGCGCCCGACCGGCGAGCCTACCCGCCCAGGTCAGCCCCCGCCCGCGACCCCGCACACCGCCACCCTGCACCCCGGCCCGTCTCCCCCGCGTCACCGCGCCCTCGCGCCCTCGCGGCCCGCGCCCTCGCACCCTCGCGGCGCCCTCCTCGCCCTCGCCGCGCCCTCCTCGCCCTCGCCGCGCCCTCCTCGCCCTCGCGGCGCCCCGCGCCGAGATCGTGCTCGATCCAGGAAGTAGTGGCCTCGGCGTGACCGGGATGGCACTCGATCCAGGATCGAGTGCCATCTTCAGCGATCCGCGTGCGGTGTGCGGTGTGCGGTGCCGCGCCGGCAGCGAGCGCAGGCAGCGGCCGCCCGACGAAGCACGCTCGGCCAGACGTGAGTGGCGGACCCGCCAGCGAGGTCGTTGCTGGGCGTGGGTCGGCGGGACCCGGCGGGGTAAGCACCTACGGGTGCCCAGGCCACCGATCCTCCTCGGGGCCGAGGGCGCGGCTCCCACCCGTTCCTAGCGTGGAATCAGCGCGGCGGATCCGCCGCAGAGTGGGAGTACGACGATGAGTCGCAAACTGGTCCGGCCCCGCCAGGGGCGCATGCTCGCCGGTGTCTGCGCCGGCCTGGCGCAGCGGTTCGGCATGTCGACCGGGTTGGTCCGGCTGCTGTTCCTGCTGTCCCTGCTGCTGCCCGGCACCCAGGTGATCATCTACCTGATCCTCTGGATCCTGATGCCCAACGAGGACCGCTACCTCGCCCCCACCCGCCACTGACACCCCACCCCACCCCACCCCACCCCGCCACCGCCCGCCCGGGCGGCCCGGCCAGCAACATCGGGGAAGTTGCTGGCTCCGCCGCGCCTGAGGCAGCAACTTCCCCGAAACTGCCGCCGCTGCGGGCGCGCCTGCGCGGGCGGACAGCGCGGCGCGTGTCGGGGCGGGCGGACAGCGAGGCGCGTGTCGGGGGTAGGGACAGCGCGGCGCCCGCCCCGGACTCGGGGCGGGCGCCGACGTCAGGAGGGTCAGGGGGCCGTGTAGGTGACCGTGATCTTCTGGTAGCCGAGAGAGCGGAGCAGGCCCTCCAGCATCTTGCGGGTGTTCTCCTCGGCCCGCGCGGTGAGCCCGCTGTCCCGGGCGGCGGCGGTGATCCGGTCCTCGGCCAGCTGGTAGACCTGCTGCTGCCGGTTGGGGTTGCCGGCCACCAGGTCGTTGAGCCGATTGATCAGGCCGCGCTGCTCGGCGAAGACGTAGCTCTTCTCCAGGTCGAGGTTGGTCTCCCCGAGCTGCGGCGCGGGCAGCTTGATCTCCACCGACTTCTTGTCGGCGGACTCCACGATCGCCCCTTCGGCGATCTTCGAGAAGTCGACGTACGCCTCGACCCGGCCCGCCCCGACGAACAGGGTCCGCTCGTTGAGCAGGAAGTCCGGCACGTTCCTCCGGTCGTTCTGCAGGTCGACCACGACCTGGAAGTCGCCCTCCGCGGCGACGTACCGGCTGAGATCCCGGATCGACTTGAGCAGCGGCGGCTGGCTGCGGTCGGTCTGCTCCTTGGCGAACGGGTTGCGGAACTCCGGCAGGATCCCGGTGGCCTGCACGCCGAGCAGCACCACCACGGCCAGCGCGGCCGCGCCGAGCACCCAGAGCAGGCCACGGACCGGACCACCCGCCGACGGCGGGACGCCCGGCGCGGGATCGGGTGTGCCGTCCGACCGGGCCCTGAGATCGTCACTGCTCGGGTAGCCGGGGAACTCCCTGGTGGGCTCGTTGATGTCACCGTCGCGGGCCATCGCCCTCACCGTCCTCGTCAGACACAGCGTCTGAGAATGACGGTAAGGCCCCGGTACGACACCCGCCCGGCGAGCGGCGGCGCAGTCGAAAACCGCAGGTCAGGCGAACGCGGAGAGCCCGGTCAGGCGCTGCCCGATGACCAGTTGGTGGATCTCCGAGGTGCCCTCGTAGGTCAGCACGCTCTCCAGGTTGTTGGCGTGCCGCATGACCGGGTACTCGCCGGAGATCCCGTTGGCGCCGAGGATGGTCCGGCACTGCCGGGCGATCGCCAGCGCCTCCCGCACGTTGTTCAGCTTGCCGACGCTGACCTGCTCGGGGCGGAGCTTCCCGGCGTCGGCGAGCCGGCCCAGGTGCAGCGCCAGCAGCAGGCCCTTGTTCCACTCGACGGCCATGTCGGCGAGCTTGGCCTGGGTGAGCTGGAAACCGGCCAGCGGCCGGCCGAACTGGGTCCGGGTGGTCGCGTACGACAGGGCGGTCTCCAGGCAGTCGCGGGCCGCGCCGAGCGCTCCCCAGACGATGCCGTGCCGGGCCTCGGTGAGGCAGCTCAGCGGCGCCTTAAGCCCGATCGCCTCGGGCAGCCGGGTGTCCGCCGGGAGCCGGACGTCGTCGAGGACGACCTCCCCGGTCAGCGAAGCGCGCAGCGACATCTTGTGCCGGATCTCGCGCGCCGTCACCCCGGGCGTGTCCATCGGTACGGCGAAGCCGCGCACCCCGTCGTCGGTGCGCGCCCAGATCACCCCGACGTCGGCGATCGGCGCGTTGGTGATCCACATCTTGGTGCCGTTGAGGATCCAGTCGTCGCCGTCCCGGCGGGCCCGGGTGGCCATCGAGGCCGGGTCGGAGCCGTGGTCCGGCTCGGTCAGCCCGAAGCAGCCGATCGCCTCGCCGGCCGCCATGGCCGGCAGCCAGCGCTGCTTCTGCTCCTCGCTGCCGTAGCGCCAGATGGCGTACATGGCCAGCGAACCCTGCACCGAGACCAGCGAGCGGACCCCGGAGTCGCCGGCCTCCAGCTCCAGGCAGGCCAGCCCGTACGCGACGGCCGACGCGCCGGCGCAGCCGTACCCGGTCAGGTGCATGCCGAGCAGGCCGAGCTTGCCGAACTCCCGGGCCAGCTCGCGCGCCGGCACCTGGCCGTCCTCGTACCAGCCGGCGACGTGCGGGCGTACCCGGTCGTCCACGACCTGGCGCACGACGGCGCGGATCTGCCGCTCCTCCTCGCTCAGCGAGGCGTCGACGTCGAGCAGGTCCAGCACGGTCATGCCGTCGCCTCGCTCCGCCCGGCGCCGGCCCGACCTGCCCGGAACTGAGCTTGATGATTCGCTCGCTCGCGCTCGCTCATGGCCGCCACCTTAACGAAGACTCAGGAAACCGTCACTCGGGCTGGCCGCTGAGCACCAGCACCCGGGCGTGGATCTGGTTGCGCTGCTGGAGCGCCGCGCGCAGCGCCCGGTGCAGGCCGTCCTCCAGGTAGAGGCCGCCGTTCCACTGCACCACGTGCGGGAAGAGGTCGCCGTAGAAGGTGGAGTCCTCGGCGAGGAGCTTGTCCAGCGCCAACTCCCGCTTGGTGGTGATGAGCTGGTCCAGCCGGAGCGGGCGCGGCGGGATCTCCGCCCACTGTTTGAGCGTGAGGTTGTGCTCCGGGTAGGGACGCCCGTCCCGGACCGCTCTGAAGATCACGGCACGCTCCCCTCCCCCAAGGCCGGATCCACCCCGACGCCCCGCCGATCGCGGCGGGCGCTCCGGGGCAGCTGATGATGTCCGTGCCAGCCTAGCGGCACCCGCCACACCGCGTTTTACTCCCTCATGTCGGTTTCTCCCCCGCCGACACCCCGCGCCGGACCGGGGGAACCAGCTCAATTCCAGCGGCCGCGCCGGACCACCTCGTCCACCGGCCGCCGTCCCCGGCGCAGCGACGGTGACCGGTGGTCGGGCGCCTGGTAACCGATCGTGACCGCGCCGATCGGCTGGTAGTCGTCCGGCACGTTGAACGCCTCCCGGTACGCCCCGATCCGCTGCGGTGGGATGCCGAAGAAGCACGCCCCCAGGCCCTCGTCCACGGCGGTGAGCAGCATCAGCAACGCGGCGAATCCGGTGTCCACGTACCAGTAGGGCACCGGCCAGCGGTCCTCGGCGCGGTCCGCCCACCCCTTGTCCGGCTCGGCGTAGCGATCCAGGTAGGCGGAACGGTTGGCGTGCGGCACCACGATCAGCGGGGCCCGCCGCATCCCGGCCAGCCAGCGTTCCCGGCCGCCAACGCCCGGGGTGGCCGCCGCCCAGAACCGCTCCCGGTCCGCCGGCTCCTCCAGCACCAGGAAGCCCCAGCCCTGGGCGAAGCCCGCCGAGGGCGCCCGGATCGCGTGCGCCAGCAGCCGGTCCACCACCTCCGGCGGGACCGGCCGGTCCGGGTCGTAGTTGCGGACCATCCGGCGGCGCCGGACGACGTCGGCGAACTCCATGCTCAGGCCTCGGGCCGGACGCCCCAGGCACCCCGCCAGGTCTGGCCGGGAGCCAGCACGATCAGGTCCCGCCCGGAGCGGAACGCGTCCGGCGGGCAGGTCATCGGCTCGATGGCGACCGAGCGGCGGTGCCGCTCCCCGCTGAGCGTGTCGCCGGTGAAGACCTGCCACCAGCCGAACTCGCGGTCCGCCCAGACGTGCAGCCGGGCCGAGCCGTCCGGCGTGGCGAGGGTCACCGCCGAGCCGCCGTCGGCGTCCCGCTCGACGTCGCCGAAGGCCACGTCGAGCACCGCGTGGCCGATCGGGCGGGGCGCGGTGAAGTCGTACTCGCTGCCGGCCACCTCGGTCGCCCCGATCGGAAGCAGCCGGCTGTCCACCAGCACCCGGATCCGCCCCGGCACCCGCAGCGACGACTCCGCCACGCCGGTCTTCGGCAGCCGCAGGTAGGGGTGCACCGAGAAGCCGAACGGCGCCGGCTCGCCGGCCAGGTTCGTCACCTCGTGCTCGGCCCGCAGCCCGCCCGCCCCGACCCGCCACCGGGTACGCAGCCGCAGCGGCCACGGGTAGCCGGGCCTCGCCGGCAGTTCGTACCCGACCGTGACGCTGTCCGCCGCCTGCTCGACCAGGTGCCAGGACGCCCAGTTGACCAGCCCGTGGAGGGCGTTGTTGCGGGACGGCTCGCTCAGGTCGAGCTGCAGCGACCGGTCGGCGAAGGTGTACGCGCCGTCCCGGATCCGGTTCGGCCACGGGGCCAGCACCTGGCCGGCCCCGCCGGGGCAGAGCTCGTCCGCCGCGTACCCGTCGAGGTAGTCCACCCCGTCGTGCCGGTACGCGCGCAGCCCGCCACCCACCTCGACGACGACCGCCTCGTGGCCGTCGGCGGCGATGGTCCACTGTGCCCCCGAGGGCGACCGGTTCACGGCGTTCTCCATGCCGGCGACCTTAGCCCGTCGGCCCCAACCCGCGCCGGACTCAGCCCGCCGGCCGGCACGGGAGGCGGCTCACTTCCGCTCGGCCTCCGCCGTGCTGGCGGCCCGGTAGCGGAGCAGGGCCGGGAAGGCCACCACCAGCAGCACGGCGAGGAAGGCCGAGACGAGGCCGCCGCCCACCCAGGCGACACCGGCGCCGAAGCCGGCGGCCATCGTGCCGGCGCGCAGGTCGCCCAGGCGTGGACCACCGGCGACCACCACGGTGTTCACGCCCTGGAGCCGGCCGCGCATCCGGTCCGGCGCGTAGATCAGCAGCATCGACTGCCGCAGCACCGAGCTGACCAGGTCGGCGGCCCCGGCCAGGCCGAGCAGCAGCACCACCAGCCAGAGCTGGCGGGCCAGCCCGGCCAGGGCGATCGCGATGCCCCAGCCCACCACGGCCAGCACCAGCGCCAGCCCCTGCCGCCGCAGCCGGCCGATCCAGCCGGAGGTCAGCCCGCCCACCATCGCGCCGATGGCGATGGCGCTGTAGAGCCAGCCGACGGCTCCGGCACCACCGAGCCGCTCCTGCGCCACCTCGGGGAAGAGCGCCCGCGGCATGGCCAGGACCATCGCGATCAGGTCGATGGCGAACGACAGCAGCAGCACCGGCGTGGTGGCCAGGTAGCGGAACCCGTCCACGATGCTGGCCAGTCCCGCCTTCCGCGGCGTGCCGTCGCCGTCCGGGTCGGGCTCGGGCGGCATCGCCGGCAGGCGCAGGGTGGCCCAGAGCGAGACGGTGAACAGCAGCGCGTCCACCGCGTACGCGATCGGCAGCCCGACGTCGATCCGCCAGGTGGCGAAGATCAGGCCGGCGGTGAGCGGCCCGAAGACCGAGGTCGCGGTGAACGTGGTGAAGTTCAGCGTGCTGGCCGCCGGCACCAGCTCGGCCGGCACCAGCCGCGGCAGGATCGCGCTACGGGCCGGTGAGGTGATCGCGAAGGCGATCGACTGCACCGCGACCAGGGCGAGCAGCAGCGTCGGGCTGCCCACCCGGAACACCGACTGGAGCAGCAGGCCCAGGGTCGACGCCCAGAGCAGCCCGCCGGCGGCGAGCAGCACCTGGCGCCGGTCCCGGGCGTCGGCGACCGCTCCTCCCCACAGCCCGAAGACCAGCAGCGGCAGGAACCCGGCCACGCCGAGCAGCCCGACCCAGAACGAGCCGCCGGTCAGGGCGAACATCTCGACCGGTACGGCGACCGCGGTGAACTGGAAGCCGAACATCACCACGCCGTTGCCGAGCCAGACCCGCCGGTACGCGGGCACGCTCAGCGGACGCAGGTCGATCGCCCAGCGGCGCGATCCGCGCGGCCGGGCCTCCTTCACTCCGGTCACGGCGCCAGCCGCTCGGTGATCCAGTCGCCGCCCTCGGTACGGCGGAACCGCAGCCGGTCGTGCAGCCGGCTGACCCGGCCGTGCCAGAACTCCACCGTCTCCGGCCGGACCCGCAGCCCGCCCCAGTGCGGCGGGGCGGGGATCGGCTCCACGTCGGCGAACCGCTCCGCCGCCGCCCGGTACGCCGCGTCCAGCGCGGCCCGCTCGGGGACGACCTGGGACTGGCTGCTGGCCCAGGCGCCGAGCTGGGAGCCGCGCGGCCGGCTGGCGAAGTACGCCTCGGTCTCGGCCCGGTCCACCCGCGCCACCCGCCCGGTGACCACCACCTGGCGTTGCATCGGGAACCAGGGGAAGACCAGGCTGGCCCACGGGTTGGCGGCCGCCTCGGCGGCCTTGCGGGACCCGTAGTTGGTGTAGAAGACGAAGCCGTCCTGGTCGTACCCCTTGAGGAGGACGGTGCGGGCGCTCGGGCGGCCCTCGGCGTCGGCGGTGGCGACCACCATCGCGTTCGGCTCGGGCAGCGGGTACGCCACCGCGTCGGCGAACCAGCGGCCGAACTGGGTGTGCCAGTCCGATGCCAGGTCCGATTCGGAAAGGCCCAGGTCGGCGGCGTACTCGTTACGCATGCCCGCCGGGGCCGGTGTGTCGCCCGTCACTCCGTCTCCCCCTCGTCGGGGCGACCGCGTCCCCCGACGCTGGCCAGACCCCACCGCCCAGTCTGGCCCAGACCGTGAGCTTGTCCACCCGCGGGGATGAGGCGTGCAGCACAGTCGCCGCGGGTCGCGCACTTGGTTACCGAGCAGGCAAGATGGCACGAACACATCCCTGAGGGTCGCCTAAGGAGCGGGGCCGGATCAGCCCGCGCGGGCGCACCGAGCCGGAAGCCAGGAGACGACATGTCCGACTTCAAACCGGGCCTGGAAGGCGTCGTAGCCTTCGAGACCGAGATCGCCGAACCGGACCGCGAGGGTGGCTCGCTGCGCTATCGCGGCGTGGACATCGAGGATCTGATCGGCCAGGTCTCCTTCGGCAACGTCTGGGCGCTGCTGGTCGACGGGCGCTTCGGCCCCGGCCTGCCGCCGGCCGAGCCGTTCCCGGTGCCGGTGCACTCCGGCGACATCCGCGTCGACGTGCAGTCCGCGGTCGCCATGCTCGCCCCGTACTGGGGCCTCGACCAGCTGCTCGACATCTCCGACGAGCAGGCCCGCGAGGACCTGGCCCGGGTGTCGGTCACCGCGCTCTCCTTCGTCGCCCAGTCCGCCCGCGGCCTCGGCCTGCCCGCCGTGCCGCAGAAGGAGATCGACAAGGCGGAGACGATCGTCGAGCGCTTCATGAAGCGCTGGCGGGGTGAGCCCGACCCGCGGCACGTCAAGGCCGTCGACGCCTACTTCATCTCGGCCGCCGAGCACGGCCTGAACGCCTCCACCTTCACCGCCCGGATCGTCGCCTCCACCGGTGCCGACGCCGCCGCCTGCATCTCCTCCGGCATCGGCGCGCTCTCCGGTCCGCTGCACGGCGGCGCGCCGTCGCGGGTGCTCAGCATGCTGGAGTCGGTCGAGCGCAGCGGCGACGCCGAGGGGTACGTCAAGGGCGTCCTCGACCGGGGCGAGCGGCTGATGGGCTTCGGCCACCGGGTCTACCGGGCCGAGGACCCGCGCGCCCGAGTGCTCCGGCGCACCGCCAAGGAGCTGGGCGCACCCCGCTTCGAGGTCGCCGAGGCGCTGGAGAAGGCCGCGCTGGCCGAGCTGCAGGCCCGCCGCCCGGACCGGGTGCTCGCCACCAACGTCGAGTTCTGGTCGGCCGTGGTGCTGGACTTCGCCGAGGTGCCGGCGCACATGTTCACCTCGATGTTCACCTGTGCCCGGATGGGCGGTTGGTCCGCGCACATCCTGGAGCAGAAGAAGCTCCAGCGGCTGGTCCGCCCCTCGGCCCGGTACGTCGGCCACGGCCCGCGCAAGCCGCAGGAGGTCGAGGGCTGGGACGCCATCCCGCACGGCGTCTGATCCCGCGTATCCCTCGAAGGGCCTCGTCCGGCACGGACGGGGCCCTTCGCGCATCGCTGTGGCGCATCCCTCACCGCGGGGGATGGGACCAGCCGCCGGGCGGGCCGGCCCGGGTGGGAGGATGAAGGCCGGCAGTGCCGCCGGACCGGGCTCGGATCCCGGCTCCCCCGCGCGCCCACGCGCGGCCGACGTCGGTCCGCGCCCGCTGAAGGGCCCCTCCTCGCAGCCCACGCGGAAGGATCGAGACAACCGTGGCTGACGCACCGACCATCCGGATTCCCGACGACATCAAGCCCGCCGACGGGCGGTTCGGCTGCGGGCCGTCCAAGGTCCGTCCGGCGGCGGTCTCCGCCCTCGCCGACGTCGCCACCAGCTACCTGGGCACCTCCCACCGGCAGCAGACCGTGCGGGACCAGGTGGCCCGGCTGCGCCGGGGCATCGCCGAGTTCTTCACCCTCCCCGAGGGCTACGAGGTGATCATCGGCAACGGCGGCACCACCGCCTTCTGGGAGGTCGCCACCTTCGGCCTGGTCCGCGACCGGGCCCAGTTCGCCAGCTTCGGCGAGTTCGGGGCCAAGTTCGCCAAGTCGGTCAGGGACGCCCCGTTCCTGGGCGAGCCGACGGTCCGCAAGTCCGAGCCGGGCAGCGCCCCGACCCTGGTCGCCGAGGCCGGCGTGGACGTCTACGCCACCCCGCACAACGAGACCTCGACCGGCGTGGCCGTGCCGATCAGCCGGGTGCCGGGCGCCGACGAGGGCGCGCTGCTGCTGGTCGACGCCACCTCCGGCGCCGGCGGCCTGGAGGTCAACGTCGGCGAGACCGACGTCTACTACTTCGCCCCGCAGAAGTGCTTCGGCTCCGACGGCGGCCTCTGGCTGGCCCTCATGTCGCCGGCCGCGCTCGCCCGGGCCACCGAGATCAAGGAGTCGGGTCGCTACATCCCGGCCTTCCTCGACCTGGTCACCGCGATCGACAACTCGCGGCTGGAGCAGACGTACAACACCCCGGCGCTGGCCACCATCTTCCTGGCCGCCGAGCAGACCGACTGGATGAACGCCCAGGGCGGCCTGGCCTGGGCGGCCAAGCGCACCGCCGAGAGCGCCGGCATCGTGTACGGCTGGGCCGAGCGGTCCGAGTTCGCCACGCCGTTCGTGGCCGACCCGGCGCTGCGTTCCAACGTGGTCGCCACGATCGACTTCGCCGACGGGGTGGACGCCTCGGCGATCGCGAAGGTGCTGCGCGCCAACGGCATCGTCGACACCGAGCCGTACCGGAAGCTGGGCCGCAACCAGCTCCGGATCGCGCTGTTCCCGGCCGTCGAGCCGGCCGACGTGGAGGCGCTCACCGCGTGCGTCGACCACGTGGTCGAGCGACTCTGATCACCTCGTGACGCTGGGTGGCCGTCGACGCTCCGACGGCCACCCACCGTGATCATCGCCGCAGGTCAGTCGCGACATGCCGGGGTGTCGCATCCCCCACCTTCGGGTAGATGCGCGTACGGTGGTGCGAGACGCCCGGGTGGCCGGCTCGTGGCGTGACGGCCAGCGAAGCGGGACGGAGGCAAGCCCATGCGCCCAGTACGCTTCGTCGCCCTCTCCGAGGACGGCCAGGCTCTGGTGCTCGCCGACGAGGTCGGGCGCCTGCTCGCCCTGCCGATCGACGAACGCGTCGCCTCGGTGCTGCACCCCGATCCCGGCGCGGCGCCCCTCGCGGTCGTGGCGACCGCCGCCGACCCGACGCCGTCGCTCTCGCCGCGGGACATCCAGGCCCGGATCCGCTCCGGCGAGTCCGCCGAGGACGTCGCCCGGATCGCCGGGGTCCCGGTCGACCGCGTCCTGCGCTACGCCGGCCCGGTGCTCCAGGAGCGGGCCATGCTCGCCCAGCACGCCCGGCGGACCAGGCTCAAGGGCGCGGAGAAGCCGACCCCGCTGGCCGAGGTGGTCAACGGCCGGCTCGGTCAGCACGGGATCGACACCGAGAAGATCTCCTGGGACGCGTACCGGCGGGACGACGGCACCTGGCGGATCATCGCCACCTGGCCGTCGGGCAAGGCCACGGCGCAGGCGGTCTGGGATCTCGACAAGACCCGGCAGCACGTCACCCCGCACGACGACATGGCGCAATACCTCTGCGCCGAGCGGCCCACGCCGATCCTCGGTCAGGAGCCGGCACCGGAGCGGGGCGGCCACGCGCTGCCCGGCCCGTCGCGCGGCGAGCCGAGCCGGGGCGGGCACGGCCTGCCGGCGCCCGCCGAGCACGCCCGTCCGGGTCGGGACCCGATCCGCGCCGGCCGGGACGCCCTGCTCGCCTCGCTGGACCGGCCGCTCGGCGGTGCGTCCGGGCGGGGTCTCGACACCCGGTCCCCGGCCGCCCTGGCCGGGTCGGAGGCACCCCGCCAGCGGCCGGTCTCCGGTGGCGCCGCGGCGCTGCTCGGGGGCGGCCCGGGTTCGGCCTTCGACGACGACTCGGACGCGCCGAAGGAGGTCCCGGCCGTACCGTCGCTGGCCGTG
This sequence comes from Micromonospora sp. NPDC007230, assembly GCF_042869115.1. NCBI lineage: Bacteria > Bacillati > Actinomycetota > Actinomycetes > Micromonosporales > Micromonosporaceae > Micromonospora > Micromonospora sp. NPDC007230. The sequence goes on along the minus strand of NZ_JBIAFE010000006.1, from coordinate 231,887 downwards.
CTCCGGCCGCGGCGCACCGGCCCGGCAGCGGCGGCCGGCGGCGGCGAGTCGGCGGAGGCCGGCGGCAAGCCGCGCAAGCGGCTGCCGAGCTGGGACGACGTCCTCTTCGGCAGCGGCCCGGCGGCCCGCGAGTCATCCTGATCCACCCGGTCCACCCTGGCGCGCGACGGCTCCAGGTCGCAGCGCGGCGCCGGACCGGCCTTCATTCGGTCCGGAGAGCCGCCAAGCGGCGCGGAGGCCGAATTATGGCCGTCAGCCGAGCTGGAGTCGTCGCAAGGCACTCGAAGTGCCCGCGTGCCAGGGTGGACCCATGGAGTACACGAACCTGGGACGCACCGGTCTCGCGGTGAGCCGGCTCTGCCTCGGCACCATGAACTTCGGTCCGCAGACCGACGAGCCGGAGAGCTTCGCCATCATGGACCGGGCTCTGGAACACGGAATCAACTTCTTCGACACCGCGAACGTCTACGGCTGGAAACTCGGCGAGGGCGTCACCGAGCAGATCATCGGCCGCTGGTTCGCCCAGGGCGGCGGGCGCCGCGACAAGGTCGTCCTGGCCACCAAGGTGTACGGAAAGATGGGCGACTGGCCCAACGAGCAGGGCCTCAGCGCCCGGCACATCATCCGGGCCTGTGAGGAGTCGCTGCGCCGGCTGCAGACCGACACCATCGACCTGTACCAGATGCACCACATCTCCCGGACCACGCCGTGGGAGGAGATCTGGCAGGCCATGGAGACCCTGGTCGCCCAGGGCAAGGTGATCTACGTCGGGTCGTCCAACTTCGCCGGCTGGCACATCGCCCGGGCGCAGGCGGCGGCGGGCCGGCGCAACTTCCTCGGCCTCGTCTCCGAGCAGTGCATCTACAACCTGCTCACCCGGCACGTCGAGTTGGAGGTGATCCCGGCCGCGCAGGAGTACGGGCTGGGCATCATCCCCTGGTCGCCACTGCACGGCGGGCTGCTCTCCGGGGTCATCCGGAAGATGGCCGAGGGCGGCGCGGCGCGCGGCACCACCGGCCGGTCGGCCGACGCGCTCGCCGCGCACCGGTCCACCATCGAGGCGTACGAGAAGCTCTGTGCCGACCTCGGCCACGACCCGGCCGACGTGGCGCTGGCCTGGCTGCTCTCCCGGCCCGGGGTGACCGCCCCGATCGTCGGTCCGCGCACGCTGGACCAGCTCGACCGGACCCTCGGCGCGCTGGACGTGGACCTCGACGAGACCACCCTGCAGCGGCTGGACGAGCTCTTCCCGCCGCTCGGCAACGGCGGCCCCGGCCCGGAGGCCTGGGCCTGGTGACCCCGTCCCGGGCCGACCGGACGCGTTCCGGCCGGCCCGGGCGCGTGCCTGCGCCGCGAGGTCGGCGATCTCGCGGGGTAGGTGCACCGAGGACACCGCCGGATCGCCGACCTGGCGCGATCCCCGGCGGCGCTGGCCTGGGTCAGATCGGCCAGGCGGCCAGGCGGTCGTAGGTGGGGCGGGGGCCGGGATGGCTGCGGACCAGCACCAGCTCCTCCGCCGGCCATTCCGGGCCGAGGTAGTCGTGCAGGGCCTCCCGGTCGGCCAGGATGTCGGCGCGGTCGATCCGGTCCCCGGGCCGGGCGATCGTCAGGTGGGCCCGGAACGGTTTCTCGTCGTGCGGCAGCTCGGCGCGGCGCAGCCCGAACCGGATCAGCCGGGCCAGCACGGCCAGCCCCTCGACGTCGCCCCGGGCGTCCACCCACAGCACGGTGAACCGACCGCGCCCGAAGCTGCCCCCACCGCCGAGGCGAAGCCGGGGTGAGTTGTCCCGGCCGTCGCGGAACGTCTCGGTGGCCAGCCCGAGCGCGCTCTCCACGTCGACCAGTCGGTCGTCCGGCACGTCGCCGAGGAAAGCCAGGGTGAGGTGGGCGTTCGCCGGGTCGGCCAGTCGGACGTTGGTGCCGGCGGCGGTGGCGGCGCCGACCCGCAGCCGGGCCACCTGGGCGGTGAGGTCGTCGACCGCCGTCCGGGGCGGGTAGACCGCGACGAAGAGCCGCACCGGCGTCAGCGGTGCCGCTGATGGTGCCCGGCGCGGGCCGCGGGCAGGGTGAGCCCGGCCGCGTGCACCAGCCCCTCCACCCGGACCCGTTCGATCTCCCGGTCGACGCCCTCCAGGTCGGCCAGATGCTCGGTGATGTCAAGTGCCCGGCAGGCGGCGCGCAGCCGCTCGTCGTACGCGTCGATGACCGCGCCGTGCCACACCACGGAGCGGTCGGCGGCGGCGAGCCGGTGGCCGCCGAGCCGGCGCAGGTCGACGGCGAGCTGTTCCAGCGGGCGGCGGTCCCCCCGGTCGAACTCGGTGAGGTCGATGTCGCGGGTGAGCGAGTCCGCCTCGATGGCCCGGTCCAGCCGGGCGATGGTCCGGCGTTCGCGGCGCTGCTCCCGCCACTCGGCCCAGCCGCAGGCCACCCGGTCGATGATCTCGTCGGCGCAGAAGAGCAGCGCGAAGACGGCGGGCAGGCAGCAGACGGCGAGGATCGCCAGCATCAACAGAAGTCCCCGCCCCACTCCCACATATCGACGCTAAGCCGCCTCGTGGCGGCCCGCTACCCGTTTGGCGAGATCGGGCCGGAATGCGTAAACGGACGGACCGGCCCCCGGGGCGGGAACCGGTCCTTCCGGTGGTCAACGGGTCACTCGGCGCCGGGCGAGACCACGTAGAAGCGGGGCATCGGCAGCACCCGCATCCGCAACCGGGCGCCGGAGCGGCGCAGTTGCCAGGTGAGCGCGAGGAGCGCGGCGGCCAGCGAGATCAGCCCGCCGATCCAGATGCTCGCCCCGGCGCCGAAGGTCTCGGCCACCCAGCCGATGATCGGCGCGCCGACCGGGTTGGTGCCGAGGAAGACCAGCACCCACAGCGCCATCACCCGGCCCCGGAAGGCGGCGTCGACGCTGAGCTGGACCCGCTGGTTCGCGGCCTGGGCGAAGAAGACCATGAAGAACCCGGTCGGCAGCAGCAGCGCCACGACCAGCCAGTACGCCCCCGCGAGCCCGACCAGGGTGCCGAAGGTGGCGCAGCCGACCGCCGCCCCGAGCACCAGCCAGACCGAGGGGCGGCTGCGCCGCCCGGTGCCGGCCAGCGCGCCGGTCAGCGCACCGACCGCGAGCGCGGTGCTGAACAGGCCGAAGGAGGCGGCGCCGGTGTTGAACACGGTCTTGGCCAGCGCGGCGAGGGTGAGCTGGAAGTTGAACAGGCTCATCCCGATCACCGACATCAGCGCCATCGGCAGCAGGATGTCGGGCCGGCGCGCGACGTACCGCAGGCCGTCCACCACCCGGGCCTGGTCGCGCTGGCCGGCCGGCAGCAGGTCCTTGCGGTGCAGTTCGGAGGTACGCATCCGGACCACGTTGACCAGCGGGGCGATCGAGCTGAGCGCGCTGAAGAGGAACACCGGTCCGACGTCGAAGGCGGCGATGGCCAGGCCGGCGACGGCCGGGCCGATGATCCGGGCCGAGTTGAAGGTGGCCGCGTTGAGCGAGAGCGCGTTCGGCAGCAGCGGTACGCCGACCAGTTCGGAGACGAACGCCTGCCGGACCGGGGTCTCCACCGCGTTGGCGACGCCGAGCAGGGCGGCGAACGCGAAGACGTGCCACAACTGCACCAGGCCGGTGATCACCAGCAGGCTCATCACCAGCGCCAGCGCGGTCCAGAAGGCGTTGGCGATGAAGAGCAGCAACCGCTTGTCGTAGCGGTCGGCGAGGCGGCCGGAGAGCAGGGTCAGCAGCAGGACGGGGGTGAACTGCAACGCGGTGACCACGCCGAGCGCGGTGGCCGAGTTGTCGCTGAGCTCGAGGACGAGCCAGTCCTGGGCAATGAACATCATCCAGACGCCGATCAACTTGATCAGCTGTCCGGTGGCGAAGAGTCGGTAGTTGCGGACTCGTAGGGACTGGAACATCGTGCTCAGCCTGGCCTGCACGCTAAGTGCGCCTCCTCGCGTCGGGTACGCCTCATCCACGGCGGACGGGGCGGACCGCACGACGCGGTCGACTCAGGCGCGAGCGATCTCCTGGAGGATGTCGGCGGCCCGCCGCAGCGTGTCGCGTTCCTCCTCGGTGAGTTCGGCCAGCTGGTCGGCCAGCCACTGGTTGCGGGCCCGCTCGAACTGCTCGAGCACGGCCCGTCCCCCCTCGGTCGCCGCGAGGATGACCTGCCGGCCGTCGGTCGGGTGGGGGGTGCGCTGCACGAGGCCGCGCTCCTCCAGCTTCGCGACGATCTTGGTCATCGTCGGCGGCTGCACCCGCTCGACGTCGGACAACTCCCGGGGCGTCAGGGCACCCGCCAGGTTGAGGCTGGTGAGCGCCGAGAGTTGGCTGCCCGTCAGGTCGCCGACCGGGCGGGCCTGCCGGACCCGCCGGTTGAGTCGGGTGATCGCATTACGCAGCTGAGGGGCCAGCTGCGCCGGTGGCACGCGTTTCGCCGTCACCGTCCGCTCCGTCACACTAGTTAGCTTAACTAATGAGCCTGGCTAACGACATGCGATATGACCAGGCTCACCAGAAGATCGACTTTTCCCCGCGTCAGAACACCACGGACCCGATCGGCCCGCGCGGGAAGTACAGGATGAACAACAACGCCGCGGCGTACAACAGGGGGAGGATGTCCGCGGCCTCGCGTACGCTGTGCCGGTGCCTCAGGAGCAACCGCCGCGGCCCGAACCGCTCGACCCGCCGATGGTGCCGTTCGCCGTCGCCGGGCTGATCGTCTGGGCGGTCGTCGGGCTGGTGCTGCTGATCTTCTTCCGCGGCTGGCTCACCGAGCACGGGCACCAGAACTGGCTCTGGACCTGCCTGGCCGGCTTCCTGTGGGGCTTTCCCGGTCTCGCGGTGATGATGCGGCACGACGCCAACCGGCGCCGCCGCCGAGAGGCCGCCGCCCGCCGGGACTGACTCCGGCGGCGGGCAGGACAGCCGTCAGGGGTGCCCGTACGGCTCCGCGGGCTCGGCCGCCTCCACCGAGCCGGGGGCCCGGCTGACCGACACCGCCTCGACCGCGCTGTCGTCGTAGACCGTGGGCAGCTCGTCGACCGGCGTCTCGGCCGTCTCGGCCAGCGTCTCCGAGTGCGCCCCGCAGCCGTGGTCGGCGCTCACCACTCGGCCGTCGTCCGGGGCGTAGAAGTTGCCGCAGGCGCCGAAGGACTGCCGCAGGGCGCCGGCGAGGGGGAGGTAGAAGCCGCAGGTGCCGCAGCGGGCGGCGGCCGGCGCGGCCACCGAGATCGCGGCGTTCGGGCCGTGGTCGCCGTCGTACCAGCGCTGGGCGGCGTCCGAGCGGCCCTCCCGGGACAGCACCCGGGGCCGGCCCAGACCCAGCTCCCACGCGGTCTCCTCGACCGCCGGGTCGTCGGAGAGCAGGTAGCCCGGGGCGAGGCGCTCGTCGTCCGGCGGGGTGGGCAGCAGGTCGCCCGGGCCCAGGTCGCCCGGCTTGAGCCGCTCCTGCCAGGGCACCCAGCCCGGGGCGAGCAGCGCGTCGGGGCCGGGCAGCAGGACCGTCTCGCAGATCGTGACGTGCCGGCTGCGCGGCACCCGGGTCACCGTGACGGCCCAGCGCCAGCCGCGGTATCCGGCCAGCCGGCAGTCGAAGTAGTGGGTGACGAGCCGGTCGCCTTCGGCGACGGCCTGGAGGTGCTCGCCGACGTCGGCGGGGTCCACCTCGGTGATGGCGGCGCGGGCCACCTCGACGGCGGCGGCGCAGACCTGGTCGAGCCGGGGAGCGCGGGCGGAGGCGGGCCTGGTCACCCGCCCATTGTTCCCCATGCCCACGGTCGGCTGTCAGGCACTCCCCGGAGTCGTTCTCCACAGGTGGTGCGACGCGGGCCGATCAGATGGGCCAGGATGGGAGACATGCCGCTGTCCTCCCGCTCCGGCCGGTCCCTCCTCGGGCGGACCGTCGGCACCGGCATCCGTGCCACCCGCCTGCTGCTCCGCGGCTCGCTGCACGGCGGACGGTGGATGACCCGGCGGGCCGGCTCGGCCCGGGCGCGCAGCGCCGGCAACGAGGTGGGCATGGTCCGCCTCTTCGACCTGCACGCCCTCTCCTGCGCGGGGGACACGCTGATCGCCATCGGCCTGGCCGGGACGATCTTCTTCGACGTGCCGCTCGGCGAGGCGCGAAACAAGGTCGCCCTCTACCTGCTGGTGACCATGGTGCCGTTCGCCATGCTCGCCCCGGTGGTCGGGCCGCTGCTGGACCACTTCCGACACGGCCGCCGGTACGCCCTGGCGACCACCATGCTCGGCCGCGCCTTCCTCGCCTGGCTGCTCTCCGACTACCTCGGCAGTTTCGGGCTCTACCCGGCGGCGTTCGGCGTGCTCGCCCTCTCCCGGGCGTACGGGGTGGCCCGCTCGGCGGCCGTACCCCGACTGCTGCCCGAAGGGCTGGGGCTTTCCCAGGTGGGCGCCCGGGCGAGCGTCTACGGGACGGTGGCCGGCGGCCTGGTCGCCCCGCTCGGGCTGGCCACGTTCTGGTTCGGGGCGCAGTGGCCGCTCCGGGTGGCCTCGCTGATCTTCCTGGTCGGCATGGTGATCGCGTTGCGCCTGCCGCCGCGGGCGGACTCAGAGCCGCCGGAGCGGGTGCCGCAGCCGTTCCGGGCACTGCGCCGCCGCGACGGGGAACGACCGCTGGGTCGGGGCCGCCCGGCCGGCCGCCTGGTGATCGCCACCCTGATCGGCGCCGCCGCGCTGCGCGGGGTGTACGGCTTCCTGCTGCTCTTCATGGCGTTCGCCATCAAGGCCGGCGACCTGACCACCGACTTCTTCGGCCGGGACCTGGGCGCCCAGGGTGCGCTGGGCCTGGTCGGCGGCGCGCTGGCGGTGGGCACCTTCCTGGCCACCGCGGTCGGCACCCGGCTGCGCATCCACCGGCCGGCGGCGATCCAGTCCAGCGGCACGATCGTCGTGGCCGGGGTGGCGGTGCTGGCCGCGCTGAAGTTCTCGCTGCCGCTGGTGGCGCTGCTCTGCCTGGGCGCCTCGCTGATGAGCGGGATCGCCAAGCTCGCGGTCGACGCGTCGATCCAGGAGCGGATCCCGGAGCGGCTGCGGGCCAGCTCCTTCGCCCACTCGGAGACCGCGCTCATGCTCGCCTTCGTGGCCGGCGGTGGGCTCGGGCTGGTCCCCTTCACCGGCCGGGTCGGGGTCGCGGTGGCCGCCAGCGTGGCGGCCCTGGTGGCCGCGCGCGGCGTGCTGGTGGCCAGCCGGCTGCGTAACGAACGCCTGGTCGGCCGGCCGCTCGGGGACGAGGAGCTGGCCGCCGAGCAGGCCGAGCCGGCGAAGGAGGTGGCCGACTCCACGCCCACCTCGCCGGCTCCCGCCCAGGCCGCCACGCCCGCCCCGGCCGACGACGACGCCCTCGCGCCGCCCGGGTTCCACATCTACCGCCCGTCCTCCTCCCCAGTCGGCGGGCCGGGCGGGGCCGAGGAGGAGAACCGACAGGGTCCGCGAGGGCCGGTGGCGTGAGCGGGCTGCTGGTGGTGACCGCCGTACCCGCCGAGGCGGAGGCGATCCGGGCCGGGCTGGCCGACCCGACGGTCACGGTCACCCCAATCGGGGTGGGCCCCGCCGTCGCCGGGGCCGCCACCGCCCGGCTGCTGGCGCTCGCCGAGGCGGCCGGGCGGCCGTACCGGGCGGTGGTCAGCGCGGGCATCGCCGGCGGATTCGTCGACCGGGTGGAGATCGGCGGCGCCGTGCTGGCGACGCGCAGCGTCGCGGCGGACCTGGGCGCCGAGTCACCGGAGGGTTTCCTCCCGATCGAGGAGCTGGGCATGTCGGCGGAGCTGCTCGGCGTCGGGAGTGGCGTACCCGCCGACCCGGAGCTGCTGGGTGCCCTGCGTACGGCCCTGCCGCAGGCCACCGTCGGTGTGGTGCTCACGGTCAGCACGGTGACCGGCACGGCCGCCAGCACGGCCACCCTCGCCGCCCGGCACCCCGACGCGGTGGCCGAGGCCATGGAGGGGTACGGCGTCGCCGTCGCCGCCGCCCAGGCCGGCCTGCCCTTCGCCGAGCTGCGCACGGTCTCCAACCCGATCGGGCCCCGGGACCGCGGCTCCTGGCGGATGCGGGAGGCGTTCGCCGCCCTCACCGCGGCGGCGGCCGCCCTGCGTTGACCGGCCGCTCCAGCCGCAACGCGGCCGGCCGGCTCGCATCCAGCTCAAACCCGCACCCGAGCAGGAAGCTGATGCCGGGCTCCTGGGTCAGCGCCCGCACCACCCCGATGCCGGCCCTCGGCAACTCCCCGACGAGCGCCTCCACCAGCCGACGACCGATCCCGAGCCGACGGTGCCGGGCGGCGACGAGCAGCCCATCCAGGACGATCTCCCGTTCCCCCGGGCGTTCCTCGCCGCCCCAGTAGAGATGCGGGCTCTGCTCGTGCGCCCGAAGCTCCCCGACCAGGTCACCGCCGGGCAACTCCGCCACGAACCGCCAGGAGGTGGTCGTCAGGGTCCCGGTCACCCGCCGGACCGTCACCGATCCGCGCACCCATTCCGCCTCGCGCCGCCGATCCCGGTACTCCCGGTTCATCTCGTACGTCGCCGGTGGCAGCGGTAGCGGCCACTTCTCCGGCGGCAGGTTGTACCACTCCGCCCACCATGCCCCGGGCCACTCCTTCGGCTCGCGGACCTCCCACACGTCGAGGTGGGCCGGATACCGGCGCCCGGCCTGGTCGCGCAGCTCATCGTGCGGCACCGGCGCTGGCGGCTGGCGTGGTTCGGCGGGTCCGGCGTCCGTGGAGCCGCCGGATGTCGGGTCGTGGCAGGAGAACCGGACTTCACCCCCGGCGGCACTGATCAGCCGTTCCACCGTCCGGTACCGGGGATCGATGGCCCGGCCGGACTCGATCCGCGCCACCGTGGCCTGAGGCACGCGTGCCCGGGCGGCCAGTTCGCGCTGGCTCAGGTCGGCCTGCCGCCGCAGCCGGCGCAGCAGATCGCCCAGGTCTATGCCCGGCTCGGTCGAAGAATGCGACTCCACCACACCCGAAATGTGCCCCAGCCTCAGGGCCCTTTCAACAGCGCGCACCCACCTGTGGATAACCCTGTGGACATCCGCTTCTTGACGTGGCGAGGTGTGGATAGCGAAGCGCTTTGGAGCTGAGTCGCTGGTGATATCGCCGGCGCGCCACCCAGCTAGAGCCGCAAGCGCGCCGCCCAGCCATCGCTGAAGAGGGGCCGACGACCACCCCTGAATCGTCTGCGATGTCAGCTCCAAAGCGAGCAGCGAGTCTTGTCTCCGCCGGCGCGAGGCAACGCCCGGTTCCGATCTCCGCCAGCGCGAGGCATCGCCGGTTCCGGTCTCCGCCGGCGCGAGGCAACGCCGGTTCCGGTCAGGCCACCCACCGTCGAAGGACGGCACACCACTGCGGCGTCACGGTGGCGGGACCGGGGTGGCGGGTGGTCCGCGGCGCGGAGTTACGGTGGGGGCGTGACGCTCTCCCTGGCGATCTCCCCGTGCCCCAACGACACCTTCGTCTTCGACGCCCTGGTGCACGGCCGGGTGCCAGGCGCGCCGCCCGTCGAGGTGACCTACGCCGACGTGGACGTGACCAACACGGCCGCCGAACGCGGGGCGTTCGACCTGGTGAAGGTGAGCTACGCGGCGCTGCCCTGGCTGCTCGACGACTACCACCTGCTGCCCTGCGGCGGCGCGCTGGGCCGGGGCTGCGGCCCGCTGGTGCTCACCCGCGGCGACCGGACCGACCTCACCGGCGCGACGGTCGCGGTGCCGGGCGAGCGGACCACGGCATACCTGCTGTTCCGGCTCTGGTCGGCGGAACGGCCACCGGCGCGGATCGAGGTGGTGCCGTTCCACGAGATCATGCCGGGCGTAGCCGCCGGCCGGTACGACGCCGGCCTGGTGATCCACGAGGCCCGGTTCACGTACCCCCGGCACGGGCTGACCGCCCTGGTCGACCTCGGCGAGTGGTGGGAGGGCGACAGCGGCCTGCCGATCCCGCTCGGCGCGATCCTGGCCCGCAAGGGCGCGGTCGACCCGGTCGAGGCCGCCGCCTGGATCCGCGAGTCGGTCCGCCAGGCCTGGGCCGACCCGGAGGCCAGCCGGGCGTACGTCCTCTCCCACGCGCAGGAGATGGAGCCCGACGTGGTGGACCGACACATCGCCCTCTACGTCAACGAGTTCACCGCCGACCTGGGTGAGGCCGGCTTCGCCGCCGTCGAGGCGCTGCTGGGTCGGGCCGCCGACGCCGGGCTCGTCCCTCAGACCTCCAGCTCGCGCGCCACCGCGTGGACCAGCTGAGCGATCTTCTGCGCGGTCTTCCGGTCCGGGAAACGACCCCGCCGCAGGTCCGGCTGGACCTTCGCCTCCAGCACCTTGATCATGTCTTCGACCAGGCCGTGCAGCTCCTCGGCCGGCCGGCGGCGCAGCTCCGCCACAGACGGCGGCGCCTCCAGCAGCTTCACACCCATGGCCTGCGCGCCCCGGCGGCTGTCGACCACGCTGAAATCGACCCGCTGGCCACCCTTGAGGTCGGCGACGCCGGCCGGTAGCGCGCCCTTGGGCAGGAACACGTCGCCACCCTCGTCACTGGTGACAAAGCCGTATCCCTTGGCCGCGTCATACCACTTCACTCGACCCGTCGGCACCTGACAACCCCTGCTTCGCTCGAGACAACTACCCCTTCAAGGCTAGCCCGATGATCCGGTCCAGCGCCGCCGGGAATCCGGTGAGATCATCCAGCACCACGTGGGCACCCGCGTCCCCCAGTTCGTTCCCCGAGCAGGGCCCGGTTGTCACTCCCACGCCCGGGATTCCCGCGGCCTGCGCGGCTGCCATGTCGGCGACGTGATCCCCGACGTAGAGGGTCGCACCGTGCTCCCGCAGCGCGGTCGCCTTCTGCTCGGCGAAAAGGTCCCCGGCCAGCTCGTCGACGGCCAGCCCGAGGTGATCCAGGTGCAGCTTCGCCAGCCGGCCGATCTTCGAGGTCACCACCATCACCCGGCCCCCGCGCGCGTGCACCGCGTCGATCGCGGCCTCCGCGCCGGGCATCGGCAGCGTCGGCGTGATCGCGTACGCCGGGTAGAGCTCGCGATAGGCGACCACCGCCTCCTCCACCCGCTCCGGCGGGAACCAGTGGGCGATTTCGGTACGCAGCGGCGGGCCGAGCCGGGACACCGCCAGGTCCGCGTCCACGGGCACGCCGGTCAGCGCGGTCAACGCCCGGTAGGCGGCGGCGATGCCGGGGCGCGAGTCGACCAGGGTCATGTCGAGGTCGAAGCCGACCATCAGTGGAGGCATGCCGCGAACCTACCCGGCCGCCGAGCCGAGCCGGACGTCCGAGGGGCGGGAGGGCCCCCGGCCGGGCTAGCGTGGAACGACGATGACCACCTCACTCGCCGACCAGCTGCGGACGCTCTCCGACGAGTCCCTGGCCGCCCTCCTCCGGCTGCGGCCGGACCTCGTCGTACCGGTGCCGGCCGACGTCTCCGCCCTCGCCATCCGCGCCCAGTCGCGGGTCTCCGTGGCCCGGGCCCTCGACGGGCTGGACCAGTTCACCCTCCTGATCCTGGACGCCGCCCGGCTCACCCGGCACCCCGAGGAGGGCGGCACCAGCACCGAGGAAATCCTGGCGCTGGCCACCGCCGGCCCGCACCCGCCCGCCCCGACCGCCGTCCGGAGCGCGGTGGACCGGCTCCGCGCGCTCTTCCTGCTGCACGGTCCCGAGCACGACCTGCACGTGGTCGGCGGCGTCGACGAGGTGTCGCCGTACCCGGCGGGGCTGGGCCGGCCGGCGTCGGAGCTGGACCCGCGGGCGGCGGCCGTGTGCACCGATCCGGCGAAGCTGCGGCGGACGCTGCTGGCCGCGCCGCCCTCGGCCCGGGCGATCCTGGACCGGCTGGCCGCCGGCCCGCCGGTCGGCACCGTGCCCCCGGGCGCGCTGGAGGCCCCTGCCACCGGCACCGAGGACGTGCTCCCGCCGGACCTGGTCAACGGCGGCGCGCCGACCGGCTCCCCGATCCGCTGGCTGGTCGAGCACCGGCTGCTGGTTCGGATGTCCGGCGGCAAGGGCGGCGCCGGCACGGTCGAGCTGCCCCGCGAGGTGGGGCTGGTGCTGCGCCGGGACAGCGGCCCGCTCGGCCCGCTACGGACCAGCCCGCCGGTGGTGGCCAGCCCGCCACGGGAGGCGAAGGCCGTGGACTCCGCCGGGGCCGGGCAGACCATGGAGGTGGTACGCCAGACCGAGGCGCTGCTGGAGAACCTGGCCGCCGAACCGGCCCCGGTGCTGCGCTCCGGCGGCGTCGGCGTGCGTGACCTGCGCCGGCTGGCCCGCGGGCTCGGGCTGGACGACCAGACCACGGCCCTGCTCTTCGAGGTGGCGTACGCGGCCGGGCTGGTCGGTGAGCTGGACCTGACCGGCGCCGCCACCACCCGGTACGGCGGCGACCAGCAGATCCTGCCAACCGGCGGGTACGAGGTGTGGCGGGCCAGTTCCCTGGCCCAGCGCTGGGAGCAGCTGGCCCGGGCCTGGCTGACCATGACCCGCCAGGTGGGCCTGGTCGGCCAGCGGGACGACCGGGACCGGCCGATCTCAGTGCTCTCCGCCGAGGCGGAGCGGGCCGGCGCGCCGGCCGCCCGGCACGCGGTGCTCGCCACCCTGGCCGACCTGGCCCCGGCGACCGCCCCGACCCCGGACGAGGTGCTGGAGCTGCTGGACTGGCGGGCGCCCCGGCGGGCCCGGGGCCGGGAGGCCGCGCACCGGGAGGTGCTGGCCGAGGCGGCCCAGCTCGGGGTGACCGGGCTCGGCGCGCTCACCTCGTACGGGCGGCTGTTGCTGGCCGACGTGACCGACGCCGACGAACGGGCGGACGACCCGCTCGGGCTGCTCTCCGAGGCCGAGTCGGGCGAGCCGTCCACCGCCGTACGCGCGCTGGACGCACTGCTCCCCGCCCCGGTCGACCACTTCCTCGTGCAGGCCGACCTGACCGTGGTGGTGCCCGGCCCGCCCGACCCGACGCTCGCCGGGGAACTGGACGCCGTGGCCGAGCACGAGTCGGCCGGCGGTGCGAGCGTGCACCGGGTCACCACCGCCAGTGTCCGGCGGGCCCTGGACGCCGGCTACTCCGCCGACGACCTGCACGCGCTCTTCCGCCGCCGGTCGCGCACCCCGGTGCCGCAGGGCCTGAGCTACCTGGTGGACGACGTCGCGCGCAAGCACGGCGGGCTGCGGGTCGGCTCGGCCGGTGGGTACGTGCGCAGCGACGACGAGGCACTGCTCACCGAGGTGCTGTCCGACAAGCGGCTGGAGGCGCTGGCGTTCCGCCGGCTGGCTCCGACGGTGCTCGCCACCCCGTATCAGGTGGGGCGGATGCTGACCGCGCTGCGCGACGCCGGGTACGCGCCGGTGCCGGAGGACGCCAGCGGCGCGACGGTGCTCGCCCGGCCGAAGACCCGTCGGGCGCCGGCCCGGATGCCGGCCGCCACCCACAGCCTGGACCCGCTGGCGGCGCCCCGGCTGCCCATGCCCCGACTGCTCGGGGTGGTGGAGCAGATCCGGCGGGGCGAGGCGGCGGCGCGGGCGGCCCGGCGGGCGCCGGCGGTGGTCCGGGGCGGCGCGGCGCGTACGGGTCCGGTGCCGGCGCACAGCCACAGCGACGCGCTGGCCGTGCTCCAGCAGGCGGTACGCGACAAGGCGCTGGTCTGGGTGGGTTACGTCGACGCGCACGGGGCGACCGCGTCCCGCCTGGTCCGGCCGGTGTCGATCGGCGCGGGCTACCTGCGCGCCGAGGACGAGCGCACAGAGATGCTGCACACGTTCGCCCTGCACCGGATCACCGCGGCGGTGCGGGAGGACTGAGCGGGCCGGGGCTCGGCCCGCTCAGCGTCCGTTGCGGCGGATCGTGCCGATCACCGACACCGCGAGCAGCAGGCCGAACGCCGCGCCGGCCGACTCGCCGACCGAGTCGACGAAGCCCTGGCGCTGCACCAGCAGACCGAAGAAGAACCAGCCGACCACACCGACGGCGGCGGCCGCGTACCCGAGCAGGGCCGCCGGGGTGACCTCGCTCCCCGTCGCCCGGTCGTCCTCGGGGAGCACCTCGTGATCGACCGTCATCGTCAGCCCCTCCCGCCCCGCCGGACCCGATTTCCAGGGTGGCACCGGAATCGGCCGCCGAACAGGGGAGAAAACCCCCATTCCACCCGGGGAGGGTCAGGGGTGCGGGCGGCCGGGCCTGCTCAGGTGCCGGAACGGTGACCGAAGACGACCACCCGGGTGCCGATCGAGCCCAGCTCCCAGAGCCGCACCGCGTCCTGGTGCAGCAGGTTCACGCAGCCGTGCGAACCGATCGACCCGTTGTGCAGGTACGTGGTCGTCTCGTGGAAGCCGATGCCGCCGTTGAACCGCTGCCAGTACGGCAGCCACACCTCGTACGGGTTGGACCATTCCTTCAGGTTCCGCCCGCCCACCCGGTAGGTGCCGGTCGGGGTGGCGTACCCGCTCATGCCGGTGCGGGTGACCGTCGGGCCCATCACCACCTTGCCGCCTCGCATCGCCCAGACCGTCTGCCGGGTCAGGTCGACGCAGAAGGTGAGGCCGGAGCCGGCCCGGCAACGGTGTACGTCGGTGGTGGCCAGGCGGCGCGCCACGTCGTAGGTGGTGGCGCCGGCGCGACCGGCGGCGGGGCTGATCCCGTACCGGCGCTGGAACTTCTTGATCGCGGCGCAATCGGCGGCCGACTGCTGCCCGTCCACGGTCACCGTCCCGAACCCACCCAGCTTGGCCAGGTACGTCTCCACTCCCCGCTGGCGCTCGCCCTGCGGGCAGACCGGCTTCGGCGTGGCGCTCGGTTTCGGTTTCGTCGACCGGCTGGGCTTCGGCGTGGCCGTCCGGCTCGGCGACACCGACGGGGACGGCGACGGCTGGCCCGGTGTCGGTGCGTGCGCGCTCGCCCCCGATGCCTTCTCCGTCACGGCGACGGGTGCCGGAGCCGCGGCCCCGGATCCGTCGTCGCCCTGCGGATCGAGCGCGCACGCACCGACGCCGACCAGCACGACCGCCGCCAGGCTGACGACCCGGGCAGCGAACCGGACACGCTTCATGGGCCCTCCCCCTGGCAAGGCGTTCCCTTCCTAGACGTACGAGATGGATGTCCCGTTGCCTTCTCGGCGTGACTTTTTTCGGACACCTCCGGGCGTGCAACACTGGATGGTCCGCCTTCGGCAGGTCAGCGTCGTGCGGGCGAGGAGATCCCGGCAAGCGAAAGGACGCTGGCGTGAGCGGTGGACCACTGATCGTGCAGTCGGACAAGACCCTGCTGCTGGAGATCGACCACCCCGACGCGCAGGCGTGCCGGATGGCGATCGCGCCCTTCGCCGAGCTGGAGCGCTCTCCCGAGCACGTGCACACCTACCGGCTCACCCCGCTGGGCCTGTGGAACGCCCGGGCCGCCGGCCACGACGCCGAGGGCGTGGTGGACGCCCTGATCAAATACAGCCGCTACCCCGTGCCACATGCGCTGCTGGTCGACGTGGCCGAGACGATGGACCGGTACGGCCGGCTCCAGCTCGTCAACGACCCGGTGCACGGCCTGGTGCTGCGCGCGCTGGACCGGGTGGTGCTGATCGAGGTCGCCAAGAGCAAGAAGCTGGCCGGGATGCTCGGTGCGAAGCTCGACGACGACACCATCGCGGTGCACCCGTCCGAGCGGGGCCGGCTCAAGCAGGCGCTGCTCAAACTCGGCTGGCCGGCCGAGGACCTGGCCGGTTACGTCGACGGCGAGGCGCACCCGATCGAGCTGGCCGAGGCCGGCAAGGACGGCGGGAAGCCGTGGACGTTGCGGTCGTACCAGCGGGAAGCCGTGGAGACGTTCTGGGCCGGCGGGTCCGGCGTGGTGGTGCTCCCCTGCGGCGCCGGCAAGACGCTGGTCGGGGCGGCGGCGATGGCCGAGGCGCAGGCGACCACGCTGATCCTGGTCACCAACACGGTCGCCGGCCGGCAGTGGAAGCGGGAGTTGATCGCCCGCACCTCGCTGACCGAGGAGGAGATCGGCGAGTACTCGGGCGAGCGCAAGGAGATCCGCCCGGTCACCATCGCCACCTACCAGGTGCTCACCTCGCGCCGCAAGGGCGCCTTCACGCACCTGGACCTGTTCGGCGCCCGCGACTGGGGTCTGGTCATCTACGACGAGGTGCACCTGCTGCCCGCGCCGATCTTCCGGTTCACCGCGGACCTTCAGGCCCGCCGCCGGCTCGGCCTGACGGCGACGCTGGTCCGCGAGGACGGCCGCGAGGGCGACGTGTTCAGCCTGATCGGACCCAAGCGGTACGACGCGCCGTGGAAGGACATCGAGGCGCAGGGCTGGATCGCCCCGGCCGAGTGCACCGAGGTACGGGTCACCCTGACCGACGCGGAGCGGATGGCGTACGCGACGGCGGAGGCCGAGGAGCGCTACCGGATGGCGGCGACCGCCCGGACCAAGCTGCCGGTCGTTCGTGCGCTGGTCGACCGGCACCCGGACGAGCAGGTCCTGGTCATCGGCGGGTACATCGACCAGCTGCACCAGCTCGGCGAATACCTGGACGCGCCGATCGTGCAGGGCTCGACCACCAACAAGGAGCGGGAGCGGCTGTTCGACGCCTTCCGCTCGGGTGAGGTGCGCACGCTCGTCATCTCGAAGGTCGGCAACTTCTCCATCGACCTGCCCGAGGCGGCGGTGGCGATCCAGGTGTCCGGCACGTTCGGTTCCCGGCAGGAGGAGGCGCAGCGCCTCGGCCGGGTGCTGCGACCGAAGGCCGACGGCCGGCAGGCGCACTTCTACACCGTGGTCTCCCGGGACACCATCGACACCGAGTACGCCGCCCACCGCCAGCGCTTCCTCGCCGAGCAGGGCTACGCGTACACCATCGTGGACGCCGACGACGTCCTCGGCCCGTCGCTGCCCTCCTTCGACTGACCCGTTCTTGCCCGCCTGGGGCCTACCGTGCCGGGAGCGAGGTTGCCTCGTGCCCGCTATGGAGTTGATGTCGTAAACGACTCACCCGCCTGCGCTTCCCCTGCTCGGCGACGAACACGTCCTTGCCGGCGCGGCGCCCCCGGAACCGGTCATTTCGCTCCGGCCCACGGCGAGGCGGCGCAGGCCGACGCCGACGAATGGCTGCTGTCACGTCGGGTACGCGGGCTGGGACAGGCGAAGGACCAGGCCCGGTAGCCGCCCGCGCCAGTGCCACGACCGGCCACTGTTCGGCGCGGAATCGCCATGGCCGATCCGACGTACGCGGAAAGAGAGGTGCGCGATGAGGGATCGAATCTTCAAAGGGTTGAAGCGGAAGGCAAATTCGATCATGGTGCGCCGCCGACGCAGGGACTCCATAATCACCAAGCGGGGCCGCTCCAGAAGGCCCGGCCGGCTCTTCCAGTGAGGGCATCACCCGCTCAGCTCCAGGCCCATTGAGGACCCGACATCTTCGGGCCGAAGCTGCCGAGCGGGGACTGAGGCGCTGACCGCCCGCCCGATGCCGGATGGCATCACGGGCTGATGCCAGAGCATGTGCGCTCCGTATAGCGTGGCTGTTTCACAGCCACCTATATTGAGGAGGATGCGCGTATGCGTACCTCGGTATCAGGGCGTCTTTCCGCGGGCCGCACCCGGCGGGCCGGAGCGCTGCTCGCGGCCGGTCTGCTGGTCCTCGCCGGCACCGCGCTGCCGCGGGCCGCGCAGGCCGCCAGTCCCGGCGAGGTGAAACTGAGGTCGGACGGCCCGGCCTCGTACTGGACCGGCACGGTCCGCAGCGACGGACCCGGCACCCGGCAGATCCCCGAGTGCCGGACGGTCCACTGCGACAAGCTGCGACTCACGGTCGCCCTACCGCCCGGCACCTGGACCCGCCCCGGCGGGGTACAGGTGGCGATCCGGTGGGACGGCGCCACCGAAGGTGGCCTCGGCCTCTTCGTCTACCGGGGCCAGACGCTGGTGGCGAAGTCCACCGCCGGCGTCGGCACCGCCCAGTCGGTCATCATCCCGTCCGCCCGCAACGGCTCCTACGACGTGTACGTCTCGTACGGGGTCACCTTCGGCGCGGTGGACCCGGACCCGGTCATCGCCTACCAGGGCCTGGCCGAGGTCGAGTACCGGCCGACGGTCCAGCCGGTACGCGACCTGCTACCCGACCTCAAGTCGCTGCCGCAGGAGAACGTCACGTACGACAACCCGGGCAGCATCTTCGGGGACACCGCCCAGCCGGGGCAGTCGTGCTTCGACAGCGAGCGCAGTGAGCAGGGCGCCCGCCAGTGCCTCCGGTTCGACCAGGTGCTGCAGAACGCCGGGACCGGCCCGGTGGAGCTGCACTACTCCCGCCAGTCGGGCGTCCTGCAGGACGAGGATGTGTGGCAGCGGGTCTACCGGTCCGACTCGACCTGGCGGGATCTGTCGGCCGGTCAGGTGGAGTTCCACCCGATCCACGGGCACTACCACTTCAAGGGGTTCGCGCAGTCCGAACTGTGGCTGGCCGATGGTGCGGGCAGGGTCGTCGGCAGCGCGCCGGCCGCCGTCGCGGACAAGGTCAGCTTCTGCATCGCCGACACCGACCTGGTCGGCTGGGGCACCAAGGGGGACGCAGCGCTGTCGTACCCGGCACCCGCCTGCCTGGACCCGAAGTCGACCAGCGGCGGCCGGGACTACTTCGACATGGGCATGTCACCGGGCTGGGCGGACCGCTACAACTGGTACCTCCCGGACCAGATGATCGACACGTACGGGCTGGCGGACGGGACGTACGTCCTGTTCACGACGGTGGACCCGGACGGCAAGCTCAGCGAGTCCGACGAGACGAACAACTGCTCGTCGGTGATCGTGGAGCTGTCCGGGCTGGTGACCAGCCAGCCGCAGGCGCAGTTGCGCGGCGTCGGCCCGGCCTGCCCCTGATGACACCGCCTTTGCGGGCCTGACCCGCACACCACATCGCCGATGTGGCGGCATCCAGCCCGCCTCGATACCGCCACATCGCCGATGCGGATCATGACGCGGCCTCGGCGGCGGTCACGCGCGCCGGCGCAGGTAGCGAGCGCGGCGGCCGGCGTCGGCGAAGTCCAGCCGCCGGTACAGGGCGGCGGCGGAGTTGTTGTCGTTGACGCAGAGCCACGCCTCCCGGGCACCGTCCCCGGCCAGCGACCGAAGCGCGGCCGCCACCAGGTACGCCCCGACCCGTCGCTGCCGCCAGCCGGGCACGACACCCACCTGGTCGATCCAGTTGTCGATGACGTTGAGGAAGCCGACAGCCGTACCGTCGGGACCGCGCGCGATGAGCGACAGGTCCGGCCGGTACTCGTCGTCGTCCCGCAGGTCACCCAGCCAGTCCTCGGCGGTGGGCGCGCCGAAGCCGGGTCGGTCGGCGAAGGAGGCACGATACGTCTCGAACAGTTCGGAATCGAGCGTCACCGGCTCGGTGGTCACGCCGTCGGGGCGCGCGACCGCCGGCAGGGTAGTGAGGTCGTGCCGCAGCACCCACTCGGTGAAGGTCAACTCGAAGCCGCGTGCCGTGAAGAGGGCGTCCGCGCCCGGGCTACAGGACTCGGTGGTCAGCAGCAGGTCCGCGTCGCCGGCCTGCTCGTCCGCCCAGCTCAGCAGCCGACTGCCCAGGCCCCGCCCCCGCCAGGCCGGATGCACCAGGCCGGTGCTGGTGGCCGGCTGCCCGCCGGTGCCGACGCCGACGGCCGCGACCAGGCCGCCGTCCTGCCAGCCGCCGAGGGTACGAGTCTGGAGGAGCCTGGCCCGCAGCAGCGGCCGGCGGGCGAACAGCGGCAGCCCACCGTCGGCGGCCAGGCACGCCTCGGCCAGTCCGGTCAGCGCGTCGAGGTGTTCCTCGCCGAACTCCTTCCAGGTCAGCGCATTTCCGCCCGGTTCTGCCATGATCCTCTGCCCCTTCGTCTGTCGCCGGCCGCACGACGCCCGGTGGGCAAGTAGGCATCCCTTCCCGCACCACTGTCAATGAGTTTCCGCCGGCCCGGGCGCCCGCACGACGGCCCGGACCAGTGGCCAGACCGGTCAGGAATCGAGAAGCCCAGGTCACCGAGCCACAGCTAGCGTGACCCGCCATGGATGTCCCGCCCGGGCAGGCGCAGGGGCGGGGTTGCTCGTCTTCCGAGGAGGTCCCGTTGAACTGGAACAAGTTGGTCCGACAGATCCACCGCTGGCTGGCCATCGTCTTCACGGTGACGGTCATCGTCACCTTCGTCGCGCTGGCACAGGAGGAGCCCGTCGTCTGGGTGTCCTACGTGCCGCTGCTCCCGCTCTTCCTGCTCCTGTTCAGCGGCCTGTACCTGTTCGTGCTGCCCTATGCCGCCAAATGGCGTACCGCTCGGCGCACCAGGGCCGAAAGGTAGTGCGCAGAGCACTCGGGTCACCTGCTCGGCGGCGATGCGGCTGTCGAGCCTCGTCCGGTGCGAGTAACTCTGTCCGGGCAGATGTCGGCCGGAGGTAAGTGGCCCGACGGGCTCAGGCGTGTACGGGACGTGGGACACGAGCAAGCACAGTTCGCAGAGTTCTATCGGGTCCACCGGGCCGCCTGCATGCGGGCGGTGGTGGCCGGCACGGGCGATCGCGAGGGCGCTGAGGACCTGGTGGCGGAGGCGTTCACCAGGGCCTGGATGTCCTGGCGGAAAGTCAGCCGGCACCCGGCCCCCCAGGCGTGGGTGGTGCGCACCGCCCTGAACGTGAGGGTGTCGGCCTGGCGGCGCCGCCGCCGCGAGGTTGCCCTGGCCGACGGGCACGACGTGGCGGTCGGCCCGGATGCCGGGGCGTGGATGCGGCGCTGATGGCGGCGCTGCGGCGGCTGCCCGCCCGCCAGCGCGAGGTGATCGCGCTCCGGGCGTTCCTGGACCTGGACACCGAGACCACCGCTCAGGTGCTCGGCATCGCCGCGGGAACTGTCACCGCTCACCTGTCCCGGGCCGTCGCGACGCTGCGCGGCCAGTTCGTACGCGCCGAGACTCAGGAGATCAAGCAGTGAGAGACCAAGACGTTCTGCGTGCCGTGGCGGACGGCCTGTCCGGCTTGGACATGGACAGGCCGGCCGAGGACATCATCGCCACGGGCACCTCGCGGCGCCGACGGCGGCTGGCCGCAGTGACCGCGGCCGGGGTGCTCGCCGGGCTGGCCGTGGCCGTGCCGGCGCTCACCGGCTCGGGACCCGCCGCGCCGCCGTCCGCGCAGCGGCCGGCCAGCATCGCTCCGACGCAACTGGTCGCCTTCTCCGTGGTCAGCAAGCCCAACGGGACGGTGACTCTCACCCTGTCGAAGAAGCAGTTCGCCGACCCGGACGCGGTTCGAAAGGCGCTGTCCGAAGCCGGCGTGCCGGCGGAAGTCAGGGTCGGCTCAATCTGCCAGTCCGTGCCCGCGCCCAGACTTGATGATCGGATCTTCCCCTCGCAGAGCGAGGCGGACGCGAGCACGGTCCTGACGATCAACCCGTCGGCCATTCCGAAAGGCGCGGTGGTGGTGATCTCGTACCACGACCCGTCGACGAACGGCCCGGTGGTGATCGGCCTGGCCTGGAAGAACCGGATGACCTGCAAGTGATCAGAGCTATTTGGAGAGCACCCGGGTGACCTGCTCGGTCTCGATCCGGGCAGCCAGCTTGGACCGATCAAGGTTGGCGCAGATCACCACGGATGCGCCGGCGGCGAGCGGGGCGAGCAGCCACTTCACCGGCTGCTCGTGCTCGGCGGCGTCCACCAGCAGCCGATCACCGGCCCGCAGGTCGAGCTGTTCGGCGATCGCCGACGCCAACTGCCGCCACTCTCCGTAGCTGGTGCCGTCGGGGCTGGCTGGGTCCCACGGGCGGACGGCGGTGTAGTCGGGTGGGATGTCGGTGTGCCGGAGCACCTCCGTGGACCAGTCGAGCCAGCCCAGCGGCACCTCGGCCAGCGGCGCCGGCCCGGTGGGGACCAGGTAACGATGTGTGCCGAGCGGCACGTCCTCCAGCCAGTCGTCGAGGCGTTCCGGGGTAACGAACACCGCGTCGTACGGCTGGTCGCCGCCTGGTTCGAGCACCGGCAACCCGGCGGTGGCTCGCGGCCGGAACGACACCGCCATCCCGACCGACCAGGCGCCGATCAGCACCGCGGCGGTACGCCAGTGCGGCGGCAGCAGCACCGCCACCCGGCTGCCCGGGCCCAGCCCGCACCCGTCCCGGAGCAGGCTCGCGCTCCGGGCCGCCCAGCTGCCGAGTTGCGGCGCGGTCAGCTCGACCCGCTCCCCGGTCGCGTCGTCCAGGCAGGTGAGCAACCCCCGGTCTTCCGGGTGCCCGGCGGCCCCCGTGACAGTCATGGGGGTGCTGCTGGCAGCCATCGGGCACTCCTTCGATCCGGTTCGCCCCACCTTAGCCACCGGCGGCCTACCGCAAGGCCCAGAGCTGCCCGCGACCGTGGGGCCGCGGGCAGCTCGTCGCTGGCGGGGAGACCAGTGCGGACTACCTCTTGACCATGACGACGTCGGTCGGGCGTTCCACCTTCACCGGGACGCCATAGTCGAAGAGTTCGAGCGTCGAGCTGAACGTGCCCTTGTCGAGCCGGCCCTTCATCGTCGACTGCCAGGTGCCGGACAGTGCCACCTTCGCGATCCGGCCGTCGGCGTCGAGCGTGACGTCGCCGGACGTGGTGGTTGATCCCATTTCCTGCTTGTGCTCGATGGCGTACTCGAAGTGCAGGGTGCCGTCCGGCTTCTCGGTGATGGTCCCGTTCGCGGCCTTCAGCGCCCTGATCAGGCTCGCCGGGTCGGGTGCCGTGTTGCCCAGGACATCGTTGCCGTCGCTGTAGAGCGACAGCCGGTCGTACTTTCCGGGGTACTGGCCGTAGCGGCCGTACGTCTCGCCCGGGCCCTTGTCAGCCGGCAGCTTGCCCTGCGGCCGTTCCGCGCCTTCGTACCGGGTGCCGTTGATCAAAAGCTCGACCATGATCGAATCGTCCTTCGGCACCCGCACGGAGCCGGTGGTGGTCCTCGGGTCGAACGCGCCCTCGTACGTCAGTCCTTCCGGTCCCGAGTTGGTCAGCCGGATCCGGTAACTGATGTTCTGGCTGGCGGTGGCGGCCGAGACCAGCTTCATCGCCGGCGAGGCCGGCTCCGGCTGGGACCCCCGCTCGGCGCTGACGCCTGGACGACCCGAGGTCGGGGTGGTCGCCACAGTCGCCGCCGTGGCGACGCCCAACGCCAGCAGCGCGCAGGTCGCACCCGGACGTGTGGTTGTTGACCAGGGCGCGGCGCAGGTAGGCGTGCGGGTCGTCGAGCCGGGACAGCCGCCGCCACCGCTCGTACACCTTGACCAGGCTGTCCTGGAGCAGTTCCTCGGCCCGCCCCCGGTCGCCGGCCAGCAGCAGGGCCAGCCGGATATGTCGCTGCCAGGCCATCTCGACGAATGCGACGTACGACCGGTCCACCGCGGACAGTCGTCGTGTTTGGTCAGTCACGCACCTATCACGTGGCGGTGCCGCAGAAGGTTGTCTGGAATCGCGGACATCTGGCGGAGCTCCCGGCCTACGAACGCCCGGCAGCTCCGGGTCGCCGTCCACTGGCCACCCGCACGCCGGCCCGACCGCTCCGACCGGCGGGACGGTTCAGCGGGTGAACCGGTCCACCAGGATCGCCAGCCGCCGCTCGTGGTCCGCGCGCCGGAGCCGGCCGTTGCGCATGAGCGTGACGAGGCCGTGCAGCCCGCTCCAGAAGGTCTCGGTGAACGCCTCGAGGTCGTCGCCGCCGGCGACCGGCCGCAGGGTCTCGGCCAGCTCGGCGAAGGCCCGGGCCAGCTCGACCGGCGCGTCCTTACTGGCGAAGGGCAGGTCGACGGGAAGGTTGAATATCGCGTCGTAGAGCGCGGGCCGGCGCTCGGCGAACGCGACGTACGCCCTGGCCATGTCGGCCACCGCCTGCCGTGGGTCGGTCGCGGCGGCCCGGGCGGCGGCGAGTTCGGCGGCCAGATCACCGCAGCCTTCCACGGCGACCGCCGCCATGATGGCGTCCTTGCCCTTGAAGTGGCTGTAGAGGACGGGCTGGCTGTACTCGATCTCGGCGGCGAGCCGGCGGGTGGTGACGGCGTCCCAGCCCTCCGACTCGGCCAGCTCCCGGGCTGCGGCGACGATCGCCCGTTCCCGTTCCGCCCGCTCCCGCTCCCGGCGGGCCTGAATCGACATGCTCGCCAGTCTAGCACCGCTAGCCAATCTGCCATCGCTCTGCTAGCTTCGCTCCCAGACCTAGCAGCGCTAGAATTCGGAGTCGAACATGCTCAGCCCCGTCGCCTACGGGCTCGCCGTCGTCCTCAGCCTCTTCTGCGTCTTCATCGGTGCCCGGTTCCTTCTGGCGCCCCGCGCCTCAGCCGCCGGCTACGGCGTGCCGGCCGCGCCGGACGGCGACCCCGCGTACCTCACGATCAAGGGCCTGCGGGACCTCACCTACGGCCTGCTCGGCCTCGCCCTGATCGCCTTCACCAGCGCCGACGCGGTCGCCTGGTTCATGCTGATCGTCGCGCTCAACCCGTTGGGGGACACCCTGATCGTGCTACGGCACGGCGGCGCGAAAGCGGTCGCCTTCGGCATCCACTTCGCCACCGCCGTGGTCGTCCTCCTCGACGCCGCCCTGCTGTTCGCCCTGTAGGCAACCGCTGACCCGAACTGCCCGGGCCGCTCAGCGCCCGGGCAGTTCGGGGCCGCCGTCGAGCAGCGGGGCCAGCAGGTCGCCCTGCTGCTCCACCCGCTTGAGCACCTCGCCCGCCGTGTACGGCTTGGTCGACGGGCGCTTGCCCGCCGCGCCCGCCTCGACCTCGTCCCAGGTCAGCGGGGTGGACACCGCCGGCACCGCCTGGGCGCGCAGCGAGTACGGCGCCACCGTCGTCTTGGCCGCGTTGTTCTGGCTCCAGTCGATGAAGACCTTGCCGGGGCGCAGGTTCTTGGCCATCTTCGACACGATCTGCTTCGGGTGCGCCCGCTCCAGCTCCTGGGCGATCCGCCTGGCGTAACCCGAGACGAAATCGGAATCCTGCGTACCGGCGATCGGGCAGCAGAGCTGCATGCCCTTCTTGCCGGACGTCTTCGGGTACGCCTCGATGCCGTCGTCGGCGAGCCGGTCGCGCATCAGCAGCGCCACCTGGCAGCACTGCTTCAGCGCGGCCGGGGCGCCCGGGTCCAGGTCGACCACCATCATGTCCGGGTGCTCGCCGATCTTCCACTGCGGCGTGTGCAGCTCCAGGGCGGCGAGGTTGGCCAGCCAGACCAGCACGGGCAGCTCGTCGCAGACCACGTAGTCGATGGTCTCCCGCCCCTTGCTCGACCCGGGGGCGGGCAGCGTCTCGGTGCGTACCCAGCCGGGGGTGGCGGCCGGGGCGTTCTTCTCGAAGAACGAGCCGCCCTCGACCCCGTTCGGGTAGCGGATCCGGGTCAGCGCCCGGTCACGCAGGTGCGGCAGCAGCACCGGGGCGATCCGGGTGTAGTAGTCGATCACCTCGCCCTTGGTGAAGCCGGCCTTCGGGTAGAGGATCTTGTCCAGGTTGGACAGCTCCAGCGCGCGTCCCTCGACGTCCACCTTCAACCGGTCAGCTGGCATCGTCGACCTCCTCGGGTGGCTTGTCCGGCCGCAGCCGAAGGATCCGGGGGAAGCGCAGCCGCCCGTCGGGGGTGCGCTGGCCGTACTTGACCTCGACCACCACCCGCGGGGTTACCCAGATCGCGCCGCGGGCATCCTCGCGCGGCACGTCCCCGGCGAACGGTGACGCGGCGGTGCGCAGCGGTTCCAGCTCGCGCAGCAGGTCCCGCTCGAGGGCCGCGCCGATCCCCCCGCCGACCCGGCCCCGGAAGGTGAGCCGCCCGTCCGGCCGGGGCACCCCGACCAGCAGGCCACCGATCTTGCGCGCGCCGGGCCGCCAGCCGCCGACCACGAAGTCGCCGGTCACCTCCAGCTTGACCTTCACCCAGTCGGGCGAGCGCACCCCGGGCCGGTAGACCGCGTCGACCCGCTTGGCCATCACCCCTTCGAGCCCGTGCTCGCCGGCCGCCGCGAAGGTGGCCGGGCCGTCGGCGAAGGCGGGCGGCACCGCCCACCGGGCCGCGCCGAGCCCGAGCGACTCCAGCGCCGCGCGCCGCTCCCGGTAGGGGCGGCCGGTCAGGTCGTCGCCGCGCAGCCGCAGCACGTCGAAGATCATGTACGTGACGGGCATGCTGGCCGCCAGCCGCGCCGCCTTGGTCGGGTTCCGCACGTGCATCCGCTCGGCCAGCGCGGTGAACGACGGCTGCCCGAGCTCGTTGAAGAGGACCACCTCGCCGTCCAGCAGCGCGTCGTCGACCTGCTCCTTCAACATGATCAATTCCGGGTACGCCGTGGTGATCTCCACGCCGGAACGCGCGTACAGGTGCTGGTCGCCGTAGGAGATGTCGGCGAGCGCGCGGACCCCGTCCCACTTGAACTCGTACGCCCAGCCGGCACCGGCCGGGAGATGCCCGGTCATCGCGAGCATCGGCTTCAACGGCGCGCCGGGCACCTGATCACTGTAGTTGCGCACGGAAGGGCGTGCGTGCCGTTCGATCGTTTGCAATTCTGGTCAGAACCAGGGAGAGGAGCGCGGGGATGCGAGCCATCTGGAAAGGAGCGGTGTCGTTCGGCCTGGTGTCGATCGGAGTGCGGGTCTACTCGGCCACCGAGGAGAAGGACATCCGCTTCCACCAGGTGCACCGGGACGACGGCGGCCGGATCCGCTACAAGCGCACCTGCCAGGTCTGCGGCGAGGAGGTCACCTACGACGACATCGCCAAGGGGTACGACATCGGCGGCGGCGAGATGGTCATCCTCACCGACGAGGACTTCGCCGACCTGCCGCTGACCACCTCGCACGCGATCGACGTGCTGGAGTTCGTCCCTGCCGAGCAGGTCGACCCGATCCTCTACAACAAGGCGTACTTCCTGGAGCCGGAGGGCTCGGCCACCAAGCCGTACGTGCTGCTGCGCGACGCGCTGACCGACTCGGAGCGGGTGGCGATCGTCAAGGTCGCCCTGCGCCAGCGGGAGCAGCTCGCCACCCTCCGCGTACGCGAGGGCGTCCTGCTGCTCAACACGATGCTCTGGCCGGACGAGGTGCGTACCCCCGACTTCGGGTTCCTGGACGAGGACCTGAAGGTCCGTCCCCCGGAGCTGGCCATGGCCAGCTCGCTGATCGACTCGATGGCCGGCGACTTCGAGCCGGACGCCTTCACCGACGACTACCGGGCGGCGTTGCAGGAGGTGATCGACGCCAAGATCGAGGGCCGTGAGGTGGTCCAGCCGGAGGAGGAAGAGGCCGCGCCGGCCGCCGCGGTGGACCTGATGGCCGCCCTGAAGGCGTCGGTCGAGCGGGCCCGGGCGGCCCGGGGCGAGGCGCCCGCCGGCGGCGCCGGCGAGCCGACCCCGATCACCTCGGCCCGGTCGGCGCAGCAGGCGGCCAAGGCGGCCAAGACCGCGAAGGCGCCGGCGAAGAAGGCGGCCGCGAAGAAGGCTCCGGCGAAGAAGGCGGCCGCCAAGAAGGCCGAGCCGGCGAAGAAGGCGGCGGCCAAGAAGACCGCGGAGAAGAAGGCGGCGCCGGCCAAGAAGGCCGCCAAGAAGGCCGCCCCCCGCAAGACCGCCTGACGGCGAAGGGGTTGACGAGCCGCTGGACGCGGCCCGTCAACCCCGACACCAAGCCCCGCTTACTGCTTGCCGCCGCCGGCCCGGAATGCCACCCAGGCGTCGCTCATCCGGTCCGCCTGGCCCGCCGTGAACATGTTCATGCAGGAGTCCTGCGTGTAGTCCATGAAGTTGTGGATCGGGTCCAGCCCGGGTGCGGTGCAGGTGTCCGCGCCCACCGGGCAGTTGAACTGCGGCGCCGCCTCGCGCGGGGTGTCCGCCACGTAGTCGCCGGAGGCGGAGCACCCGTGCGCGAAGGTGTGCTCCAGCATCAGCCAGTGCCCGACCTCGTGCGTCAGCGTGTCACCCAGGGCGTACTTGCCGGCCGTTCCGCCCGGCATCGACTCGTCGAGCATCACCACACCGTCGATGTAGTCCCGGCCGTTGTTGTAGCCCTTCGGGAAGTACGCCCAGCCGAGGAGCCCGCCGCCGATGTTGGCCGCGTACACGTTCAAGGTGCGGGCGTCGCCGGTGTACAGCGCCTTCTTCATGTCGCGCTCGTTCTTGCCCGGCACGACCGTGTACCAGTTGCTGTTCACCGTCCACGTCGTGTCGGCGAGCGAGAACCGGAACGGCGTGTCGGAGGCGTCGGGCGCCGTGCTGCCTCCGAACGAATCGTTGAGCACCTTCATCTGCGCGGCGATCATGGTGTTGAACCGGTTCGTCTCGGCCGCGCTCAGGGGGTGGTCGGAGATCATGTGGAAGACCGTGGGGATGGTGACGCTGCCGTTGGGCAGGCGCGGCGAATCCTTGATCACGCCGTAGGCGTTCGCCTCGTTCTTCGAGTACAGCTCCGGTTCGTGGGCGGTGGCGCCCTCCTTCACCCGCGCCGCGCTGTGCCCGTCGGCACCCGGCTCACACGCCGCTACCCCAGGGGAGGCGGTCGCGGGCGCTGCCGTGGCCACCGCCCCGGAGGCGCCTCCGGCCGCCAGGAACGTCGCCGCGGTAGCGGTCAGGACCGCCAGCTGGAAAGTTGATCTTCTGCGCATCGTTGCACCCTTCACGCCTGTGGGATGGAGGCAGAGCGGAATGGACAAGGGCCGCCGCCACGAGATCAGTGACGTCGTCGTCCCGTATGAGAACACGCCGATGCGGTGAACAACAGACCCAAGTGCGCACTCAGCTGGTCTCCCGGCCGAACGGCGGTGTTGGTGGAGGGCCCCTGCTCTACCGGAGGCGTTGAGAAGGGGCCCTGCCTGGGCTCAGCCGCGGCCGAGCTTCTCGGTGGGGGTGACCCGGACGATCACCCGCTCCTCGCCGGGCTGCCGGAACGGGTAGGTGTCCTGCCCGAGATACTTCTTCGCCAACCGGTCGATGTGCTCGTCGGCACCCTCGGTGATCAACTCGGCGGTGCCCTTCACCCAGAGCGTGCGGAAGTCGTCGGCCTTGTCCACCACGGAAACCGCGACCGACGGGTTGCGCTCGATGTTGCGGTACTTCTTCCGGCCGACGGCCGTGTTGAACACGATGTGCTCGCCGTCGGTGTCCACCCAGACCGGGGTGACGTGCGGGGTGCCGTCGGGCTCGATGGTCGCCACGTGCGCGAGCTGCGGCTCGGCGAGCAGGGCAAGGTCTACTTCGGTGAGGATCGCCATGGTCGTGAACGTACTCCGGTGAGTCCGGTGTCGCTGTCGTTCGCCGTCGCCACGCCCGTTGCCGGCCCACCGCCCTGTCGCGTCGTTCGTCACCGACATCACGCTGGTGCCCACGGAGGGCCGAGCTGTCGGAATCGGAGCCGGCCGTAGGAGCACCGCGGGCGTCCGGGCGGGTACCGTGTGCGCTGGTCTCGACAGCGGCCGGCGGGCCGCACCACCCACCCAGCAGGGGAGTCGACGTGAGCGAGCGTGTGCAGAACCGGTCGGCGGGCCAGGGCCCGGGCACCAAGGCGGAGCGGCGACTGGCCGCCCAGCTGGCGGCGAAGAAGGCCGCCGAGGCGCGGCGCCGCCGGCAGTCGATGCTGGGCGCCTTTGTCGGTGTCCTCGCGGTCGCCGCGCTGATCGGTGGCATCGTCTGGCTGAACAACGGGGACGACGCCACAAACTCCACCGCGGCCGCCCCGTCGGCCAGCGCCGACGCCCCGGTCGAGCCCACCGCCGCCGCCGCACCGCAGCTTCCCGCCGACGCCGACCCGGCGCTGAAGACCAAGCCGACGGTCGGCGCGGGCAAGGGCGAGCTGAAGAAGCTCACCGTCACCACCCTGATCAAGGGCAACGGCCCGGCAGTAAAGGCCGGCCAGCAGATCACCACCAACTACGTCGGGGTGTTCTACAAGGACGGTAAGGAGTTCGACTCCTCCTGGGGCCGGGGCGAGCCGGCCACCTTCGGGATCGGCGTCGGCCAGGTCATCCCGGGCTGGGACCAGGGCCTGGTCGGCGTGCCGGTGGGCAGCCGGGTGCAGCTCGACATCCCGGGCGAGCTGGCGTACGGCAACGACGCGTCGGGTGGTCGCCCCGCGGGCCCGCTGCGCTTCGTCGTTGACGTGATCGCCGCGCAGTAGGTCACAGCAGGCTTCCTTCCCGTCACCCAGCGGCAGTAGGTTCATGGTCACCGTGGGCGGTCCACCCGTCCACGGCGACCTGCCCACCGACGCGGAGGTGCACGTGGCGGCGCTGGACGACCCGGGGCTGGCCCGGCTGATGTGGACCCACTTCGAGCCGGTCCACGCGGTGACCTACTTCCACCCCCGGGCCCGCGCCGCGTACGAAGCGGTCGGGCTGCGCGGCTACTGGCGGGGCTACTTCGCCGGCCGGGCCGCCCCGCTCGGGTCGGTGGACGCGCCGGTGGTGGTTGCCGCCTTCTTCAGCTTCGCGCCGCCGATGGTGGCCCGGGCGCTCCCCTCGGTGTGGCGCCTGGCCACCCCGCAGGAGGCGCTGCGTGCCCGGCTCACCGGTGCCGTGCAGGCGCTGGCCGAGTTCACCTACGAGCTGCCTGAGTCGCACCTCGTCGAGGCGGCGGAGCTGCTGGAGGAGGCGGCCGGGCGGGTCGAGACGGCGGGCCGGGTGCTGGGCGCGGTCAACGCCGCGCTGCCTAGGGGGGAATACCCGCTGGCCCGGCTCTGGCAGGCCGCCACGACGCTGCGCGAGCACCGGGGCGACGGGCACGTGGCGGCGCTGGTCACCACCGGGCTGGATCCGGTCGAGGTGGTGGCCTGGCGGTGCCGGCTCGACCAGTCCCGCGAGTTCCACCAGATGGCCCGGGGCTGGACCGACGAGGAGTGGGCCGCCGCCGAGGAGCGCCTGGTGGAGAAGGGCTGGCTGACCGCCGACCGGGCGCCGACCGAGCACGGCACCGCGACGTTCCGGGCGGTCGAGGAGGCCACCGACCGGGCCGCGCTCGGCCCGTGGGGGGCGCTGGGCGCGGAGCGTACGGCGCGGCTGCGCGAGCTGCTCGAACCGATCGCGAGCCGGTGCCACACGATCATCCCCCGGCAGAGCCCGATCGGCCTGCCCGCCCCGCGCACCCCCACCGGGGAGGCGACCGCCCCGGCCCGCTGACCGGCCCGCCGGGGTCCGGCAGGATGGGCTCATGGTGGACGCGGTGCTCTTCGACCTGGACGGCGTGATCGTGGACTCCGAGCCGGTCTGGGAGGAGGTCCGGCGGGCGTACGTGGCCGCGCGCGGCGGCGCCTGGCAGCCGGACACCCAGCGCCGGCTGATGGGGATGAGCACCGGCGAGTGGGCCGCCTACCTGAGCGGTGAGCTGGGCGTGGACCGCACCGCCGAGCAGGTCGCCACCGAGGTGGTGGCCGAGATGACCCGGCGGTACGCGGCACACGTACCGCTGATCGACGACGCCGACGCGGTGGTGCGCCGGCTGGCCGCGCGCTGGCCGCTGGGGCTGGCCAGTTCCTCCCCCACCCGACTGATCGCGGCGGCGCTGGCCGCCACGGGCCTGACCGACGCCTTCCGGGCGACCCTGTCGACCGAGGAGACCGCCCGGGGCAAGCCGGCGCCGGACGTCTGGCTGGGCGTGGCGGCGCGGCTCGGCGTGGATCCCGCCCGGTGCGTGGCGATCGAGGACTCCTCGAACGGGGTCCGGTCCGCGGCCGCCGCCGGGATGCGGGTGGTGGCGGTGCCGCACGGGTCGTACCCGCTGGACCCGGACGCCGAGGCGTTGGCGGCGGTGCTGCTGCCCTCGATCGACGCGCTCACCCCAGCGATGGTCGAGCGGCTCGACTGAAGCCCGTGGGACGACTTGCTCCTGACGCGACGTCAGGTCCTAGCGTCGGATTCCGGTCGCCGCAGGGTGCGGCGATGCGAGAGGGAGTGGGACGTGGCGTCCACCTGGCGAATCGGCGAGCTGTGCCGGCGTACCGGACTCACCGTCCGGACCCTGCACCACTGGGACCACGTGGGGCTGTTGCGGCCGTCCGCGCGGACGTCCGCCGGCCACCGGCTCTATGCCGAGGGGGACGTGGACCGGCTGTACCGGATCGTCGCGCTGCGCGAGCTGGGCCTGCCGCTGGAGGCCATCGGTGTGCTGCTGGACGGCGGCGGTGGCGGCGGCCCGGAGCTGGCCGAACTGCTCGACGACCACCTGGCGCACGTGGAGCGGCAGCTCGCCGCGCTGGGCGGCCTGCGTGACCGGTTGGCCATGCTGGTGCCCGCCGTACGCGCCGCCGGGGGTGCCGCGCCCGTCGACCTGCTCGCAGTGATCGAGGAGGTGACCAAGGTGGAGGACACGATCCGGAACTATTTCACCGAGGACCAGCTCGCCGTGCTGGCGCAGCGGCGGGAGCAGATCGGCGAGGCGGCCATCCGCGACGTACAGGACGAATGGCCCCGGCTGATCGCCCAGGTCCAGGCGGAGCTGGACGCCGGGACCGACCCGGCGGACCCGCGGGTGCGGGCGCTGGCGAAGCGGTGGATGGAGCTGCTGGAGGCGTTCCACGGCGGGGACCCGGGGCTGCGGGACTCGCTCTACCGGATGTACGCGGAACAGCGCGCGGAGATCACCAGCGAGTGGGGCGGCCCGTCGCCGGAGCTGATCGACTACGTGAAGCGTTCGGTCGCGGCGGGCTGAGCCGCCCGGGGTGGGCCGACCGATCGGGACCCGGCCGGCCCACCGTCCCGCGCGCCTGCACCGCCGGCATGTCCCGCAGCACACCCCTCCTACCGCCGACCACCGCGTTGTACGTTTTCCCCGGCGCGTCCGATCGGAATGATCAGGGTGCGTCCGGGTAGCGCAGCCGGTGGCGCACGTGTCGGCGGTGAGGGGACGGCGATGAAGGCGATCGTGTACGAAGGCAACGGCGACGTCTCGGTGCTCCAGGTGGCCGAGCGCCCGATCCCGGAGCCGGGCCCCGGCGAGGTGCTGGTGCGGATGGCCGTGTCCGGGGTGAACCCGACGGACTGGAAGGCCCGCCGGCAGTGGCCGCTCCCGGCCGGGTGGCAGATCCCCGGGCAGGACGGCGCCGGGGTGATCGAGGCGGTCGGCCAGGGTGTCGACCAGATCCTGATCGGTGACCGGGTGTGGCTCTGGGAGGCCGCCTGGCAGCGGCCCTGGGGCACCGCCACCGAATACACGGTGGTCCCGGTCCGGCACGCGGTACGCCTCGGTTCCGCCTCCTTCGACCTGGGCGCCTGCCTCGGCATCCCGTTCCTGACCGCGCACCGGTGCCTCACCGCCGGCGAGTTCATGCCGGACAAGCTGCACGCGGGCGCGCTCAGCGACCATGTGGTGCTGGTGCAGGGCGGGGCGGGCGCGGTGGGCAACGCGGCCATCCAGCTCGCCCGCTGGGCCGACGCCTGCGTGATCACCACGGTGAGCAGTCCGGAGAAGGCGCAGCTCGCGGCGGCGGCCGGGGCCGACTTCGTGATCAACTACCGCGAGCAGGACGTGGTCGAGGAGGTCCGCAAGATCGCGCCCGACGGGGTGCACACCGTCGTCGAGGTCGCCGCGGCCGTCAACGCGGCGGCGGACGTGCGGATCCTGCGGACCGGGGGCGCGGTCTGCGTCTACGCGGACGACGGCGGGTCCGAGGTGACGCTGCCGATCCGGCCGCTGATGGTGCCGAACGCCCGCTGGCAGTTCGTGCTGATCTACACGGCGCCGAAGGCGGCCAAGGCGCAGGCGGTGACCGACGTGACGGCGGCGGTGGCGCAGGGGGCGATCCGGGTGGGCGAGGAGGCCGGGCTGCCGCTGCACCACTACCCGATGTCGGCGGCCCAGGCGGCGCACAAGGCGGTGGAGGACGGCGCGGTCGGCAAGGTCCTGATCGCCACGGCCGAGGCGTAATAAACGCGAAACGGATTTCTCTGACATCGGGACAGAGGCGAACAAGTTTCGCGAGAATGGACGTGCGGGTCGCCCCGCATGGACGGGCGGCCCCGGCGCGGTGCGAACGCCGGGGCCGCCCTCTGGGGAGAGATGTCCTTACGAGGAAGTCTCTACCCGTCCAGCGACGCTACGCCGGAAAGTGTTACGGCGCGGCCAGTTCGCGCACCTCGAGCCCGCCCTCCGCGTACCGGGAACGCACCACCTTCTTGTCGAACTTGCCGACGCTGGTCTTCGGGACCGCGTCGATGAACGCCCAGCGCTCCGGCAACTGCCAGCGGGCCACCGACTTCGCCAGGAAGTCCCGCAACTCCTCGGCGGTGACCGAGGCGCCCTCCCGGACCACCACGGTGGCCAGCGGCCGCTCGTCCCAGCGCTCGTCCGGTACGCCCACCACGCACGCCTCCAGCACCGCCGGGTGCCCCATCAGGGCGTTCTCCAGCTCGACCGAGGAGATCCACTCGCCGCCCGACTTGATCACGTCCTTGGCCCGGTCGGTGAGGGTGATGTAGCCGTCCGGCGAGAGCATGCCGACGTCCCCGGTCCGCAGCCAGCCGTCCCG
Source organism: Micromonospora sp. NPDC007230 (assembly GCF_042869115.1). Taxonomy (NCBI): domain Bacteria; kingdom Bacillati; phylum Actinomycetota; class Actinomycetes; order Micromonosporales; family Micromonosporaceae; genus Micromonospora; species Micromonospora sp. NPDC007230. The sequence continues at coordinate 197,416 of NZ_JBIAFE010000006.1, read as the reverse complement.
GAACTTCTCCTCGTCCTGCGTCTCGTCCCCGACGTACCGGGCGGTCACCCACGGCCCGCGGACCTCCAGCTCACCCACGGAGGTCCCGTCGGCGGGCAGCGGCTCGCCCAGCGGGCCGACGATCCGCGCGGCGACCCCGGCCGGGACCCGGCCCTGGGTGTAGCGGTAGCGCCAGGCCGTCTCGCCGGTCGCGCCGGCAGGCGGCCGGGAGACCGATCCCAGCGGCGACATCTCGGTCATCCCCCAGGCGTGGATGACCTCGATGCCGTGCCGGTCGTGGAAGGCGTGCATCAGCGCCGGCGGGCAGGCCGAGCCGCCCACGATCACCTCCGTGAGCGAGGAGGTGTCCACGTCGTGACTGTCCAGGTAGGTCAGCAGGTCGGTCCAGATGGTCGGCACGGCGCCGGCCAGGGTGGGGCGCTCGGCGGCGATCATTGCGGCGATCGGTTCGGCCTGGAGGAACCGGTCCGGCATGATCAGCGACGCACCGGAGAGAAACGCCGCGTACGGCAGGCCCCAGGACATCGCGTGGAACATCGGCACGATGGCCAGCTCCCGGTCCGTCGGGCCGAGCCCGAAGCCCTCCGGCATGCAGATCTGCAGCGAGTGCAGGTAGATGGAGCGGTGCGAGTAGGCGACCCCCTTGGGGTTGCCGGTGGTCCCGGAGGTGTAGCAGAGCGCCGCCGCGTCCCGCTCGTCCACCTCGGGCCAGTCGTAGCTGTCCGGCCGGTCGGCCAGCAGGGCGTCCCAGTGGTGTACGGCGATCCGGTCGCCGGCCGCCGCCACCAGCGGTGCCGGGTCCCCGCCGCCGACCACCACCACGTGCCGCACCGTGGTCAGCTGCCCGATCACCCGGGCGAGCAGCGGGATCAGCGTCGAGTCGACCAGCACCACCCGGTCCTCGGCGTGGTTGGCGATGTAGGCGACCTGGTCCGGGAAGAGCCGGAGGTTGAGGGTGTGCAGCACCGCGCCCATGCTCGGCACGGCGAAGTACGCCACCAGGTGCTCGTTGTTGTTCCACATGAACGTGGCGACCCGCTCGTCGCCGGTCACCCCGCACTCGTCGCGCAGCGCGTGGGCAAGCCGGGCGGCGGTCCGCCCGACCTCGGCGTACGTCATCCGACGGGGTTCGGCACCGGTCCAGGTGACCACCTCCGCCGTGCCGTGCACGGTGGAGCCGTGTTCGAGGATCCGGGCGACCTGGAGGGGGGCATCCATCATCGTGCTACGCATGGGTAGCAAACTAGTGTCGCCGGTCACACCACGGAAGCCCCGGATTGGCCGAGCCGGCAGCGGAAACTGCGTAGATTGTCCGGGTGAGCATCTCCTGGGCCGACTCGTACGTGGGGCAGCTGCGCGCCCTGGCCGGTGACCGCACCCTGATGTTCGTCGGGGCCCGCGCCGTGGTCCGGGACAACGCCGCCCGGGTGCTGCTGATCCAGCGCTCGGACAACGGCCAGTGGGCGTTGCCGGCCGGCGCCATGGAGCTGGGCGAGTCGATCGCCGACTGCGCGGTCCGGGAGGTCCGCGAGGAGACCGGGCTGCGCGCCCTGCGGGTCAGCGCCTTCGCCCTCTACACCGGGCCCGACCGCACCCACACCAACATGTACGGCCACACCTACCAGGTCTTCACCAGCGCGTTCCGGGTGGACGAGTGGGACGGCGAGCTGGCCCGGGTGACCGACGAGACCGACGACGCCGGCTTCTTCCACCCGGAGGAGCTGCCCACCCCGCTCTCCGCCAGCGTCATCGAGACCCTCGCCGACCTGGACGTCTTCGAACAAACCAACCGCCTGATCCTCAAGTAACCCCCGCCCGCCGTTCAGGCGTTGATCAAGGAGTTTGCGTCGGGCCGAAGCCGGTAGCCGACGCAAACTCCTTGATTGGTCAGAGCATCGTCTGGGACTTGGCCTCCATTTCGGCGGCGGCTTCGTCCTTCGACTCCTTGGTCAGCGGCTTGCCGCCGGGGGCGGCGGCCTTGCCGCCGAGCGGATCCGCGCCGCCGGTGGCGCCCTGCGGGCCGGTGCCGCGCAGCTGGTGGTTCGGCAGGGCCAGGGTGACCAGCACCGCGATGATGGCGATCAGTCCGGCGGTCAGGAAGACCAGGTGCAGCGAATCGACGAACGCGGCCTGGATCGCGGCCCGGACCGGCGCGGGCAGGGCGAGGATGGTCCCCGGTTCGTTGATCGAGATGTGCGCACCGCCCCGGGCCGCCACGATGGCGCGTTCAGCGGGCGGCAGCTGCGCGATGGCCGGCGGCAGCCGGTCGGCGAGCTGGTGGGTGAGCTGCGACGAGAGCACCGCGCCGAGGATGGCGACGCCGAACGAGCCGCCCAGGGAGCGGAAGAAGGTCGCCGAGGAGGTGCCGGCGCCCAGGTCCCGCGGATGCACCGCGTTCTGCACGGCCAGGATCAGCGACTGCATGCACAGGCCCAGCCCGACACCGATCACCACCATGTAGCCGAAGGCCGCCCAGAGCGAGGTGGCCACCTGGAGCTGCCGGAAGAGCAGCATGCCGGCGACCAGCACCGCCGAGCCGGCCACCGGGAACCACTTGTAGCGGCCGATCCGGCTCATCGCCCGGCCGGTGAGCACCGAGGTGACGATGATGCCGGCCATCATCGGCAGCATCAACAGACCGCTGCGGGTCGGCGAGGCGCCCTTGACGATCTGGAGGTAGAGCGGGATGAAGATGATCGACCCGAACATCACCAGACCGAGCACGAAGCCCGCCGCGTTGGCCAGCGTGAACGTTCGGGTACGGAACAGCCGCAGCGGCAGGATCGGCTCGCGTACCCGGGCCTCCTGGAGCACGAAGAGGGTCCCCAGCACCGCGCCGGCCGCGAACAGTCCGATGATCACGCCGGAGCCCCAGGCGTACTGGCTGCCGCCCCAGCTCAGCGCCAGCAGCAGGCTGCTCACCCCGGCGACCAGCAACGCCGCCCCGAGCCAGTCGATGGCGTGCTCCCGCCGCTCGAACGGAATCAGCCGCATCACGTGGTAGCAGACCACGATGGCCAGGATCGCCAGCGGCACGTTGATGTAGAAGATCCAGCGCCAGTTGGTCTCCGCGAAGTAGCCACCGACCAGCGGCCCGGCCACCGAGGAGATGCCGAAGACCGCGCCGAACAGGCCCTGGTAGCGGCCACGTTCCCGAGGGGAGACCACGTCCGAGATGATGGTGAACGCCAGCGTCATCAGGCCGCCGGCGCCCAACCCCTGCACGCCCCGGGTGACGATCAACTGGGTCATGTTCTGGGACAGCCCGGCCAGCAGCGAGCCGAGCAGGAACGTGCCGATCGAGAAGAGGAAGACCGGGCGTCTGCCGTTGAGGTCGGCCATCTTCCCGTACAGCGGGGTGGAGGCGGTGGAGGCGAGCAGGTAGGCGGTGACCACCCACGAGTAGTGGTTGATCCCACCCAACTGGCCGACGATGGTCGGCAGCGCCGTACCGACGATGGTCTGGTCGAGCGCCGCCAGCAGCATGCCGGTCATCAGACCGAACATCAGCAGGCGGACCTGGCGGGCGTGCAGCACGGGACGACCGTTGGCCTGGGCAGTCATCCCGGGTTCTTTCCCACGTCCCGCAGAACATGCCCCCGAGACGGACCGATCATGAGGTTGGCGGCGATGTCGATCTCCTCGACCGCCGCCAACCTCATGATCAACGAGGGCGGGCGGTCAGGCGAACGCCTCGACGATCTTGGCGCAGAAGGCCGGGAGGTCGTCGGGGTTGCGGCTGCTGACCAGGGCGTGGTCGGTGACGACGGCCTCGTCGACCCAGGCCGCGCCGGCGTTGGTGAGGTCGGTGCGCAGGCTCGGCCACGAGGTGATCCGGCGGCCACGCACCACGTCCGCCTCGACCAGCGTCCACGGGCCGTGGCAGATCACCCCGACCGGCTTGCCGGCGCTGAAGAACGACCTCACGAACCGGACCGCGTCCGGGTCGGTCCGCAGGAAGTCCGGGTTGGCCACGCCGCCGGGCAGCACCAGCGCGTCGTACGCTCCGGCGTCCGCCTCCTTCGTCGTCACGTCCACCTCGTACGTCCGGCTCTGGTCCAGATGGTTGAACGACTGGATCGAGCCGGGCCGCACCGAGACAAGTTCGACCCGCGCGCCGGCCTGCTCCACCGCCTCGCGGGGCTTCGTGTACTCGACCTCCTCCACGCCGTCGGCGGCCAGGAACGCGATCCGCTTGCCCTGCAGTGTCGCTGCCATGGTGGTTTCTCCTCTCCAGGGGTCCCCTCCATCCGTGCCCGGGCACAAGCGGGCGAAACCGGACGCCCGGCGTGGCCCCCCGGACCCCGCACGGGCAGGTTTGACGGGAGCGGCTCGGGGGACCCGACGAAACATGGCAGGAGCAGCAGCCGAAGAGCGCCGGCTCGCCACCGTCGTGGAGAGCTGGCAGGGGCGCCCCGTGCTGATCGTCGGGGACGCCATGCTGGACGAGTGGCGGTTCGCGGAGTCCGAACGGCTCTGCCGGGAAGCCCCCGCCCCGGTCCTCACCCTGCGCCGCCGTACGTCCGCCGCGGGTGGCGCGGCGAACACGGCGGTCAACGTCTCCGCCCTCGGCGGCCGGGCCGTGCTGGTGTCGCCGGTCGGCGCCGACGCGGCCGGCGACGAACTGCACGACTGCCTCGACCGCGCGGGCGTCTGGGACCGTACGGTCAACCAGACCGGACGGCCGACGCCGGTGAAGCGGCGGATGCTCGCCGGCAACCAGATCCTGCTCCGCGAGGACTCCGGTGAGCCGGAGGACGCGCTCGACGACGACGGGGTGGCCCGGCTGCTCACCGCGCTGCACTGCGCCACCGAGGAGCTGAAGGCCGTCGCCGCCGGCCGGCCGCTCACCCTGGTCGTCTGCGACTACGGCCTGGGCGCGCTGCCCCGGGCGGTCCGCGCCTGGCTGGTCGCCAACCGGGACCGCTACGCCACCGTGGCCCTCGACGCGCACGACCTCGCCGACTGGCGCGGCCTCAACCCGACCGTGGTGACCCCGAGCTTCGCCGAGGCCACCCGGCTGCTGGCCCGGGCCGCGGTCGGCTTCGGCGGCGGCAGCCGTACCGCCGCGCGCGGCACCACCGCCGGTGACCTGCACCTGGACCACCCGGCCGACCCGGCCGACGGCCCGTCCGAGCTGGTCGTCGGCGCGGCACCGGGCGGGGCGGGCGAGCGGACCGCCGGCACCCCGCACCCCACCTCCGGAGCGCCGTCGGTCGGCCACCCCGGCGCGGCCGGCCCCGGACCGACCGGGGAGCCGACCCCGGGCGAGGAGCGCGTCGCGCTGACCGGGGACGGGCTCAGCGTGACCGGCACGGGCGTCACCGTGAACGCGGCGGCCGGCGAGGGCGTGGACCGGGCGATGCTGGCCGAGTCGCGCCTGGCCGAACTGCGCGCGCACACCGGCGCGGACGTGGTCGCGGTGACCCTGGACACCGAGGGTGCGGTGGTCGGCGGGGCCGACGGCGAGCCCCGGCGCAGCCACAGCACCCCGGTCCCGGCCAGCCATGCCGTCGGCGCGGGAGACGCGTACCTGGCGGCGATGACCCTGGCGCTGGCAGCGGACGCGAGCCTGCCCACCGCCGCCCAGCTCGCCCAGCTCGCCGCCACCATCACCGTCTCCGACACCGGCACCTGCGTGTGCCGACGGGAGGACCTGCTCGACGCGCTGGGCAGCGGGCCGGAGCAGACCGGCCATCCGAGCCTGGTCGGCGCCGAGGAGCTGACCGCGATCGTCGAGGAGCACCGCCGGGTCGGACGCTCGATCGTCTTCACCAACGGCTGCTTCGACGTGCTGCACCCGGGGCACGTCCGCTACCTGACCCAGGCCCGCGCGCTCGGCGACCTGCTGGTCGTGGCAGTGAACTCGGACGAGAGCGTACGGCGGCTCAAGGGGCCGGACCGGCCGGTCAACCCGGTCGAGGACCGGACCGCCCTGCTGGCCGCGCTGGAGTGCGTCGACCACGTGGTGGTCTTCGAGGAGGACTCCCCGGCGGCGCTGATCGAGGCGGTCCGCCCGGACGTCTACGTCAAGGGCGGCGACTACCCGCCCGAGATGGTCCCGGAGGCTCCGCTGGTGCGCCGGCTGGGCGGGCAGGTGCGCACCCTCGGGTACGTGCCGGACCGTTCCACCTCGGCGATCATCGACCGGATCCGGGCCCAGTCGGTCACACCCACCGTCGGCCGAAGCACGGGCAGGCCGGCGTGAACCGACCGCTCGACCCCGGCACGCCGGACGGTTTCCGCCGGCCGCGGCAGCTGGACGTGCTGATCCCCACCCGCAACCGGCCGGCCGAGCTGGCGGTCACCCTCTCCGGGCTGGCCGCCCAGGAGGGCGTACCCGACTTCGGGGTGGTGGTGAGCGACCAGTCCGACGACGGCCCGGCGTACGCGCACCCGGCGGCGGCCACCCTGGTCCGGGCGCTGCGGCACCGCGGCCACCCGGTGCTGCTGACCCGGCGGCTGCCCCGGCGCGGGCTGGCGGAACACCGGGCGTACCTGCTGCGCCAGTCCACGGCCCGGTACGTGCTCTGCCTCGACGACGACGTCTGGCTGGAACCGGGCACCCTCGCCCGGCTGCTCACCGCGATCCGCGAGCTGGGCTGCGGGTTCGTCGGCAACGCGGTGCACGGCCTCTCCTACGCCGACGACGTCCGCCCCGAGACCCACGCGCACTACGAGGAGTGGCCCGGCCGGCCGGTCCCCGAGCGGGTCCGCCCGGGCACGCCGGAGTGGGACCGGGCGGCCATCCATCCGGCGGCGAACCTGCTGCACGTGACCGAGAAGCTGCGGCTGCCGGCGGGGGCCTGGCGCGCGTACAAGGTCTCCTGGATCGGCGGCTGCGTGCTCTACGACCGGGCGAAGCTGATCGACTCCGGCGGCTTCGAGTTCTGGCGCCGGCTGCACGAGAAGCACCAGGGCGAGGACGTCGCCGCCCAGCTCGCGGTGCTGGAGCGGCACGGCGGTGCCGGGGTGCTGCCCAGCGGGGCCTTCCACCTGGAGTCGCCGACCACCGTCACCGAGCGGGACGTGGAGGCGTGGGAGGTCGTCCTCATCGACCAGCCCTCGGACACCCCGCAGCCGGCCTGACCGCTGGCCCGCCGCATGGCGGGCCCGGCGCGCCGCGCCGGTCAGTCCGCCAGCAGTTCGCGGGCCGCCTCGACCACCTCGACGGCCGGCACGTCGGCCACGAACGAATCCCGGTGCGGGCAGTCGCCGTCGCCCGGGCGGTGCGGGTAGATCCCCGGGGTGCAGTCGACGCCGCAGACCGGGCAGTGCGTGGTCCAGGAGGCGATCGGGCGGTGCCGGGCCCGTAGCGGCGTGGCACCGTTGATCAGGTTGCCGATCCAGTAGACGCCCACGGTGGGCGCGCCGACCGCGGCGGCCAGGTGCAACGGCCCGGTGTCGTTGGACACCACCAGCGCGCAGCCGGCGTAGCAGGCGGCCAGCCCGCCCAGGCTGAGCGTGCCGACCTGCGGGCGGACCGGGACGCCGGCCGCCACGACCACCGCGTCCACCGTCTCCCGCTCGGCGGGAGTGCCGGTGACCAACACCTCGTACCCGTCGCCGACCAGCGCGCGGGCGACCTCGCCGAAGCGGTCCGCGGGCCAGCGCCGCCGGGTGTCGGTCGCGCCCGGGTGCAGCGCCACCCGGGGCCGCTCCGGCACGCCGAGCACCTGCCGGGCCTCGGCCCGATCGGCGTCGGTGACCGCCAGCGCCGGGGTGATCGTGGTGGCCGACGCCCCGACCAGGGCCACCACCTCCAGGTAGCGGATCACCTCGTGCTGGTAGTAGACGTACCGGATCCAGCGATCCAGCGGCGGCGCACCCTCGGCGCGCAGCCCGGCGGTGAACCGGGCGCCCAGCCCGGCGACCAGCGGGTTGGAGTTGGCCCCACCGCCGTGCAGCTGCACCGCCAGGTCGAACCGCTCCGCGCGGGCCGCCGCCAGGAAGTCCGCCAGCTCCGCCGGCGGCTCGTCCGGCCCGGCGTCGCGGATGCCGGGCGCGGGCGGCACCACCAGCACCCGGTCCACCGGGCCGGGGCGGTCGCGCCAGAGCACCGCGTGCCAGGGCGCGCCGAGCAGCACGAGCTCCGCCCCGGGGTACGCGGCCCGCAGCGCCTCCAGCGCCGGCAGGACGAAGATGAAGTCACCGAGCGCGTTCGCCCGCAGCACGGCGATCCGCTCGACGTCGGGTACGCGCTCGCCGACCGGGCCGAGCACTGACGGGGTGGTCACGCGACCCCTACGGCCGGTCGATCTCGTCGACCGTGGTGTCCGGGTGGTGCAGCTCCCGGTCCGCGGCCGGGTCGGCCAGGGTCCGCGTACCCACGATGGCGGGGCGGGGGCCGGTGCGGCCGACGGTGATGGTGCGCGGCGTGGGCCGGGCCGCCCGGGGCAGCCGCACCCGGAGCAGCCCGTGGTCCATCACCGCGTCGATCCGGTCGGGATCCACCCGGGACGGCAGGTCCACCCGGTACTCGAAGCCGCGCGTCTCGAACCCGCCCTGGATGCCGTGGTCGGCGTTGACCTCCGCCTCCGAGCGGGCCCGTACGCACAGCTCTCGGTCGTCCAGCTCGACCGCCACCTCCTCCGGTGCCACGCCCGGCAGCCGGACGACGACCTCCCAGCCGTCGGCCGCCTCGCCCAGCTCCACCTCCGGCGGGCCGGCCCGGCCACCGACCAGGCGGCGCAACTCGGCGCGCAGCGACTGGAGCTCACCCATCGGGTCCCAGCCCTGCTGGCGGCCGCGCCAGAACCCGCGTCCACCGGACTGTTCGGTCATCGCATGTCTCCGATCCGCTCGGGTGTCGAGGGGCGCAGCGAGCTCGGCGCGTTCAGGTCGGCCTCCGGGTCGACGCCCACGCCCAGCCGGTCCACCAGCTCGCCGCCGAGCCAGGCGCTGATCCCGAGGAGCGCCACGGCGACCACCTCGATGGCCAGCAGGGCGCCCCCGGCGGCCCGGTACTCGGCGTTCAGCCGGACCACCCAGACCGCGGCGAAGAGCAGGATCACCGCGATGTTGGCGCCCGCGTGGGCGAGGCCGACCCGCTTGGCGCGGGTGCCGGTGGGCAGGGCCAACAGGTCGAAGGAGCCGGCCACCGCGGCCAGCACGCCGCCGATCAGGCCGACCAGGATGTTCCAGTACGCGGCCTCACCGAGGAAGCTCGGCCCGCCCACGGTGTCGACCACGTCGAAGATCAGCGCGGTGACCAGGAGCGCCACCGGGAACATCACCAGCATCGGGTGCACGGGGTGACCGAGCACCTTCAGTCGGCTCTCCATCGGGCCTCCATCGGTCGCGTCCGGGGCGGCTGCGGATCAAGCCGTACCCGGCCGGCCCGGGGGCAAACCTCACGTTCGACGCGCGCGCCTAGGCTGACCATGGCGGAAACCGGCCGGTCGCGGGCCGGAAACGCCATCGACGTCAACGGACGGGGGAGGAATACGTGACCGTAGAGATCACCTCACCGGAGGAACTGCGCGAGCTGCTGGGTACGCCGAACCAGCGGGCGCTGGCCAAGGAGCGCACCGTGCTGCACGCGCGGGACCGGGAGTGGCTGGCCGCCTCGCCGTTCTGCCTGGTCGCCACCGCCGGCGCGGACGGCAGCTGCGACGTCTCCCCCAAGGGCGACCCGCCGGGCTTCACGCTGGTGCTGGACGAGGCGACCATCGCCATCCCCGAGCGGCCCGGCAACCGGCGCGCCGACGGCTACCGCAACATCCTGGCCAATCCGCACGTCGGGCTGATCTATCTGGTCCCCGGCCGCACCGACACGCTGCGGATCAACGGGCGGGCCCGGCTGGTCCGCGACGCGCCGTACTTCGCCGACATGGTGGTCAAGGGACACCGCCCGGTGCTGGCGGTCGAGGTGGCGATCGAGCAGATCTTCTACCACTGTGCGAAGGCGTTCCTCCGCTCCCAGCTGTGGCAGCCGCAGACGTGGCAGCCCGACGTCCTGCCGTCCCGGGCCCGGCTGGTCAAGGAGGTGGAGGCCCCGACCGAGAGCCTCGCCGACCTCGAACGCCACTACGGGCCGCACTACGTGCAGACCATCTACTCCTGACCCCGCCGCTCACCCCCGGGTACCGGCGGCTCACCGGACCGCGAGGACGGCTGAGCCGGCCGTCTCGATTCAGCGCCTCCCCAATGGGTACGGATCTGAGTACGGACGTCAGAACGACGAGGAGGAATCCATCACCACCAAGGTCGAGAAGTCCATCGAAGTCGACGTGCCGGTCAGCACCGCGTACAACCAGTGGACGCAGTTCGAGGAGTTTCCCCGCTTCATGGGCGGTGTGCACGAGGTGCGACAGCTCGACGACCAGCGGATGCACTGGATCGCCGAGATCGCCGGCGTGAAGCGCGAGTGGGACGCCACGGTCCTCGAGCAGGTGCCGGACCGGAAGGTGGCCTGGGCGGCCACCAGCGGCGCCACCAACGCTGGCGCGGTCTACTTCCAGCCGATCGGCACCGGCCGTACCCAGGTCCGGCTCTGCATGGAGTACGAGCCGGAGGGGCTGGTCGAGCAGTCCGGCGACAAGCTGCGCATCGTGGAGAAGCGGGCCGAGGCCGACCTGGAGAAGTTCAAGTCGTACATCGAGAGCCGAGGCACCGCGACGGGCGCCTGGCGCGGCACCATCGACGAGGGCCGTACCCTCGGCACGCCCGGCGTGGAGTACGCCGGGTCCTCACTGGGTGACGACGGCAGGCCCCGCGCCTCTGAACGCTGACCATTCACCTTGCCGGAGCGAGCCCGGCGGGCCGGCCCTCGGTCGTGCCCGCCGGGCTCCCTTCGTCGCCTCCCCCTCTCGCGCCTTGGACGGGGTGGCGGCAACGGATGCCTGTCCTCAGGTGAGCACGCCTTCCACAGGTATTTGACGACGCATAATAGCGGCAGTATTGTGCGACGCATGGTAGCGGTCGACTCCGAGTCCTCCGCCGGCGGCGATCGACAGACACAGTTGCTGCGCGGCGCCCTCGACATGTGCCTACTCGCCTTGCTCGCAAAGGAGGCAACACACGGTTACGAGCTGGTCCGTCGACTCGAGGCCATCGGCTTCGAGGGGGTCGGCTACGGGACGATCTATCCCCTGCTGACCCGGATGCGCCGCCTCGGCCTCGTGGCGGACGAACTACAGGCCAGCCCGACCGGACCGCCCCGCAAGGTCTACGCGCTCACCGCGACCGGGCACGAACGCCTGCACGAGTGGCGGCGGCAGTGGACGCGGTTCGTCGACACCGTCAACACCGCCCTGACCGACACGACCGCCGACAGCACAAGGAGCTGATCGTGGACCTTATCGACGAGGCCATCGCGACTGCTGAACGGGAATGGCGTGCCTACGGCGTGCACCGCCAGGATCGGGTGGCGCTCGCCGCCGATCTCCGGCTGGAACTGCAGTCGGCCGCCGCCGACAATGTCACGCCGGAGCAGCTCCTCGGCGCCGACCTCCGCGACTTCGCCCGCCGGCTCGCCGACGAGGCCGGCGTACGGCGCACCCGGTACGAGTACGGCCGCGTGGTGCGCACCGCGTTGACCGGCGCGGTACTCGGCGCCTGCGTCGGCATGCTCCTCCTGATCCTCGTGTACCCGCTCCTCGTCGCCTGGATCGACGCGCCGCGCGGATTCCGGATGCCCATCCTGCTCGCGGTGCTGCTCTACTACGGCACCGCGGCCGCGCTCGCGGCCGGCGGCGCGGTCATCGCCGTACGAACTCGACTGGGTGACCTCCCGAAGATCCGGCAGACCGGGAACGCCATGATCGTGCTGCTGCCGATCGCCGGGGCGGTCGTCACGCCGATCACCATGGGGTTCGCCAAGGTGGCCGGCTACAGCACCCACCCGCTCATCGTGGCCATCGAGGCGGTGCTCGTCACCACCGCCGTCGCCGGCGGCATTCTCCTCGCCCGCAAGTGGGCCCTCCGCGACCACGGCCGCCAGTCGGCACAACTGGCGGCGTGAGATCGGCCGGAGCCACCGCAGCTGCATGATCAAGCTTGCGTAACGGCGGACCGAATCGACCGACCACGTGCAGGCGGCTCTCGGTCCCTACGTATGGCAGCCCGGCCCAGCGTCCGGCCCGGCTAACCGGTCGGACGTCGTCGCCGAGCGACGACGACCAGTCCAGCGCCGAGAAGTGCCAGCACCCGACCGGCCGCAAACCACCAACGACCCGACGACTGCCCCGGCGCAGGTGCCGCCGCGACAAGCGTCGGGGTCGCTGCCTCCGCCCACGGTGTGGCCGACAACCGGCGAATCCCCGTGCACAGCCCGGTGGTGCCGTGGACGGAGTTCACCCGGTACCTGGCACCGGTAACGAAGTCGTAGCCGCAGCTGGCCTCGCCGCGGGGCACGCCCAGCCCGAGCGTGGCCGCTGCCCCGAGGCTGCCCTTCTCCACCGACTCGACCGCGAGCTGGACCCCGGTGTCCGTCACCTCGGTGACCGTGCCGACGACGATGAGGTCGGCCTTCTCGTCCTCCTGGTCCGGACGCAAGGCGCACGAGCAGGCCCAGGCGGGCGCAGCCGGTGAGACGACCACGACGAGGCCGAGGCTGAGAGTGGCCAGAGCGAACAGCACCAGGGCACGCAGCTTCATAACGACACCGACGCACGCGAAGCTTCCCGGGTTCCGCCAGTCATCGGCATGCATCGCAGCACAGGCCGGCCGGCGACGTGATCGACCTCGGGCAACGGCGAAGCCCAGGCCGTTGACCTGGGCTTCCGTACCGGGCCGCCTGACGGAATCGAACCGTCGACCTACGCATTACGAGATCAAGTTGTCCGCCCCGCGGACCTGGGCACATGCTGGTCTAGCAGCGGAAACACGTCTCGACATCTCACACCACTCCCCGCCGTCCGCCGACCTCTTGCGGACCAGATCCGGACGCCTGCGCGTCCCCTTTGGCTGGGGCGAGCTTGTCCTATCCCTCTGCTCTAATCCCGCCATGCATGTCGTCGTCACAGGCGCACTCGTTGAAAACGGCGCGGTCCTGCTGGTACACCGCAGGCCGACCAAACGGGCATACCCAGATGTCTGGGATCTGCCCGGGGGGCAAGTCGAAGCGGGTGAGTCGGAACTACAAGCCCTCGCGCGTGAGATGCACGAGGAGCTCGGTGTTCGCATTGTGGCGGAGTCCGCTTCACGGTTGGGCGTCTTGCATGCCGGCAGTGGTGAGGACGCCCTTCACGTGGGCGTCTGGCAAATTGGAGACTGGGTTGGCTCTCCCACCAACCGTGCACCTGATGAGCATGACGACATCGCATGGGTCGAGATCAGCGAGCTGGGCGGCCTTCCCCTCGTGCATGGCGTCTTGGCGGCAATGGTTCGTTCTCTGCCGGAGTTTGAGTGCGCCCGCAGGCACTCAGATGTCACCGACTGCAACCAGGACGACCGAGCAACCAAGGCCGACTGTCGTGCATGTGCTGGGACGGATTCGTCAAGCAGGTGGTGGGACTAGACAACAGGCACCGAACCACGGAGCAGCGTCGAGTGGTCCGACTATGCGATGCCCCTGGCAAACAGCGCCACCACAGTCGGGTTGTGCGTGCTGAGGCCGATTCGCTGGGCCCAACGCCCGAGGCCGACCAGTCCGATCTCGTGGGCCTCTTGTTCGGTGACGGCCGCGACGACCGCGCTCAGGGTGATCGCACGATCGCCAAGTGTCGAGATAGCGATCGGGTTCACACGTGGGTCATCCGTGTCGCCCTCACCCTCGCACCAAGTAGGCGGCACTCCGGCGTACTCCACTGTCATGACCCACGTCAGGGTGGCGGCTGATTCCATGGCTGTCCTTTTCCGCTTCGTCCTCGCACCTTCCGCCGAACACAACCCTGGCGTGGGCGCAGCAGGGACCTGTGTCGGGGATCTGTGTCGGGTCAGAACTTGGGCTCGACCGGCGAGGCTGGAGGTCCTCAGATCCGTAGGTCGCCACATCATGGCTGCCGGCCCCGAAGATCAGGCGCGGGATGCGTGCCCAGTAGCAGGCCATGAGGCACATGGGCCAGGGTTCGCTCCTGGGACAGCATCCCGCTTTCGGCAGTTTCGTACGTGGAGGTGGCGGCCTGGGCGGCGAGGTTGTCGACCTCGGGAAACGGCGAAGCCCAGGCCGATGACCTGGGCTTCCATACCGAGCCGCCTGACGGAATCGAACCGTCGACCTACGCATTACGAGTGCGTCGCTCTAGCCGACTGAGCTAAGGCGGCAACGATCGTCAAGTGTACGGCACACCCCGGCCCGGAGCCGAATGGGATCCCCACTCTCGCCGAACCGGACATCGAGGAGAAGTTCGGTCGTTCGCCGGACAGCGCTCGCACGCGGGCGGGACTACCCTGCGGCGGTGAGCGATGATCAGGTACCGCCGCAGCCGCCGCTCCCCGAAGCTCATCCCGGCGAGCGGGCGACCCGCCGGCCGCGCAGCCTCGACCCGCTGGAGCTGGGGTTCACCCCGCGTAAGCCGGTCCCGTGGCTGGCGCCGCTGCTGCTGATCAGCACCGGCCTGCGTACCCTGCTGGCGATGCTGTTCGGGGCGTACCTGGACAAGCGGGAGCTGCAGAACGCGTTCGGCGACGGCACGTTCCGGCAGGTCGGGCCGGATGGCGGGCTCTGGCTGGACTACGTGGCCGACCTGGGCGACGGCTTCGACGCGACGTATTCGGTGGCGTACCTGCTCGCCCAGCCGGAGTTGGAGGTCGACGGGCACCGGCTGCCCCGGGCGCAGACCCTGGTGATGGGGGGCGACCAGGTCTACCCGTCGGCGGCCTACGAAGCGTACGAGGACCGGTGCAAGGGGCCGTATCAGGCCGCCCTGCCGCTGGCGCCGCCCGAGCGGCCGACGCTCTTCGCGGTCCCCGGAAACCACGACTGGTACGACGGCCTGACCGCCTTCCTGCGGCTGTTCGTCCGGTCCCGGGACCGGCACTTCGCCGGCTGGGGCACCGGCCAGTCCCGCTCGTACTTCGCCGTGGAGCTACCCGCCGACTGGTGGCTGCTCGGCATCGACGACCAGTCCGGGTCCTACCTGGACGACCCGCAGCTCACCTACTTCGACGAGGTCGCCCGGAAGCTCACCCCGCGGTCGAAGGTGATCCTGGCGGTCCCGGCGCCCACCTGGGTCAAGGCCGCGGACCATCCCACGGCGTACGACTCGATCGACTACTTCATCCGTACGATCATCGCCCCGACCGGGGCGCAGGTGCGGCTGTTGATCTCCGGCGACCTGCACCACTACGCCCGCTACACCGGCCCCGAGCGGCAGCTCATCACCTGCGGGTCCGGTGGCGCCTATCTCTACCCCACACACATGCTCCCGGAGCGGCTGGAGGTGCCGCCGCGGGACACGCTGTCCCGCCGCGCCAGCCGCACCCGCGAGTACGACCTGGCGGCCCGCTACCCGGAGAAGGCCCGCTCCCGGCGCTACGGCTGGGGCATCTTCGCCCGCCTGCCGTTCCGCAACCCAGGTTTCGCGACCCTGCTCGGTACGCTGCACACCCTGCTCATGCTGGCGATGGCCGGGGTGACGGCGAACCAGGTGGGCACGACCGAGCAGCGGCTGCTCAGTGTCCCGCTGGTGATCATGCTGGTGGTGACCATGCTCAGCGCGGCGTTCTTCGCGAAGCCGCCGAGCGCCGGCGGGAAACGGCACGCCCGGCACTGGATCCTCGGCGTGAGCCACGGGCTCGCCCACATCGCGCTGGCCGCCGGCGGCACCTGGCTCTGGCTGAAGCTGCCCTTCTACGACTGGCCGTGGCCGCTGCCGGCGGTCGCCGCAGCCGTCCTGTACGGGCCGGTGATCGGGCTGGTCGCCAGCCAGTTGGTGGCGCTCTACCTGCTGGTGGCCGGGTCGTTCGGGGTGAACGTCAACGAACTCTTCGCCGGCCAGGGCATCGAGGACTCGAAGGCGTTCCTCCGGTTCCGGATCGACCCGGACGGCACGCTGACCATCTACCCGATCGCCGTGGACAAGGTCTGCCACGCCTGGCAGTTGAACCCGGACCAGTCCCCCACCGCCTCCTGGCTGACCCCCCGGGTCCCGCTGACCCCCCGCCTGGCCGAACCCCCCATCGTCCTCCGCTGACCGCCCACCCCCAAGCGGCGTTGATCATGAGGTTGGCGGCGCCGAAAGAGACGACTTCGCCGCTAACCTCATGATCGACATGGGTCAGACGGCGCGGTCAGGGGGTGTAGTGCTGGTCGTGGGCCTGGCGGGGGGCGCAGACAGAGGCGCGGCTGCACGAGCAGCGGGAGCCGTCGGCGTCCAGGCGGACGGTGACCGAGTCCCGCGGGACGCTGTGGCCGACCACCTTGCCGTCCCCCTCCGGCGTGGAGACCCGGCTGCCGATCGCCGGGGCGGACTCCTGGAACCGCTGGTAGAGCGGATGCTCGTACTTGAGGCAGCACATCAGCCGGCCGCACGCGCCGGAGATCCGCAGCGGGTTGAGCGGGAGATCCTGGTCCTTCGCCATCCGGATGGTCACCGGCTCGAAGTCGGTGAGGAAGGTGGCGCAGCACAGATCCCGGCCGCAGGAGCCGATCCCGCCCTGGACGCGCGCCGAGTCGCGGGCGGAGAGCTGCCGCAGCTCGACCCGGCAGTGCAGCGTCGCCCCCAGGTCGCGCACCAGCGAACGGAAGTCGACCCGGTGCGGCGCGGTGAAGTAGACGGTCGTCCGGTCGCTGCCGGTGTCCGGCGTACCGGGCACGTGGTCGACGGCCACCACCTTCATCGGCAGCCCGTGCTCCCGGATGAGCCGCTTGGCGGCCACCTTGGCGTCCGCCTTTCGCCGGCGCAGCAGCTCGTCGCGGCGCAGGTCCTCGTCCTGGGCCAGCCCGGCCAGCTTGGGCGCACCGGCGGTGTCCTCGTCGACCCACTGCGCGGCCCAGACGCACTCGGCCACCTCGGGCCCCTCGTCGGTGGGCACCAGCACCTTGTCGCCCACCTGCGGGCGCAGCTCGCCCGGGTCAAGGTAATAGAGGCGCCCGTACCGGTTGAAACTGACCGCGCAGAGCATGCCCATGGCCACCACCCTACGACGCCGTGCGGTTTGCCGGCCGCCCAGCCGTCGCCGTCCGGTCACCCGGCGCAGCGATCCATTGTCGGCTCGACCGAGCCGGTGCCAACCCGCCGTGTGGTTGATCCTCGCCCGGACGGCTGAAAGATGAGGCCACCGGAGGACAAACGGCGACCGACCGCGTTGAGTGAAGACAGACCTGCGGGGGGTGCAGGGGAAGCCACGGCGTCGCCGCCGGAGCCCGGCCACGGCCGGTACGGCGCGCGGCGCCGTGGGCTTGCGCCGGGGGCTCATTTCGGCACTCCGCTCCGCAGAACGGTCCGAGCCCCGGCCGCGTCGATCAGTGCGCACCATCGCCGCAGCCTCGGCCGGGGATCGAATTGTGAGCAGTGCCGTCACGAGGCAACATCGCACTGAGCCTGCTGATCCGCTCGCTTCGTTCGCTCATGCCGGCACTCCGCTTCGCTGCGTGCCGTCATGAGGCACCATCGCACTGAGCCTGCTGATCCGCTCGCTCAGTGGCCGATCCGGGTGGTGCCGCCGTAGCGGGGCCCCCCGGACACCCGCTCCCGCCAGGTCGTCTCGGCCAGGCTCGGCGCCCACTGGCGCAGCAGCGTCTCCGCGCCGTCGTACGCCACCCCGAGCACACCCAGCACCCGGACCGCGATCTCCGCCGCCGCCAGTGCCCCGGTCGGCCCGCCGTCCGCACCCGGCCGCCCAGCGGCGTGCACGGTGACCGCCTCGGCGGAGCGCAGCACGTCGGCCAGGGCCCGGGCCAGGGCGAGCCGGCTCCCCTCCACCCAGTCGGCCAGCGCGTCGGCGTATCCGGCGGTCGACTCCAGCCGCCCGACCAGGCTCTCCGGCCCTTCGTCGAGGTGGCGGAGCAGGGCGCCGCGGGCCTCGTCGTACGCCGCGGCGGCCGGCCCGGACCAGGCGACCGGGTCGGCGAGCAGGGCGGAGGCGTCGTCGTATCCCCGGACGAGCCGGCGCACGGCGTGACCGGCGTCGGCCAACGGCGCCGGATGCAGCTCAAGGAACTCGCGGACGGCCGCGCCGGGGAGCACCTGCATGCGGCGCAGCAGCGGCCAGAGCCGGTGCCCCTCCGGTGCGCCGCCGGCGAGCAGCGTGTCGACCCGGGCCAGCAGATCGAGGCCCGGCTCGGCGAGACGGTCCAGGGCGTCCATCACGCCTCCCGGCGGAGCCGGCGCCCGGCGGACTCGTCGGTGGCCGCGTACCGGTCCGCGGCGCTGCGGAGCGCGGCCGCAGCGGCGGACAGCCGGGTCGCGGCGGCGCCCGCCTCGCGGGCCCGGTCGCCGGTGGCGCCGGTCCACTGCCGGTGCAGGGCCCGGCCGATCTCGCCGGGCCGGCCCTCGGCGTGCGCGCCGAAGGCGGGGTGCGGCGGGTCGGTCGCGGTCACGGTGCGGGCCAGGGTGGCGAGGGTGGCGCTGGCCTCCTCCAGGCGGGCGGCCAGGGCGTGCAGGGTGTCCATGTCAGGCTCCCGCCAGCGGCCGGTACGCCGCGAAGGTCTCGTTGTGCAGCTTCTCCCGGGCCCACTGCGCGGCGTCGGCTGCGGCGGTCACCGCGGCCTGCACCGAACCGGCGACGTCCCGGGGGTTGCGCTGGTGCAGCGGGCCGAGGAAGCGCACGCCGGTGATCCGCCCACCGGCGGTCACCACCACCTCGACCAGCCCGTCGGGCGAGCGGACGGTGACCTCGACCGTCGACACCGCCTGGTCGAACTCGGCCTGGAGGGTCTCGATGCGCCGGTAGCGCCGGACCGCTTCCTCGATCCAGGCCTCGTCGATCTCGCCCCGTGGCATCGGTGGACTCCTCCCGGCTGGCCCTCACTGAGCGTGCCGCCACCGTCACCACGGCACACCGGACCGTACCGCACGTCAATCGCGCCTGTCGATGCCCTGTGGACAGCGCCGGAAAGCTCGCCTAGCCCTTCCAGAGGGCGAGCATCATCGCCTCCACCGCGATCCGCGGCTTGACGTTCGCCTCGATCGCCGCCCGGCACTCCAGCACGGCCTCCAGCCGGCGCAGCGCCCCCTCGGCGTCCCACTTCTGGGCGCCGGCCTCGGCCAGCGCGGCGGTGTCGGTGTGCACCGGGGCGACCGGTGCCCGCAGCGCCACGGCGAGCGCGTCGCGATAGAAGCCGGCCAGGTCCACCAGAGCCCGGTCGAGCGCGTCGCGCTGGGCCCGGGTGGCCCGCGACTTCTGCCGCTTCTCCAGGTCCTTGAGCTGGCCGGCGGCACCCCGCATGGCCCCCGCCGCGCCCCGGCCGGTGCCGCCCGCGCCGAGCGCGGTCTGCAGCGCGGCCCGTTCCGCCTCGTCGATCTCGGCGACCGCCGCCGCGGCCTCCGCCTCGGCCGCCTCGATCAGCGCGGACGCGGCGTCGAACGCCGCACCCACCCCGGTCAGCCGGCGCGGCACGGCGAGCACCGCGTCGCGGCGCTGTCGGGCCTCCGGGTCGCGGGCCAGCCGCCGGGCCCGGCCCACGTGCCCCTGCGCGGCCGCCGCCGCCCATTCGGCCACGTCGGGCGCGATGCCGTCCCGGCGTACGAGGACCTCGGCCACCGCGCCGGCCGGCGGCTGGCGCAGCGGTACGACCCGGCACCGGGACCGGATGGTCACGGAGATGTCGTCCGGGTGGGTGGACGGGGCGCAGAGCAGGAACACCGTCCGTGGCGGCGGCTCCTCGACTGCCTTGAGCAGCGCGTTGCCGGCCGCCTCGGTGAGCCGGTCGGCATCCTCGATGATGACGATCTGCCACCGCCCGCCGGACGGTGTGCTGGCCGCCCGGAGCACCAGGGCGCGCATCTCGCCGACGCCGATGGACAGCCCCTCGGGCACCACCAGCCGGACGTCGGCATGGGTGCCGGCCAGCGTGGTGTGGCAGCCGGGACACTCGCCGCAGCCGGTGCCGTGCACGCACTGCAACGCGGCCGCGAAGGCGCGCGCGGCCACCGACCGGCCCGAGCCGGGCGGGCCGGTGAAGATCCAGGCGTGGGTCATCCCCGCGCCGGGGTCGCCGCCGGCCGCCGCACCCGGTCCGCCCGGCGGACCGGCGCCGGGGATCGGTTCGGCGTCGAACTCCTCGGCGAGCGCGTCGAGTTCGTCGTAGGAGTCGCCCGACCCGGCGCCGATCGTCGGCCCGGCCGGGCGGGCCGCCGGGACGGCGGCGGCCCGCAGCAGGGCGGCGGCCGAGGCGGCGGCGTGGCGCAGCGTCGCCACGGCCTCGTCCTGCCCGACCAGGTCGGCGAAGACGTCCGCCATCAGGTGGGGCGCTTCATGGTCACCAGCTCCGCGTCGGATAACTCGGGCTGGACCGTGGTGTCCGGGCCCTGTGCCGGGCGGGGGTGCACAATGCGGGCCGGATCGCCCAGGATCTCCTCCACCCGCCGGGCGACCGCCTCGGCGATCTCCTCGACCGGCCGGGCGGCGTCAAGCACCAGGTAACGCTTGGGGTCGGCGGCGGCCAGGTCGAGGAACGCGTACCGGACCCGCTCGTGGAACGCGATCGACTCGGCCTCCAGCCGGTCGGCGCCCTGGTTACGGGAACCGACCCGGGACAGGCCGGTGTGCGGTTCGACGTCGAGCAGCACCACCAGGTCGGGCTTGAGCCCGCCGGTGGCCCACGAGGAGAGCCAGGAGACCTCCTGCGCCGGCAGCGTACGACCGGCGCCCTGGTAGGCGAGGGACGAGTCGACGTACCGGTCGCTGATCACTACGGCGCCTCTGGCCAGCGCCGGCCGGACCACGGTGGCGACGTGGTGCGCGCGGTCGGCGGCGTAGAGCAGCGCCTCGGCGCGCGGCGACGGGGCGTCGGCGCCGGCGGTCTCCAGCACCAGCGAGCGGATCCGCTCGCCGACGGCGGTCGCCCCCGGCTCCCGGGTGACCACGACGTCCCGCCCCTGGCCGCGCAGCCGTTCGGCGAGCGCGGCGAGCTGGGTGGACTTGCCGGCGCCCTCGCCACCCTCGAAGACCACGAAGAGACCGCTGGAGACGAAGGGCTCGGCGGGCATCAGCGGGCGGCC
Organism: Micromonospora sp. NPDC007230; assembly: GCF_042869115.1. Taxonomy (NCBI): domain Bacteria; kingdom Bacillati; phylum Actinomycetota; class Actinomycetes; order Micromonosporales; family Micromonosporaceae; genus Micromonospora; species Micromonospora sp. NPDC007230. The sequence continues at coordinate 176,366 of NZ_JBIAFE010000006.1, read as the reverse complement.
CCGGATCGAGCCCCACAGGTCGGCCAGGACCGGTACGCCCTTCTTGTCGTCCATCTGGCCGAACGCGCTGATCCCGGCGAAGATGCCGGCGGCACCCGCGACGAGCAGCAGCAGGCGGGTCGAGGAGACCGAGATGCCCAGGTCGGCGATGGCCAGCTGGCGCGAGCCGCCGACGCCGACCAGGAGGCTGCTCAGCGCGATGGCCAGGATCAGCACCAGCCGGGTGCCGATCTGCACCACCGCGAAGACCCGGCCGCGCAGCTCGTCGGCGACCTCGCCGCCGAGCAGGGTGGTGCCGGCCAGGAAGGCCATGCCGGCGCCCGCACCGACCAGGATCGCGCCGAGGATCGCCATGGACAGGTGAATGGCGAAGGCGAGCACCAGCACGGACGCGCTGGCCAGCACGATGCTCATGCCGAACCAGCGGCGCCGGGACATGTCCCGGACGATCATCGGGCCGGCCCCGATGCCGATCGCCAGACCGATGAAGATCGCGCCGAAGAGCAGGTAGAACGCGGCGTCACCGGCGCCCAGCGAGGCGGCGAAGAACTTGGCCGTGCCGACCACGATGCCGCCGCCGGCGAACGCGCCGAAGATGCCGAGCACCAGGCCCCGGACCAACGGGGTCTGCCGGATGAACGTCCAGCCCTCGGCGAACTGCCGCGCCATGCTCTGCTCGGTGGGCTCGCGCTCGCCGGTGCGGGTCCGGCTGATCTCTCTGATCCCGAAGGCGACGACCAGCGCGGTGGCGAGCCGGGAGAACGAGTTGACCCAGAGCGCAAGCTGCGCCGGCTCGGCCCAGTTCGGCAGCCCGCCCCCGACCAGCCCGCGCACGCTGCGGTCGAGCACCGCGGCGACGATGGCGGCGCCGATCGGGGTGATGCCGTACGTGGTGATCAGGGTGAGCTGGTTGGCGGTCTCCAGCCGGGCGCGCGGGATCAGGTTGGGGACCGCGGCCTCCTTGGCCGGGATCCACATCAGGGTGATCGTCTCGATCAGGAAGGTGGCGATCGCGGCCCAGGTGACCACCAGGGCACCGCTGGCGCCGGTCAGCGCGTAGAGCGGGATCGAGGCGAAGAGCACGAAACGCAGGACGTCGCAGATGACCATGGTCCAGCGCCGGTCGAACCGGTCGGCGAAGACGCCGGCCACCGGGCCGAGCAGCAGGGCGGGCAACAGCCGGATCGCGATCAGCGTGCCGAACGCCGCGCCCTTGGCGGTGTCGCCGGAGACCTGAGCGGCGGCGAAGACCGAGGTGGCGAGCAGGCCGAGCCAGTCGCCGAAGGAGGCGACGCCCAGCACGATCCAGAGCCGGCGGAACGGCCGGATGCGCAGCACCGAGCGGATGGCGGCCGCTGCGGACAGGTCAGCCTGCGCGGGCGACGACACGCCGGGCGACTCGCCGTTCTTCTGGCTTTTGATGGCCGTACCTCCACGTGCCGGCCCAGAGTTGGGCATCCCCGGTGCAACACTCTAGTCGCGGCGAGAAGCGCCCCCCTCTGCGACATTCGCCTGCTCGCCGAGCCTAGGCCGCCGGGGCCACCGCCCGCAGCCCGGACATACGCGAGGGTATTTCGCATTGACTCCCAGACAGTTAGCGTGCAGCCGTGGCCACCGACAGTGACAGACTTCGCGATCGCCTCGACCGGGCGACCGCCCACCTCGACCCGCCGTACGCGGTCGTCGACCTCGCCGCCTTCGACGCGAACGGGGACGCGCTCGCCCGCCGGGCCGCCGGCAAGCCGGTCCGGGTGGCCAGCAAGTCGGTCCGCGCCCGCGAACTGCTCAGCCGGGTGCTGGGGCGCCCCGGCTGGCGCGGCGTGATGGCGTTCACCCTGCCCGAGGCGCTCTGGCTGGCCCGCGCCGGGGTCAGCGACGACGTGCTGGTGGCGTACCCGACCGCCGACCGGGGCGCGCTCGCCGAGTTGGCCGCCGACCCGGCGCTCGCCGACGCGGTGACGCTGATGGTCGACGACGCCGGTCAGCTCGACCTGGTCGACGAGGTGTGCCCGCCCGGCCGCCGGCCACCGGTGCGGGTCTGCCTCGACCTGGACGCCTCCTGGCGACCGCTCGGCGGGCGGGTGCACGTCGGCGTCCGGCGGTCCCCGGTGCACAGCGCCCGGGCAGCCGGCGCGCTCGCCCGCGCCGTCGCCGGCCGGCCCGGCTTCCGGCTGGTCGGCCTGATGTCGTACGAGGCGCAGATCGCCGGCCTCGGCGACGCCCCGCCCGGGCAGGCGGTGCTGGGTACCGCGATCCGGGTCGCCCAGCGCGGGTCGTACCGGGAACTGCTGGCCCGCCGGGCGGCGGCGGTCGCCGCGGTACGCGAGCACGCCGACCTCGAGTTCGTCAACGGCGGCGGCACCGGCAGCGTGGCCGCCACCAGCGCCGACCCCGCGGTCACCGAGGTCACCGCGGGATCCGGCCTGTACGGGCCGACGCTCTTCGACGCGTACCGGGCCTGGCGCCCCACTCCGGCGGCATTCTTCGCCTGCGCGGTGGTCCGCCGGCCGGCGCCCGGGGTGGCCACCGTGCTCGGTGGCGGCTGGATCGCCTCGGGCCCGGCCGCCGACAGCCGGCTCCCCCGGCCGTGGTTGCCGGCCGGGCTGCGGCTGCTCGGCGCCGAAGGCGCGGGTGAGGTGCAGACTCCGGTGGCGGGCACGGCCGCGACGGCCCTGCGGGTCGGTGACCGGGTCTGGTTCCGCCATGCCAAGGCCGGCGAGCTGTGCGAGCACGTCAACGAACTGCATCTCGTGGACGGCGACAGCGTGGTCGCCATCGTGCCCACCTACCGGGGCGAAGGCCGGGCGTTCCTCTAGTCACGGGACGTGGCCTCGTGAAGCAGGACCTGGGCCGCCGGTCGGTGACGGCGGGCCCCGGCGCACCTCGGGCGCCCGCCGTACCTCGTGCCGCCCGGTCGCACCCAGGCGTCTTTCGCGTCCTGCCGCCCGGTCGCACCCGGGCGTCTTTCCCGTCGTGCCACCCGGTCGCACCCCGGGCGTCTTTCCCGTCGTGCCACCCGGTCGCACCCCGGGCGTCTTTCTCGTCGTGCCACCCGGTCGCACCCGGGCGTCTTTCCCGTCCTGCCACCGGCCGGGCCGGCGGCGCCCGCTCAGCTCTGCTGAGCGACCTCGGTCCGGGCGTCGACCTGCCGGTGCAGGTACTCCCGGATCAGCGCCTTCGCCTGGGAAAGCACCCGCTCGTCGCCCTCGGGCTTGCGCCGGAACGCCAGCTTGATCAGAGCGTCCGCGGCCTCGACCGCGATCTCCAGATGGAACCGGAGGTCGGGCACATCGGCCAGACCGAAACGCTCGGCGAGCACGCGGGCGAGCTGATCGGCGATCACCCCGTTGTTGTCCCGCTGCTCATCCAGCAGGTGCAGGTCGACCACGTCGCCGAAGTGCAGGGTACGGAACCCCGGGATGGTGCGGTGCATCGTGATGTACTCGTCGATCGCCGCGTCGACGCCGTCCCACCAGTGGGTCAGGTCGTCGGAGGCGAACCGCTCGTCGAGCCGCTGGAGATAGGACTCCATCGTGCGCAGGGTCAACGCCTGCACGATCGCCCGCTTGTCCGGAAAGAACTGGTAGACCGACCCGATCGCCACCTCGGCGCGCTCGGCGAGGAGAGTCGTGGTCAACCCCTCGTACCCCACCTCGTCGACGAGCTCGGCACAGGCGTCCAACATCCGCTGGACCCGCGCGACACTTCGTCCCTGCACCGGCACCCGGCGCAGCGGCCCGGTCGTGGCGGCTGGTGTGGACACTCGGCGCCACCCCCCTTCGACGGAAGAACATATCTACAAGTCACGAGACCGTGACTACCGGTACAACGAGCGTGTCGCGTTTGCGGTATTTACCAGGCACAACGTTCCTGATATGAAGTCAGTTCATATTCATGTCGAGGAGCGTCCATGGCCGGCACGCCACCAGCCGCCTGGTCCAACTGGGCCGGCAACCAGCGCAGCACCGCCACCCTGGTGGCGCGTCCCCGGACCGTCGACGAGGTCGCCGCGGCGATCCGCGCCGCCGCCGACGCCGGCCGGACGATCCGGACGGTGGGCAGCGGGCACTCGTTCACCGGGACGGCCCTCACCGACGGGCACCGGCTCGAACTGACCGAACTGGACACCGGCGTCACCGTCGACACCACCCGCCGACTGGTCACCGTACCGGCCGGGATGACTCTGCACACGCTCAACGACCTACTGGCCGCCCACGGACTGGCGCTGCCCAATCTCGGCGACATCGACGCGCAGACCGTGGCCGGGGCGCTCGCCACCGGCACCCACGGCACCGGCGCGAAACTCGGCTGCCTGTCCACCTTCGTCACCGGGCTGACCCTGGTCACCGGCACCGGAAAGGTGCTGCGCTGCTCCGCCGACGAGCACCGCGACGTCTTCGCCGCCGCCCGGGTCGGGCTCGGCGCGGTCGGCGTGCTGGTCGAGGTCACCCTGCGCTGCGTGGACGCTTTCGTGCTCCGCGCGCACGAGCGGCCGGCGGCGCTCTCCGCAGTGCTGGCCGACCTGCCCGGGCTCGTCGAACAGCACGACCACGTCGAGTTCTACTGGTTCCCGTACACCGCCCGGGTGCAGGTCAAGACCAACGACCGGGTACCCGCCGACGACCGGCCGCTGCCCCGCTGGCGGGGCTGGCTGGACGACGAGTTCCTGGCCAACACCGTCTTCGCCGGGGCCTGCCGGCTGGGCCGCGCCGTGCCGGGACTGGCCCCCGGGATCAGCGCCGTCTCCGCCCGAGCGCTCACCGAACGCACCTACACCGGTCGCTCCGACCGGGTCTTCTGCACGCCACGCCGGGTCCGCTTCGTGGAGATGGAGTACGCCCTGCCCCGCGCCGTCCTGCCGGCCGCGCTGGACGCGCTGCGGCGCATCGTGGACAACCTGCCGTTCAAGGTGCTCTTCCCGGTCGAGGTGCGGTTCACCGCCGCCGACGACATCTGGCTCTCCCACGGATACGGACGGGACTCGGCGTACCTCGCCATCCACCAGTACGTGGGCATGCCCTTCGAGCCCTACTTCCGGGCGTTCGAGGAGGTGGCCACGGAACTGGGCGGACGGCCGCACTGGGGCAAGCTGCACTACCGGGACGGGGCGTCGCTCGCGCCCGCGTACCCGAGGTTCGCCGACTTCCTGGCCGTCCGCGACCGCCTCGACCCCGACCGCCGCTTCGCCAACCCCTACCTGAACCAGGTCCTCGGCGACTGAATCCGCTACGGACCTGACGACATCGGCGGATCACCGGCCGGGTGAATCGTTCCCGACATCAGGTCCGTAGCGGGCGGCGACAGGTCACTCCGTGGAGGTGGACGCCTTGCGGGGGGCGGCCTTCTTCGCCGGGGCCTTCTTGGCCGTGGTGGCCTTGGCGGTCGTCGTCTTCTTCGCGGCGGTGGACTTGGCGGCGGCGGTCTTCTTCGCCGCCGCCTTCTTGGCCGGGGCCGCCTTCTTCGCCGCCGCCTTCTTCGGCGCCGGACCCTTCGCCCGCTTCTCGGCGAGCATCTCGGAGGCTTCCTCCAGGGTCAGCGCCTCCGGGGTCTGCCCGCGCCGCAGCGAGGCGTTGGTCTCCCCGTCGGTGACGTACGGTCCGAACCGCCCATCCTTGATCACCAGCGGCTTCTCGGTGAGCGGGTCGGCGCCCATCTCCCGCAGCGGCGGCGCGGCGGCTCGGCGCTGGCGGGTCTTCGGGGCGGCCAGCAGCGCGAGCGCCTCGTCCAGCGTGACGGTGAACATCTTCTCTTCCGAGTCCAGCGAGCGGAACTCGTCACCACGCTTGACGTACGGGCCGTAGCGGCCGTTGTTGGCGAACACCTCGACCCCGTCCGGGGCCACCCCCACGAGCCGGGGCAGGCTGAGCAGCTTCAGCGCCTCGTCGAAGGTGAGTGTCTCGGGCGACTGCGACCGCAGCAGCGAGGACTTCCGCTCGCCGCTGGCCACGTACGGGCCGAACCGGCCGGACTTCAGCACGATCGGCTCGCCGGTAGCCGGGTCGTCGCCGAGCTTTCGCTCGCCCGCGCCGCCGAGGAACAGCTCGTGCACCTTCTCCGGGGTCAGTTCGTCCGGCGCCAGCCCCTCGGGGATCGGCGCCCGGTCGCCCTGGGCGCCGCCCTCCTCGCCCTCACCGGTGGGTGCGGGCTGCTCGCCCGGTAGGGCCCGCTGGAGGTACGGCCCGTACCGGCCGACCCGGACGACGACCTCGCGCCCCTCCTCGTCGGTGAAGAGCGGGATCGAGTTGACGCTACGCGCGTCGATCTCGCTGAGGTTCTCCGTCACCAGCTTCTTGAGGCCACCGGCGTGGGCGATGTCCCGGTCGCCGGCGCCGTTGGCGCTGCCGAAGTAGAACGCGGTGAGAAAGTCGACCGCGGCGTGGTCGCCGCCGGCGATCTCGTCCAGCTCGTTCTCCATGCTGGCGGTGAAGTCGTAGTCGATCAGGCGCGGGTAGTGCCGCTCCATCAGCCCGATCACCGCGAACGCCAGGAACGACGGGATCATCGCCTGGCCGCGCTTGACGACGTACCCGCGGTCCTGGATGGTCTGCATGATCGACGCGTACGTCGACGGGCGGCCGATGCCCAGCTCCTCCAGCGCCTTGACCAGCGATGCCTCGGTGTAGCGGGCGGGCGGCTGGGTGTGGTGGCCCTGCGCGGCCAGTTCCTCGGCGGTCAGCGGCTGGTCCTTGACCAGGGTGGGCAGCCGCCGCTCGGCGTCCTCGGCCTCGGCGTTCTCGTCGTCGCTCGACTCCACGTAGGCGCGCAGGAAACCGGGGTCGGTGATGGTCTTGCCGGTCGCCCCGAAGTCGGCCTCCTCCTGCGCGGAGGAGACCGCGCGGATCCGCACCGAGACGCTGGAGCCGACCGCGTCGGTCATCTGCGAGGCGATGGTGCGCCGCCAGATCAGCTCGTAGAGCTTGAACTCCTCGGCGGACAGCTCCTTGGCCACCTCGCCCGGGGTGCGGAAGTTGTCCCCCGCCGGGCGGATCGCCTCGTGCGCCTCCTGCGCGTTCTTCACCTTGCCGGTGTAGCGGCGCGGCTCCGGCGGCACGCTGCGCTCGCCGTACAGCTCGACGATCTGCCGGCGGGCCGCCGCGACGGCGGTCTCCGACAGGTTCACCGAGTCGGTACGCATATAGGTGATGTAGCCGTTCTCGTACAGCCGCTGCGCGGTGCGCATCGTCTGCTGGGACGAGAACCGCAGCTTGCGGGCCGCCTCCTGCTGCAGCGTGGAGGTGATGAACGGCGCGTACGGACGGCGCCGGTAGGGCTTCTCCTCGACCCGGGTGACGGTGAACGGCCGCCCTTCCAGCCGGGCCGCCAGGCCCCGGGCACCGCCCTCGTCGAGGTGCACCACGCCCGCGCCGGCCCGGACCCGGCCGGTGGTCGGCTCGAAGTCCTTGCCGGTGGCGATCCGGTCGCCGTTCAGCGCGATCAGGGTGGCGTTGAACGCGCGCGGCCCCTCGCCGTGGTTCGCCACCGCGAGGGTGGCCAGGATGTCCCAGTATTCCGCGGTGCGGAAGGCCATCCGCTGCCGTTCCCGCTCGACCACGATCCGGGTCGCCACGGACTGCACCCGGCCCGCCGAGAGCTTCGGCATGACCTTCTTCCACAGCACCGGGGAGACCTCGTAGCCGTAGAGCCGGTCCAGGATGCGCCGGGCCTCCTGCGCGTCGACCAGGTCGCGGTCGATCTCCCGCGGGTTGGCCACCGCGGCCTGGATGGCCGGCTTGGTGATCTCGTGGAAGACCATCCGCTTGACCGGCACCTTGGGCTTGAGCGTCTCCACCAGGTGCCAGGCGATCGCCTCGCCCTCGCGGTCCTCGTCCGTCGCCAGGAAGATCTCGTCGACCTCCTTGGCCAGCTTGGTCAGCTTGCTGATCTGCTGCTTGCGGTCCGGCGAGACCACGTAGAGCGCGTGGAAGCCGTTGTCGACGTCCACGCCGAGCCGCGCCCACGGCTCGCCCTTGTACTTGGCCGGCACGTCGGCGGCGTTGCGGGGCAGGTCCCGGACGTGGCCGAAGCTGGCCTCCACGACGTACCCCGGGCCGAGGTAGCCCGAGATCGTCTTGGCCTTCGCCGGTGACTCGACGATGACCAGACGGGTGGTTCCAGCGTTGCTCGGCACGTCTCTCTCCGACCTCACTCCTGCTCTATGCCCGTTTCGGGCCGCATTGCACGCCCGGACGACCGGTGGTCCGGATGTCCAACGTAACGCGCCGTCCGCGGTCCGGGTTTCGTGGGCCGCAAACACTCAGTTCGGGCGACCCACCGGCCGGTTCGCGCGGCGGCACCCGCCGAACGGCGCCACCGTACACCGTGGGTAGGGCGTCGAGTGGGTCACTGTGACGATCACGCACCCACGGCGGAGGAGGCACCCTCCGTTTTCCTGTGCGAACGACCGCGCGGAGGTGTCCGGGATCGGACAGCCGGCGGGGTTGCGCGCCACCGGTCAGCCGCCGGCACCCGGCCATCCGGCCGCCGGCGCCGCCGGTGGGCGGTCACCCACCAGCTCGGCCAGCCGGGCCATCCGCCGCCGGCCGGCGATCCGGTACGCGGGTCCGCCGTCGGCCGGCTCCACGAACGCCGCCGGCAGCCCCACCGCGGCCAGCGCGGCGCGTACCCGGGGCCAGCACTCCTCGTCGGCCGGGCCCAGGCCGAGCTGGCAGCCGGCCGGGTCGACCGCCCCGGCGGCGGCGAGCCAGAGCCGCAGCCGGCGCCCGTTGAGGTGGAAGCCGGCCGGGACCTGCTTCGTCGTGCCCCGCAGCCAGGCCGTCGCGAGCGGGGCCAGCGTGGTCGCGTACGCGGTGCGCACCAGGTGCCGCCCGTCCTCGGTCGGCTCCCAGCTCGCCGGCACGCCCCGCGCCGCCAACTCGGCCACCAGCGCGTGCACCCGCCAGGCGGCGTCCACCACCACCGAGATCCGGGCGGTACCGCCCATCCGCACCACCTCTCCCGGTCCGGCGAGCAGACCGGCCAGGTCCGCCAGGGCCGGGTCCGCCGCCTCGGTGGAGAACAACGAGGGCTGGCGGACCGGGTCGGGGGAAGGGTGCGTCAGCGACACTCCGGGACCTCGTCGAAGGCCTCTTTGAGCTCGGACGAGTTGAGCTTGCTGGTGTCCAGCGCGCTCGCGTCGTACTCCTTGTTGAGCGTGTCCACCGCGGCCCGCACCCCGTCGTAGAAGGGCCCGGCCTGCGCGGTGTCCAGCCCGTCGATGGTGCCCCGGGCCCGGCCGTACGCGTCCCGCATCTTGCTCAGCGAGGCGCGGAATCCGGCGGAGATCTCCTCGCCGTGGTCGGTCTCCGGCACGCCGGCCTGCTCGACCTTGCGTCGGGCGGTCTCGCTGGCCTGCTCGGCCCCGGCGAAGAGGCGGACCAGGTTCTCCTTGGCCTGCGCCGGGGTGGTCTGCGCGGTCATCTGCTGCTGGGTGCTGCTGGTCAGCTTGTTGATCTCCGCGCGCCACGGGGTGAGCGCCTGGCAGACCGACGCGGCCCAGGCCCGGGGGCTGGGACCGCCGCACCCGGCGACGACGAGGCTGAGCGTGGCCAGGACCACCGTGAGCTTTCCGGCGGTTGCCGCCCCGCGGGTACGCATGCGAAGCAGCGTACGGCCTCCCGGTGGAAGTGCCACCGGTCAGGTTTCCGGCCCGGGACCTCCGAACGGACCGGTTCCCGGCCGGCGCGAGGCCGACCGGGAACCGGCATCAGTTCGTACCCGCTCAGGCGCGGACCGGCTCCGCCCGCTCCTCCGGGGTGCCCGCGGCGTCGCCGTCGCGGTCGGAGTCGCCCATGGCGACGCCCTTGCGCTTGCTGAACACCACGGCCGCCACGATGACCAGCGCGGCCACCACGGCGATCGTGATCCGCAGGCCGGTGTTCTTGTCCTCGCCCACGCTCCAGGCCACCACGGCCGGCGCGATCAGCAGCGATACCAGGTTCATCACCTTGATCAGCGGGTTGATCGCCGGGCCGGCGGTGTCCTTGAACGGGTCGCCGACGGTGTCGCCGATGACGGTGGCGGCGTGCGACTCGGAGCCCTTGCCGCCGTAGGCGCCGTCCTCCACCAGCTTCTTGCCGTTGTCCCAGGCGCCGCCGGAGTTGGCCAGGAACACCGCCATCAGGGTGCCCGCCCCGATGGCACCGGCCAGATACGACGCCAGCGCGCCGGGACCGAGGCCGAAGCCGACCGCGATCGGCGCCATGATCGCCAGCAGGCCGGGGGTCATCAGCTCGCGCTGCGCGTCCCGGGTGCAGATGTCGACCACCTTGCCGTACTCGGGGCGCTGGGTGCGGTCCATGATCCCGGGCAGCTCGCGGAACTGCCGGCGTACCTCCATCACCACGGCGCCGGCCGAGCGGGAGACCGCGTTGATGGCCAGGCCGGAGAAGAGGAAGACCACCGCCGCGCCGACGATCAGGCCGACCAGGTTGCGCGGGTTGGCCACGTTCAGCAGGTTGGTGATGGCGGCCTCGACGTTCTCCACCTTCGCGTCGCCGAACGCGGTCTTCAGCGTGTCGGTGTACGAGCCGAACAGCGCGGTCGCGGCGAGGACCGCGGTGGCGATGGCGATGCCCTTGGTGATCGCCTTGGTGGTGTTGCCGACCGCGTCCAGCTCGGTCAGCGTCCGCGCGCCGTGCTCGTCGATGTCGCCGGACATCTCGGCCACGCCCTGGGCGTTGTCGGAGATCGGGCCGAAGGTGTCCATGGCGACGATCACGCCGACGGTGGTGAGCAGGCCGGTGCCGGCCAGCGCGACGGCGAACAGCGACAGCGTGATGGAGCTGCCGCCGAGCAGGAACGCGCCGAACACGCCGGCGCCGATCAGCAGCGCCGAGTAGACCGCCGACTCCAGGCCGACGCTGATGCCGGCGAGGATGACGGTGGCCGCGCCGGTCTGCGAGCTCTTGCCGATGTCCTGCACCGGGCGCCGGTTGGTCTCGGTGAAGTAGCCGGTGAGCGCCTGGATCGCGGCGGCCAGCACGATGCCGATCACCACCGCGCCGATGGCCAGCCCGCGGGGACCGAACGGCGGCTCGCCGTCGGTGACGTTGAGCGCCGCCCGCCAGTTGTCGCCGAGCAGGTCCGCCCAGGTCGGCTTCAGGTAGCCGAACACGGCGATCGCCACCAGCACCGCGGAGACCAGGGCGGACAGGTAGAAGGCCCGGTTGATCGCGGTCAGCCCGTTGCGGTCGGAGGCGCGCAGCCGGGTGATGAAGACGCCGACGATCGCCACCAGCACGCCGATGGTCGAGATGATCAGCGGCAGGACCAGGCCCTCGTTGCCGAACGCGGCCCGGCCCAGGATCAGCGCGGCGACCAGGGTGACCGCGTACGACTCGAACAGGTCGGCGGCCATCCCGGCGCAGTCGCCCACGTTGTCGCCCACGTTGTCGGCGATGGTCGCGGCGTTGCGCGGGTCGTCCTCGGGGATGCCCTGCTCGACCTTGCCGACCAGGTCGGCGCCGACGTCGGCGGCCTTGGTGAAGATGCCGCCGCCGACCCGCATGAACATGGCGAGCAGCGCGGCACCGAAGCCGAAGCCCTCCAGCACGGTCGGGGCGTCGCCCTTGTAGAGCAGGACGACCAGCGCCGCACCGAACAGGCCGAGGCCCACGGTGAGGAAGCCGACCACGCCGCCGGTGCGGAAGGCGATCTTCATGGCGCTCTCGCGCCCACCTTCGCGCTCCCGCGCGGCCGCGGCGACCCGCAGGTTGGCCCGGGTGGCCAGCCACATGCCGGCGCCGCCGATGAACGCGCTGAACAGGGCGCCGACCACGAAGAACGCCGACCGGCCGATCTTCACCAGGGTCTGGTTGCCGTCGGTGTCGTGCACCGGCAGCAGGAACAGCAGCACGACGGCGATCACCACGAAGATCGCCAGGGTGCGGAACTGCCGCAGCAGGTACGCGGACGCGCCCTCCTGCACCGCCCCGGAGATCTCCTGCATGTTGGTGGTTCCCGTACCGGCTGCCAGCACCGCCCTGGTCAGGGCGGCCGCGAAGACGAGCGCCACCAGCGCGATGACCGCGGCGATGACGACGTACGTCACGTTGGCTCCGGTAAGGGACAGTGCGCCGCCGTCGGCGGCCAAGGTCCCGGACATCTATGTCCTCCTGTACCGAACAACTCGCGCCGACCCGTGGAGACGCACGGACCGACGCCTGGATGCGGACTCGCAAGCGCGCGCCAACCCACCCCGGCGGACCAGCGATGAACACCCATTCCCGCTGGCTGCGGGACGGATCACTTGCTGACAACCCGGGTACTGTAGCCCTCCGACGTGTTGCGGCTCACACCGAGGGGGCACCCTTTCGCGATGATCTTCGTCGCTGTGCTATGCGAAAAAATCTGATATATGGGGCGGCCAGCACGACGAGGCCGCGTTCCCCGGGCGGGAACGCGGCCTGCGGGGGTGGGAACGTCAGGAGCGGCCGACCGGCCAGACCATCCGGACCTCGGTGCCGACGCCCTCCTCGACCGGGCGTACCTGCAGGTCCTCCACGAAGCCGGCGAGCAGGGCGAAGCCGACACCGGTGGTCAGCGCGTCCTCGCTGAGCGACTCCTTGGCCAGCTCGTCCGGGGGCAGCGCGGCGAGACCGATGCCCGCCTCGATCGGGGCCCGGTCCACCACCCGGACCGAGTACGCCCCGTTGTCGGACATCTCCACCAGAACCGGATCGGCCAGCCCGTACTGCCGGTGCAGGGCCACCGCCCGGGTGCACGCCTCGCCGATCGCCAGGCGCACCTCGTCGAGCAGGTCCTCCCGTACGCCGGCCCGGCGGGCCACCGCGACGCCGACCAGGCGGGCGGTGCGCACGTGCACCGGGGCGGGCGAGAAGGAGAGCTTGACGGTCGCCATCATGCGCCGGCGCCGGTCGGATCGGCGCTGATCGCCGCGTCGACCGTGGGATGCAGCGGGAAGACCTGGTCCAGCGCGGTGATCCGGAAGATCTTGAGCAGCGGCTCCTTGTCGCAGACCAGGGCGAAGGAGCCGCCCGCCGAGCGGAGCCGCTTCAGGGCGCCGACCAGCACGCCGAGCCCGGTCGAGTCGAGGAAGTCCACCCGGCCCAGGTCCACCACGACCCGGCGGGCCCCGCCGTCGATCAGTTCGAGGAGCCGTTCCCGCAGGCGAGGCGCCGTGTAGACGTCCACCTCACCGCCGACCTCGAGCACCGTGTGCTCCCCCACGGCGCGGGTCGCCAGCGACAGCTCCATCGGTCCCTCCTCGGTAAGCTCTCCACGGCATCTAACCATCCCCGCCCGAACGCCCCGGTGGGTCACCGGCCGAGGCTCAACCCCCTTACCCAGGCCCCCCGCGTTTCATTTCCCGATCGTGTTCGGAAGGTGCAGGCCGTGACCTACGACAGCTTCAGCTCGGCGCGTCTGCCGCCGCGCCACGACCAGAAGCCGTCGTACGACAGCTTCAGCTCGGCGCGTGTGCCGCCGCGCCACGATCAGAAGCCGTCGGCAGCCACCGTGCCCGCGAGCAACGGCCCCGGGCGACCGCCCGCCGAGCTGCTGCACCGGCTGCGCGTCCGGCACTCTGTTGACCCGGTCACCCACGTCGAGCGGGTGCCGGCCCGGGCCGGGGAGCCGGCGCCGTGGCCGGCGTGGGCCCCCGAGGAGCTGCGGGCGGCGTTCGCCCGGCGCGGCGTCACCGCCCCGTGGCGGCATCAGGCCGAGGCCGCCGAGCTGGCGTACGCCGGGACGCACGTGGTGGTGGCCACCGGCACGGCGTCCGGCAAGTCGCTGGCGTACCAGCTTCCGGCGCTGGGCACGCTGCTCGCCGACCCCCGTGCCACCGTGCTCTACCTGGCTCCGACCAAGGCACTCGCCGCCGACCAGTTGCGCGCCGTCGCCGGCCTCGAGCTGGAGGGGGTACGCCCCGCCTGCTACGACGGGGACACCCCGCGCGCCGAACGGGAGTGGATCCGGCGGCACTCCCGGTTCGTGCTGACCAACCCGGACATGCTGCACCACGGCATCCTGCCCGGGCACGCAAACTGGTCCGGGTTCCTGCGCCGGCTCGCGTACGTGGTGGTCGACGAGTGCCACACCTACCGGGGCGTGTTCGGCTCGCACGTGGCGCACGTGCTGCGCCGACTGCGCCGGCAGTGCGCCCGCTTCGGTAACACTCCCGTGTTCGTGCTGGCCTCGGCGACGTCGGGCGACCCGGCGACGACGGCCGGGCGGCTCACCGGGCTGCCGGTCGCGGCCGTCACCGAGGACACCTCGCCGCGCGGCGGGGTGACCTTCGCGCTGTGGGAGCCGCCGCTGCTCCCCTCGGATTCGTCCTCCGATGTCGCCGACCTCGCCCCGGTCCGCCGCTCCGCGCTGCGGGAGACCACCGACCTGCTCGCCGACAGCATCGTCGAGGGGGTCCGCACCCTCGCCTTCGTCCGGTCCCGGCGCGGTGCCGAGGTGGTCGCCGCCAACGCCCGACGCGCGCTGGACGAGGCGGTGCCCGGGCTCGGCGACCGGGTGGCCGCCTACCGGGCCGGTTACCTGCGCGAGGAACGACGCGAGCTGGAACGCGCCCTGCTGCACGGCGACCTGCTCGGGCTCGCCTCCACCAACGCCCTCGAACTCGGGGTCGACCTGGTCGGCCTGGACGCGGTGCTGATCTGCGGCTGGCCGGGCACCCGGGCGTCACTCTGGCAGCAGGCCGGCCGGGCCGGACGCTCCGGCGACGAGGCACTCGCGGTGCTGGTGGCCCGGGACGACCCGCTCGACACCTACCTGGTGCACCACCCCGAGGCGCTGTTCGGACGGCCCGTCGAGGCGACCGTGCTCGACCCGGCCAACCCGTACGTGCTCGCCCCGCAGCTCGCCTGCGCCGCCTTCGAGGCCCCACTCACCCCGGCCGACCTGGAACTCTTCGGGGAGGGCGCGAAGGAGGCGGTCGAGGACCTGGTGGCCGCTGGGGCGCTGCGGCAGCGGCCGACCGGCTGGTACTGGCGGCACCGGGAGCGGCCCGAGGTGGACCTGCGCGGCGAGAACGGAGCACCGGTCTGCGTGGTGGAGGAGTCCACCGGACGGCTGCTCGGCACGGTCGACGGCAGCTCCTCACACTTCCTCCTCCATTCGGGGGCGGTCTACCTGCACCAGGGCGTCTCGTACGTGGTCGACGCGCTCGACCTGGCGGACGGGTGCGCGCTGGTGCACGCCGAGGAGCCGGACTGGTCCACCCACGCCCGGGACGTCACCTCGCTGTCCGTGGTGTCGGTCCGGTCGTACGTGGACGCCGGGCCGGTCGGGCTCTTCCTCGGCGAGGTCGACGTGACCAGCCAGGTGGTGTCGTACCAGCGGCGGCGGATCGCCACCGGCGAGGTGATCGACACCCGGCCGCTGGACCTGCCGGCCCGGGAACTGCGTACCGTCGCCGTCTGGTTCACCCTGTCCCCCGAGTCCCTGGCGGCGGCGGGGATCGAGGCCGCCGACGTTCCGGGCGCGCTGCACGCCGCCGAGCACGCCGCGATTGGCCTGCTGCCGCTCATGGCTACCTGCGACCGCTGGGACATCGGCGGCCTGTCCACCGCCGTCCACCCGGACACCGAGGCCCCCACCGTCTTCGTCTACGACGGCCACCCGGGCGGCGCGGGCTTCGCCGAGCGGGCGTACGGGACGGCGGCGGCCTGGCTGGGCGCCACCCGGGACGCGATCGCCGAGTGTGGCTGCGAGGCGGGGTGCCCGTCCTGCGTCCAGTCCCCGAAGTGCGGCAACGGCAACAACCCGCTCTCCAAGCCGGACGCCGTCAAGGTCCTCGACGTGGTGCTCGCCAACCTGGCGGCGGCCGTTGGATCCTCTGATGCAGCGGCGGCCGGTGCCTCACCTCCCGTGGCGGCTGAGTCGAGTGCCGAGGCGGTGCCGGAGGCGGCGGCCGAGGCGGTGCCGGAGGCGGCGGCCGAGGCGGTGCCGGAGGCGGCGGCCGGTGGGAGCCGGGGTGGCGTCGGGGTGGGCGTTCCTCGGCAGGACGAGCGGTCGGCGGCTGGTCAGCGGTAACCGCCGGCCCTGGCTGTGGCGGCCGACCGCGGCCGGTCGGGCGCCAGGGGTGGAGACGTCGAGGGCGGACGCCGAGGGCCGAGCTGTGCGAGACTCCGGCGTTGCTTATTGAAGGAGATCACGTGCAGCTCGACCGCTTGCAGACCCAGCACCAGTTCATCGTCCGGCAGCGGATCCGGATGATGGTCAACCAGTACGAGGTCCACGCCATGGCGCCGGACGGCTCGGAAGGCGAGTTGCTCGCTTTCGCGCAGCAGAAGCGGCTCGCGTTCAAGGAGCAGGTGACCATCTACACCGACGACGCCAAGCAGCACCCCCTGCTCGGCTTCAAGGCCCGCCAGCGGCTCGACCTCGGGGCCACGTACGACGTGACGGACCACGCCGGCACCCCGATCGGCCTGTTCCGCAAGGACTTCGCCCAGTCGCTGCTGCGGTCCACCTGGCACGTCGAGCAGCCCGGCCTGCCGCCGATCACCGGGCAGGAGCGCAGCATGCCGGTGGCGCTGCTGCGCCGGTTCGTCGACTCGCTCTCCTGGCTGCCGTACCACTTCGACTTCGTCGCCGGCGGCCAGCCGGTGTTCTCGGTCGACAAGAAGTGGGGCCTGCGCGACCGGTACGTCGTCGACATCCAGCACCCGCAGATCGACCGGCGGCTCGTCATCGCCATGGCGGTCGGCCTGGACGCCCTGCAGTCCCGCTGACGCCGCCTCGCCGGCTGTCGGGCGACGTCGGGCTGGGCGGCCCGGGTGCTCCCGTACCGTCCAGCCCCGCCGCGGCTCGGGGATCAGCGCGGCCAGCAGGTTCATCTCCTCCGCCTCTGCCATCGCCTGGTCGGCGAAGGTCATGGCACTTCTCTTCGCCCCGGATGCGGTCAGCCGCGGACCGGGCCCGCTCGCGACGTCGCGGTGGCGACGCGGGTGAGCCACGGCACCGGAGCCACCTCGACCTCCGTCGTGACGATCACGTCGAGGCCGTCCAGACGGCAGGCCACCAGCCGGCCCCCGTTGGCGCGGGCCAACTCGTCGGCCCGTGCGCACGCGACGCCGTCGCCGTCGAGCGCCCGCCCGGCACCCGCCAGGGCCCCGAAGTCGGCGGCGTTCCGCGCCTGGTGACGCGCCGTCCGGGCCGCGCCGAGCGCCGCGCCGAACAGCCCGACCAGCACGAACACCAGACCGACCGCAAGCAGGCAGATCGTCGCTCCGCCCCGGTCAACCGACCCCCCGGCGGCGATGCCGTCCCGGTCGAGCCGGCCCGGTTCGACCCGGCCCAGCATGCAAACCGGCCGGTTGGGCCCGCCGGTCGCGGGTAGCCGCCGCCGGCGGATCGCCCCGACCCGCGTCACCCGCCCGCCCGGCCGCCCGCCGGCGCGGACCGGGCGACGCCACGGCTGGCGGCTCCTCACGGCCGTGGCCCCGGCGTACCAGGCTCGACGGCGGCCACCGCGCTGCCCGACACCGTTATCCGGGGCAGCAGCCCGCCGAGCGTACGGACGGGTGCCCGGACCGTCGCGGTGACCTGATCGCCGGTCGCGGTGACCGAGATCTCGGCGCCAGCGGGGGCGTACCGGGTGCCGACTGCCGACCCGGGCTCGCCCCGGGAGGCGGCGAGTGCCGCCTCCCGGGCCGCGTCCAGGCAACCGGCCCGGGTGGTCACCGCGTTTACCGCGGTTAGGCCGACGAAGAGCAGCAGGACCAGCGCCGGCAGGCCGGCCGCCAGCTCGGCGGTGAACGAGCCACGCTCCCCGGCGCCCCACGGCTGCCCGGAGGCGGCGATGGCGGCCGTCGAGTCTCCGTCGCGCGAACGGCCGGCCCGGAGGCGGGCGCCGGCCGCACACGGCTTCGCGGAGGCCCGACACGGGAAGCCCGAGCGCGGACCGCTCCGACGGCGGCCGGCCCACCGGCGCCCGGTCACTTCAGTGCCCGGTCGATGACGGCGGTGAGCGCGGACTGCACGTTGCCGGAGGTGAGCACCTTCAGCAGGATGCCGGCGAAGGCCACGGCGGCGAGGGTGCCGACGGCGTACTCGGCCGTGTTCATCCCGGCGTCTCCGCGCAGGCGGGCGAGGAGTTTGCGCATTCGTTCTCCCTTTCTCCTGGGTTCAGAGCACATCGCCGAGGACGGCGACGATCACCGGCACCAGACCGGCGAGAATGAAGGCGGGCAGGAAACAGAGCCCGAGCGGCAGGACGATGAGGACACCCGCCCGCCGGGCCGCCGCCTCCGCCGCGGTGGCGCGATCGGATCGCAGGTCGTCGGCGAGGCGAGTCAGCGCGCCGGCCAGCGCGGCACCACTGTTGGACGAGCGGACCGCTGCGGCCACCAGGCGTTCCGCACCGGACACCGGGTGCAGGTGCGCCCAGCCCTCCGCTGCCGTCCCGCCCAGCTCCAGCGTTCGGCCCACCCGGCCGAGCCGGTCGCCGAGGGGCCCGCCCAGCGCCTCGGCGACCGCCAGCACCGACCGGTCGACCGGCGCACCCGCCCGCAGCGCGGCCGCGAGCAGGTCGGCGGCGAGCGGCAGGTCGGCGGTCTCCCGGAGCCGCCGGTCGCGGACGGCCCGCGGCTCGATCCGGCGCAGCAGCCGATCGGCGGCCAGGCCGGCCAGCGGTCCGACGAACAGGCCGGCCCAGCCTCCGAGCACGATCAGCACGGCCAGCCCGGCCAGCGCCGCGCCGAGCCGGATGCGGTCCGGCCACCAGGGCGGGCGGCGGCGCGCCGTCGCCCGCGGCGCGAGCCGGCGGAGCCGCCGTACCGGACGGGCGACCGGTCCGGCCATCACCACGAGCAGGGCCGCTCCGGCCAGACAGCCCGCGGCCACCACCTGCCGGGACATCAGCCGGCCCGCCCTGGCACCGTACCGAGCCGTTCGGCCCAGAGCAGCCCACCGATCTGCAACGCGACCGCCGCGACGGCGCTGCCCCCGCCGACCGTCGTGTGCAGGAGCACCGCTACGGGGTCGACGCCGATGGCGTAGCCCAGCCCGATGCCGCCGAGCGGCAGCGCGGCGAGCAGCCATGCGGTCGCCCGAGCACCGGCCGCCTGCGCGGCGGCTGCGGCGAGGCCACGGTCGGCCGCCCGGGCGTCGGCCTCGACGCGTTCGAGCAGCTCGGCCAGGGGCGCTCCGGTACGGTCGGCCAGCCGCACGGCGGCCCGGGCCATCCGGGCGATCCGGCGCGGGCCGCCGGCCAGGCCGGATGAGTCGGGCAGGCCGGGTGCGCCGGGCAGGCCGGGCGCGGCAATCGCCGGGCCGGTGCCCTCGCCGAGCCCGGCCCCGACCGGCAGGCCGGCGCGCAGGTCGGCCGCGAGGGCGCAGAGCTGGTCCAGGTCATGGCGATGGGCCCGGTCGGCCGCCTGGTGGGCGTGCCGACGCCGGACCGCCCGGGCCGCGAGCCCGCCGTAGGCGGCCAGCACGACCCCGGCCACCGGCCCGCCCAGCACGGCACCGGTCCCGCCACCCAGCACGACTGCCAGCAGCTGCACCTGGCCGGTCCCGGTCCGGACTCGCCGTACCCCGCGGATGGCGGCAGCGAGGAACAGAGCCAACGAGCCTCCGGGAGCCAACTCGACGAGCGAGGCGATCGGGTGGGCCGGATCGTGCCGCCCCGGTGGCCGGGTTGGCAGCGGCCGGGCCACCGCGGCGGCTCGGCCGCGACGTCCGGCGAGCAGGGGCCCGCCGGCCGGTCCGCGCGAAGCGACACCCGGAGCACGGTGCATGGGCGGCACCCGGCCCGCCCCGGGAGGTCGTCCCGACCCGAGGACGGCGCGCCGCCGTGCCCGGCCGGCGCGTACCGGCCAGGCCACCGCCGTCGCGGCGACGACCAGGAGCACGGCAACCAGCCACACCTGGCCGGTCACGACGGGCCCGCCGAGCCCGGCCAGGACGCGCAGAGGATCGGAGGTACGGTCACGCCCCTGTCCTTCACCAGTGCGCCGAGCGGCCGGGCGGCGAGGCCGAGCCCGCGTCCGCGTAACCAGGCGGGAACCACGGTGACCAGGCGGTCCGGCCCCTCGGGGATCAGCAGGCTGACGGATTCCAGCACCCGCCCCTCGGCGGTGCGCCGCATGTGGAGGAGGACCTGGAGCGCCGCGGCGACCTGGGCGTGCAGGGCGGCCCGGGGCAGGCCACCGAGCAGCCCGAGCGCCTCCAACCGGGCCGGTACGTCCGTCGGGGCGTTGGCGTGCAGGGTCCCGGCGCCGCCGTCGTGGCCGGTGTTCAACGCGGCGAGCAGGTCGACCACCTCCGCGCCCCGGCACTCACCGACCACCAGCCGATCGGGCCGCATCCGCAGCGCCTGCCGGACCAGGTCGCTCAGCCCGACCGCCCCGGCGCCTTCGACGTTGGACGTACGGGCCTGCAGGCCGATCACGTGCGGGTGCACGGGGCGCAGCTCGGCGGCGTCCTCGACGAGCACGATCCGTTCCGTACCGGGCACCAGCGCGAGCAGCGTGTTGAGCAGGGTGGTCTTGCCGGAACCGGTGCCGCCGGTGACCAGGTACGCCAGCCGGGCCGCCACGAGGGCAGCGAGCAGCGGAGCCACCGGCCGGGGCACGGTGCCCTGCCGGACCATCTCGTCGAGGGTGAACGGTCGCTGCCGGAAGGTGCGCAGGGAGAGGTACGGGCCGTCGGTGGCGACCGGTGACAGCACGGCGTGCAGCCGCGTGCCGTCCGGCAGCCGGGCGTCCGCGCACGGCGAGGCGTCGTCGAGACGGCGCCCGGCGGCAGCGATGAGGCGCTGCGCCAGCCGGCGCACGTCGTCGACCGAGCCGAGCGGCACGGCCACCTGGTGCAGCCCCCGTCCCCGGTCGACCCACACCCGGGTGCCGTTCACCAGCACGTCGGTGACCTGCGGATCGGCCAGCAACGGGGCGAGCGGGCCGGCGCCGACCAGATCGTCGTGCACCCGGTCGGCGATCCTCAGCAGGGCGGTGTCGCCGAGCACGGCGCTGCCCGGCTCGGCGCGTACGGCCGAGACGACCGCGGCGGGAGTGACCCGAGTGGCCTCGGCGGCGAACCGCTGCCGGACGCGGACCGCGAGCTCCTCGGAATCGGCCGGCCCGGTCATGCCGCACCCGTCGCCGGCGCGTCGGTCAGCTCGCCGAGGATCCGCTGGCACAGGGCGGCGAGCGGGCCCTTCCCGTCGGCGGCGGGCGCCTCGCCCCGTTCCAGCCCTCGGCAGAGCCCTGGTTCCGGCCGGAGCGTGCCGGCCAGCGGCAGACCGAGCGCCCTGGCCACCTCGGTGGCCTTGAGCCGGCCGGGCGCCGGACCGCGCACGACCACCGACAGGTCGGCGCAGTGCGGGGCGGCCACGGCGACCACCCGGGCCGCGGCGGCCGTGGCCCGCAGCTCGGCCGGTACGACCACCAGGGACCGGTCCGCCGCCTGCAACGCGACGACGGCCGCGTCGTCCAGGTGCCGGGGCAGGTCGAGAACCACGACGTCGCGGCCTCGGCGGGCGGCGTCGACGGTGGCGGCCATCGCCTCGGCCGGCAGGTGCAGCAGGTCGCCCCGGTCCCAGGAGAGCACCACCAGGTCACCCCGGCTGGGCAGGGCGCGGACGAGTGACGGCGGGTCGACCCGGCCGTCGGTGCCGGTGAACCCGGGCCAGCGCAGCCCTTCCAGCTGCTCCCAGCCGAGCACCAGGTCGAGGCCGCCGCCGAGCGGGTCGGCGTCCACCAGCAGGGTGCGCAACCGGGCCCGGGCGGCGGTGACGGCGAGACCGCCGGCCAGCACGCTGGCTCCCGCGCCGCCGCGTCCGCCGAGCACGGCCAGGACGCGCGCCCCGCCGGGGCTGGGCCGGTCACCCGCGCACTCGGCGAACCGGTCGACCAGCCACGGTTCGGCGGCGGGCAGGGTCGCGACGTGCTCGGCGCCGATCAGCTCGGCGATCTCCGTACCCGGGTCGAGGTGGCCGGACCGGCCGACCAGCACCGTGCGGGCCCGGCGCGGCAGGCGGGCCCGCAGGCAGGCCTGTGCCTGGTCGGCGCCGACGAGCACCAGCGGGGCCGGTGCCCAGCGGGCCCGTGCGGCGGCCGGGTCGGCGGCCAGCTCGACCTCGGTGCCGCCCGCTGCGGCGAGCCGGAGCAGCTCGTCGAGCAGTTCACCGTCGGCGGTGACCAGCAGGGGAAGGCGGCGGTACGCGGGAAGCGGGGTACGGGGCGGCATGGCGGCCTCCAGCGGTCGGACTCGAACGGGCCGGTCGGAAGCCTGCCGGGGCGGGACGGGCCATGATGCGCGTCGGCGATCCCCTGTGGACGGCGAGGGCAGCTGTGGACAGGCCACGCCGGGCGAATCGATCTGCTATGGGCGCCGGAAGCAGGGCAACCCGGCCGCCGAAGGCGCGGCGGTCAGCGAGGGTCGAAAAGGTGGTCCCGGTGGTCACCCACTTCGCCCGGCTGCCACCTGGCTGCACCGGCGGCCGAACGGGGTTCCGCCCGACTCCCGGCCGACGGTCAACCAGGAAGCCGGCCGCCGGACGAGGACGAGGAGGGCCGGTGACCTGCGGTGGAGCATCGCTCCCAGAATGGGACGACCCCCGTCGGGGGGAGACGGGGGTCGTCGTGAGGTTCGGCTCCGGGGGGGTCGAGCCGAACCCGCTCAGCGGTCACGGGGGGTGCAACCGCCGAGGGCCTTCGAGGCGATGAGACGTGAACTCTCATCGCGAGCACAAGCATGCCGCAGCGGACCGGTATACGTCGAGTGGTGTCCGCTCCACACACCGCTAATTCGCATTCGCAGAGTGTGACGGCCGTCACTCAGGGCAGCGCCCCGCGGGCCGGGCTCTCGCCGGCGACCCCGGGGCCACGCCGGCCGTCACCCCTCGGGCTAGACTTTCGCGCCGTGGGCCGAAGCGCCGCTTTCTTCGATCTCGACAAGACCGTCATCGCCAAGTCGAGCGCTCTGGCGTTCGGTCGGCCGTTCTACCGGGACGGGCTGATCACCCGGCGTGACGTGGTCAAGTCGGCGTACGCGCAGCTGATGTTCCGGCTGGGCGGCACCGACGAGCAGACCATGGCCAGGACCCGGGACTATCTCGCCACGCTCTGCAAGGGCTGGCAGGTGGAACAGGTCCGCCAGATCGTCGCGGAGACGCTGCACGAGCTGATCAACCCCTACGTGTACGCCGAGGCCGCCGCCCTCATCGAGGAGCACCAGGCCGCCGGGCGGGACGTGGTGCTGGTCTCCGCCTCCGGCGAGGAGATGGTCCGGCCGATCGGCGAGCTGCTCGGGGTCACCGACGTGATCGCCACCCGGATGGCGGTCGAAGACGGCCGCTACAGCGGTGAGGTCGAGTTCTACGCGGCCGGCCCCAGCAAGGTCGACGCGGTCGGCGAGCTGGCCGTCGAGCGCGGCTACGACCTGGCCGACTCGTACGCCTACTCCGACTCGTACAGCGACCGGCCGCTGCTGGAGTGCGTGGGGCACCCGACCGCGGTGAACCCGGACCGGGCCCTGCGGAAGCTCGCGGTGGAGAACTCGTGGCCGGTGCTGGAGTTCCGGCACCCGGTCCCGCTGGGCCGGCGGCTGCGCGAGCGTCCCGCCGTGCCGGTCGCCGCGGCGGCCCTCGGCGTCGGCGTCGGGGTGGCCATCGGCATCGCCTGGTACGGCCGGCACCGCCGCACCCGTGCCACCACCCCCACCACCTGACTCCGCCTCCCCACCCCGCGCCCACCGGTTCGACCGCGCACTTTCGCGGAAAGTGCGGCCTCCCGGCGTCAGATAGCACCACTTTCCGGGGAAATGCGGGGATGCCGCACGCGCGGAGCGCACCGCGCGGAGGTGCGGGTCAGGAGGCGGCGAGGATTTCGTCGCCGATGAGGGCGATCTGGTCCGCGCCGACCTCGACGGCGGTCATGTAGTGGCGGAGCCAGGAGCGCAGCCCGTCCGGGGTGCCGGTGGCGAAGGCGCCGGCCGCGCCGACGTACTCGGGTTCCCGCTCCCGGTGGCCGACGTCGACGGCGACCAGCCCACGCGGGTCGAAACCGGTGGAGACGAGCACCAGCCGGGCGGCGGCCCGGGCCACCACCCCGGACGGGCCGGCGAACGGGCGCAGGTTCAGCAGCTCGCCGTGGACCACGGCGGCCAGCACCAGCGGCGGTACCCGGGTGCCGCCGGCGACCAGCCCGGCCAGCCCGTCGAGGCGCGCCGCGACCACCGGGTCGGACACCGGCCGACCCAGCTCGGACTCGGCCACGATGTCCCGGGCGGTGAGGACGTGCAACCTCGCGAGTGCCTGCCGGGGAGCTTTCGGCCAGAGTTCGCTCAGCCCGGGCAGGGCCCCGGCCACCCGCAGCGCCCCCTGCAGCACCGGGTCGGTGACCGTGCCGGCGCGTACCTCCTCACGGTCGTGCACCCGGCCCTCCAGCGCGGCGCTGGCCACGGCGGAGCGGAGGCTGACCTCGGCGGCGACCTGACCACCGTGGCGGCGCAGCGCGCGGTGCCGGTGCGCCTGGTCGACCCGGTCGCGGGCCTGCTCGACGGCGGGCGCGATGTCGGCGAGCGCGAGCAGCGGGGCGAGCGGATCGGTGGCCACCCCGCCACGCTATCCACCCCGCAGCCCTGGCTGGGCACCCGCCCGCCCGGATGGCGATCCAGCCACCGCGATCGGCACCGGTTGCGGTGACCCGCGCCCTCAGCTACCCGGGACACGCCCACATGCGGCATCCCGCGTCCCGCCATGCCGAGCCCCGCCGGCCCAGGCCCGCCCCCGCCGCACCCGGCCGGCGCCGCACGAGACGGGCGGGACCGAGCGCGCCACCCGGCGCGTGCCGAGGGCCGCTGGGCGCGCGGGGTCGGACCAGGCTGTCGCGGGGTGGCCACCGCGCGACTAACCTCAGCGGCGTACGAGACGCAGGTCACGCGACGAAGGAGCACCGCATGAGCGAGGCATTGGCCAACTTGCTGAACGAGACGCGGCAGTTCCCGCCGCCGGCCGAACTCGCCGCGAACGCCAACGTCAAAGCCGACGCGTACGCCGAGGCCGAGGGCGACCGGCTCGGGTTCTGGGAGCGCCAGGCCGGCCGGTTGACCTGGGCGAAGCAGTGGGACCAGGTGCTCGACTGGTCGAACGCGCCGTTCGCCAAGTGGTTCGTGGGCGGCCAGCTCAACGTGGCGTACAACTGCCTGGACCGGCACGTCGAGGCTGGCCGGGGCGACAAGGTGGCGATCCACTGGGAGGGCGAGCCGGGTGACACCCGCACCCTCACCTACGCCGACCTGCACAAGCTGACCTGCCAGGCGGCCAACGCGCTGACCGACCTGGGCGTCACCGCGGGCGACCGGGTCGCCATCTACCTGCCGATGATCCCGGAGGCAGCGGCCGCCATGCTGGCCTGCGCCCGGATCGGCGCCACGCACAGCGTGGTCTTCGGCGGCTTCTCCGCGGACGCGCTGACCAACCGGATCCAGGACGCCAGCGCCAAGGTTGTGATCACCGCCGACGGCGGTTACCGGCGGGGCAAGCCGTCGGCGCTGAAGCCGACCGTCGACGAGGCGGTGGCGAAGTGCCCGTCGGTGGAGCACGTGCTGGTGGTCCGCCGCACCGGCGAGGACGTCGCCTGGTTCGAGAAGGACCACTGGTGGCACGAGACGGTGGAGACCGCCTCGCCGGAGCACGTCGCGCAGCCGTTCGACGCCGAGCACCCGCTCTTCATCCTCTACACCAGCGGCACCACCGCCCGGCCGAAGGGCATCCTGCACACCACCGGCGGCTACCTGACCCAGACGTCGTACACCACGCACGCGGTGTTCGACGTCAAGCCGGAGACCGACGTCTACTGGTGCACCGCCGACATCGGCTGGGTGACCGGCCACTCCTACATCGTCTACGGCCCGCTCTCCAACGGCGCCACCCAGGTGATGTACGAGGGCACCCCGGACACCCCGCACAAGGGCCGGTTCTGGGAGATCGTCGACAAGTACAAGGTCACCATCCTGTACACCGCGCCGACCCTGATCCGCACCATGATGAAGTGGGGCGAGGACATCCCGGCCGGCTACGACCTGTCCTCGCTGCGGCTGCTCGGCAGCGTCGGCGAGCCGATCAACCCGGAGGCGTGGATCTGGTACCGCCAGCACGTCGGCCGGGGTCAGCTGCCGGTCGTCGACACCTGGTGGCAGACCGAGACCGGCTCGATCATGATCTCGCCGCTGCCGGGCGTCACCGAGGCCAAGCCGGGCTCGGCGATGACCGCGCTGCCCGGCATCGTCGCCGACGTGGTGGACGACCAAGGCCAGTCGGTGCCGAACGGCGGCGGTGGCTACCTGGTGCTCACCGAGCCGTGGCCGTCGATGCTGCGCACCATCTGGGGCGACGACAACCGGTTCATCGAGACCTACTGGTCGCGGTTCGGGGCCGGCGCCAACGCCGGCGACGAGTGGGTCTACTTCGCCGGTGACGGGGCGAAGAAGGACGACGGCGGGCACATCTGGCTGCTCGGCCGGGTCGACGACGTGATGCTGGTGTCCGGACACAACATCTCCACCACGGAGGTGGAGTCTGCGCTGGTCAGCCACCCGTCGGTGGCCGAGGCGGCGGTGGTCGGCGCGACCGACCCGACCACCGGCCAGGCGATCGTCGCGTTCGCCATCCCGCGGGGCACCGCGGAGACCTCGGGCGAGGCCGGCGAGCAGCTCATCGCCGAGCTGCGCAACCACGTGGCGAAGACGCTCGGCCCGATCGCCAAGCCGCGGCAGATCATGCTGGTGCCCGAGCTGCCGAAGACCCGCTCCGGCAAGATCATGCGCCGGCTGCTGCGCGACGTCGCGGAGCACCGCTCGCTCGGCGACGTGACCACGCTGCAGGACTCCTCGGTGATGGAGCTGATCGCCTCGGGCATGGGTGGCGGCAAGTCCGACGAGGACTGACCGCGGGAAGCATCCTGGGTGGGTGGTGTCCTCCTCGCTGGGGGGCGCCACCCACCTGCCGTCTGGCGGCCCGGCCCGCTCGGTCGACAGGCGAGGGAGAACCGACCGGATCATCGACGACGGCAGCGAGCGGCATCGTGGCGGAGGTGACCCCATTGGCACGCCACTTTCTCCATTGACTCGCGCCGATGTGCCGGGGAGTATCTGCAGGCAAGCAGCACCGAGAGTGCGCAGTACCTCGCTCTCGGAAGCGCGGACTGCTGCTGCACTGCAAAACGGGGGCACAAAATGTTTGCAGGTCTGCCGTCCGATGACGCATGTCTACTTCACAAACATCTGATTCCGGCGGGCAGCCGCCAGCCCGCGGTCGCCGCTGATCCGCATCCCGACTCGCCGGCGCTGGCCGACCTCATCCGCTGCGCACTGGTCTGGGAGGCGCCAGGTCGGCCGGGACGCCTTCGTGGCGTACCGGCGATGACGGCACCGAGCCGCCTGCTGGCCGCCCGGTGCCTCGACCTGGCCGACATGCTTCGGGCCGAAGGCTACGACGGGCTGGTACGCCTGGAGCGGACGCACCGGCGGCCCCGCACGGACGTGAACGGATCGTCCGGAGTCGAGTTGCTGTCCGGCGCGGAGACCCGCGTCCGCGTCCGGGAACTGCTGGACGCCGCCACCCGCAGATGCTTGCGGCTGTGGGCCGACGGCTCGCCCGACGCCCCGGAGTGGTTCGCGGCGCTGCCACCGTTCGGCCGCCCGGGCCCCCTCATCCGCTACCGGACGATCTGCACCCCGGAGTCCCTGAACAGGGTTGGGCCACCGGCCACACCCGCGCCGGCGGGTGAACCCGGCAGCCACTGGCGAGTGCTGCCAGCCCTGCCGTTGCAGCTGGCCATCGTCGACGACACAGCCGTCGCCTCAGTGGACACCTGGGGCGGCCCAGCCCTGTTCCTCCAGACACCGCCGCTGGTCAACGCGCTCGTCCAGTACTTCGACCTACTCTGGAAACGCGCCGCCTCGCTGAATGCCGACAGTTCGTTCGGACCCGGCCGGCCGTCCCCAGCGCAGCTGCAGGTGATCCGAATGGCCGCAGCCGGGCTGAAGGACGAGGCGATCGCCCACGCCCTCGGACGGAGCTCCCGATGGGTCCGCCGGCAGATGGAGCTGCTGGAGGTATTGACGGGGGCGACGAACCGGCTCACTCTCGGCATCGCCGCCGCCCAACGAAAGTGGATCTGACCGGCCGCTCGCACGGCCAGCCACAGGGACGAGCCTGCCCTTTGACGAGGCGCAGCGGTCGCCCGTTCCGCTTTGCCCTTCCATCGATCGACTTCGACTGCCAGAGTGCTGCCACCAGCTCCCTGGGCGAAACCATCTCGAGTACTGAGGAAGGGTCTGAATGAGTAGAGGCGTGCGCCGATCACTTGGCGTCGTACTGGCCAGCCTGCTGGCCGCTATCGGTTCATTGGTCACGACAGCAACGCCGGCGGCGGCCAATGGAGCCACCACGGCCACCATCCACTACTGGAACGACACGTTGCTGGAGGCGTTCCGCCGCCAAGGCGGAGGGCCTGGCCCGCTCGCCCGGGCCGCCGCCATGATGCACACCGGGATCTTCGACATCTTCACCGGTGCGCGTTGGGTCGACCAGAACGGCAGAGGGAGCGGTTACCGGGGATACACCGTCGGCCCCTCCGACACCGAATGTCTCTCCTCGCTCGGCATATCCATCAACGAAGACCTCGCTGCCGGGTTCGCGGCCCGCGACCTCCTCATCGACGCCCTACCGGCGCAGCGCACGTACGTCGAAGGGAGGTTCACCGCACGGTACGGCACGCCGAGCCCGTTCGATGTCGACGCCGCCGCAGCCCGTTGCGTCGTAGATCGGATGAGGAGCCTGCGCGGGAACGACGGCGCGAACGCCACGCCCAGCTACGTGAAGGACAACACCCCGGGGGCCTGGCGGGAAACCGAGAACTTCTGCGCAGCACCGGTGACGCCCCACTGGGGCAGCGTTCTCCCGTTCGTCACCGGCACCAGCCAGTTCCGACCGGCACCACCCGGCGGGCACACCACCTATGCCACGCTGCTGGCCAGCGAGTTGTACGCCAACCAGCTCAAAGAGGTGAAGGATCTGGGACGGGTGGATTCCACGATCCGCACCGACGACCAGACCCAGGCCGCGTGGTTCTGGGCGAACGATCTGGACCGCACCTACAAACCCCCGGGCCAACTGCTCGCGCACACCAGGATCGTGGCGGCGGCGAAGTTCACCGACGTGGCGACCGCTCCCATCAACACGGCCCGTCTCTTCGCCCGGGTGTCACTGGCCATGGCCGATGCGTCCATCGCCGCCTGGGACCGGAAGTATCGGACCTCGATCGACCTGTGGCGACCCGAAACCGCCATCCACCTCGCCGACACGGACAACAACCCCGCCACCGACCGGGAGGACACCTGGCAGCCGCTCTCCGCCAACGAGCAGGGGGTGCATTTCAGCCCGTGCTTCCCGGCCTGGATGTCCGGTCACGCCACCTTCGCCGGCGCCTGGGCCGGCGTCATGCGCACCGAGTTCGGCGACAGCGCCGGCACCTTCACTCTCACCACCGAGGACCCGCATGCGAGCGGCGTGGTCCGTAGTTTCAGCAGCTTCACCGCTGCTGCGACGGAGAACGCCTTCAGCCGGATCTACCTCGGGGTGCACTTCCGGTTCGACGGAACCGACGGGCTCGCCACCGGCCTCAGCATCGGCGAGCACGTAACCCAGAACACCTTCGCGTTCGTAAATGTATAGTTAGTCGGAACTTTCCGGCTAATCGGAGAGACCCCCACATCTCAGCGCCCGGTGCAGGGCGGCCGATTCCATGGCCGCCCTGCACCTGTGCGCCGGCAGTACCACGCTGGTCGGCTCTGCCGGCTTCATCCCTGCGTCACCTGGACGGCTCCAGCAAACTGCCCCGCAGCGACACCCCTGCCTGCTGTGACATTTTCGCGCCCACCTTCGCTCCCAACTCGGGGACCGCATAATCATCGTCACCGACGGTGATCACAGGCCGACCGGAAGCCGGGAAGGCAGCCACTCTTGCGTAGCCTTCGCCCCACTTTGCCGGAAAAACTTGCCCAGAAACTTCGCTGGTTGCCCGGTGACAAGCGACGAACTCCATGCAATTGTCAGTGGCGCATGGCATGACGGTGATGGCTTTGGCTGCCCCTGTCATGTAACAGATCCACAAAGGAGGAGGACCTTTGAGGAGACGAGTCACAGCAGGCCTGGCCTCGGCCGCGGCCGCGCTGCTGGCAGCCGGTGTCGTCACGGCGCCGGCGTCCGCCGCCCCGGCGGCGGAGCCCACCCCCGGCGCCGAGAAGGCGAAGCACGGCAGGGACAACCTCCCGGATCCGAAGGCGGATCAGCACCGGGAGGTCCGGAAGCAGGCCATCGCCGACCTGCTGACGGGCAAGGCCAAGCTTCAGACGCGCAACGGCTCGAAGGTCATCCAGGTAAAGGACGACCTGTTCGTCGAGTACCAGCAGGCGCCGAAGGTCGACCCCATCTTCACGATGCTGGTCAACTTCGGCGACAAGACCGACCCGCGTACCGGGGGCACCCCCGGCCCGGTGGTCAACCAGATCCCCGAGCCGGACCGCAGCTGGGACGGCAGCTCGACCGACAACAACAGCACCCTGTGGCGCCCGGACTTCCACCGGGAGCACTACACGGACATGTTCTACGGTTCGGGCGAGTCGATGCGGGACTTCTACCTGCAGCAGTCCGGCGGTCGGTACACGGTCGGCGGCGACGTCAGCGACTGGATCTCCGTGCCCTACAACGAGGCGCGATACGGCAGCAACAAGATCTCCGACGCCGACGGCTCCTGGAACTTCGTCAAGGACAGCGCCACGTCCTGGTACGACGCCCAGGTCAAGGCCGGCAAGACGCCGCAGCAGATCAAGGACTACCTGGCCCAGTTCGACGTCTGGGACCGGTACGACTACGACGGCGACGGCAACTTCAACGAGCCCGACGGCTACATCGACCACTTCCAGGCGGTGCACGCCGGCGAGGGCGAGGAGGCCGGCGGCGGCGCCCAGGGCGAGGACGCCATCTGGTCGCACCGCTGGGCCGCGTTCCCCAACCTCGAGGGCAAGGCCGGCCCCGCCGGCAACCTGGCCGGTGGTGTCCAGATCGGTAACTCCGGTTTCTGGATCCGGGACTACACCACGGAGCCGGAGAACGGCGGCCTGGGCGTGTTCGCCCACGAGTACGGCCACGACCTCGGCCTGCCGGACCTGTACGACACCGCCGGTGGCGACAACGGTGTCGGCTTCTGGAGCCTGATGGCCTCGGGCTCGTGGCTGAGCCACGGCACCGACGACATCGGTTCGACCCCGGGCTACATGGACCCGTGGTCGAAGCTCTTCCTGGGCTGGCTGAACCACTCGGTGGTCGACCAGAAGAGCGGCACCACCCAGGTGACGCTCGGGCCGGCGGGCGACAGCGACGGGCCGAAGGCCCAGGCAGTCGTCGTCAACCTGCCCTCGCAGACCCAGACCACGAACTACAACACGCCGTTCGGCGGGTCGTACGAGTGGTGGGGCGGCAGCGCGGACGACCTGAACACCACGCTGACCCGCACCCTGGACCTGACCGGCTCGACCTCCGCGTCGATCACCGCGAAGGCCCAGTGGGACATCGAGGAGGACTACGACTACCTCTACGCCGAGGTGTCCACCGACGGTGGCGCCACCTGGCACGCGCTGAGCAACTCGCTCATCGACCAGGGTGAGACCGGGGTCGACGGCTCCACCAGCGGCGCGTGGGTCGACCTGACCTACGACCTGTCGGCGTACGCCGGCAAGACCGTGACGTTCCGCTACCGCTACGCCACCGACGGCGGCGTGCACCTGGCGGGTCCGTTCCTGGACAACATCGCGCTGACCAAGAACGGCACCGTCGCGTGGACCGACGACGCGGAGACCCTGGCCGCGGCGTGGACCGCGAAGGGCTGGACCCGGATGGGCGGCTCGGTCACCGACACCTTCCCCCGCTTCTACATCGCCGAGAACCGGACCTACTTCGGTTACGACGACGCGCTGCGGACCGGTGGGTACAACTTCGGCTGGGCCAACTCCCGGCCGGACTTCGTGGAGCGGTTCTCGAACCACCCCGGTCTGCTGATCTGGTACGTGAACTACGCGTACGGCGACAACAACACGTCGCAGCACCCGGGCTACGGCCTCAACCTGCCGATCGACGTTCGGCCGGGCAAGATCCAGGTCGGCAACCAGGGCACGATCACCAACCGGCGCGGCGGCTACGACTCGACGTTCAGCCTCTACGCCAAGCCGGCACAGACGTTCCACAAGAACGGCGCGTCGATGACGGTGCCGCAGCTCGACCCGACGCCGGTGTTCACCGACAACGGGGTGAACAAGTACTGGAACAGCAACAACCCGTGGAACTCGGTCAAGGTCGCCGGCACCGGCACCAAGATCGAGATCCTGCAGCAGGGCACCACCCCGACCAGCGACATGGTCATCAAGGTCAGCAACTGATCGGGTAGCACCAAACCGGAAAGGGCCGGTGGCGGAAACGCCACCGGCCCTTTCGCGTGCCCGGGACGTTCCCCTGATCGAACCACCCGATCGACTGATGCGGATGTGACGGTGAGGAGCGTTCCCATCAAAAAGTTGCTACAAATCGATGCGCCCTTCTTCCCACCCGTCACAGGAGTGTCTATCTTCACCAGTGGTCCCACTCGTGGGACGTCTCACCGGCCCGACCCCGTGGGCCGGTTCCCTCACACCGGAGGTACCACGTGCGCAAAGTCGCAGTGGGTCTGCTCGGGCTTTCGCTGACAGCGACGGGACTGGTGGCGGGCACGGCCGCCAGCGCCGCGCCGCAGCCGAAGTTGCCGGCCACCGCTCCGTCGGTGGCCGAGCCCGCGCAGGCTGAGCATGATCTGCCGGACAAGTTCGAAGAGAAGCGCCGCGCGCTTCGTCAGGAGGGTCTCAGCGAGGTCCTGTCCGGCAAGGCCACGCCGCAGAAGATCAACGGCAGCACCGTCGTCAAGGTCGGCGAGACCGCCGGCGGCGCGGCGACGGCGGCCGGCGCCCGGAGCGCGGCCCCGGGCAAGGGCGGCAAGAAGAACCAGTACGTCGAGTTGGCCCGGGAGCGGACCGACAAGATCTTCGTGATCCTGGCCGAGTTCGGCGACGAGCGGGACCCGGCCTACCCGGACAAGGACATGAACCCGGACATCCCGGGTCCGACCCGGTTCGACGGGCCGCGGCACAACGAGATCCCGGCACCGAACCGCGCGGTCGACAACTCCACCGTCTGGCAGGCCAACTACGGCCCGGAGCACTTCCGCCAGCTGTACTTCGGCACGAAGCCGGGCGACGAGTCGCTCAAGCAGTACTACGAGGCCCAGTCGTCCGGGCGGTACACCGTGGACGGCATGGTCACCGACTGGGTGAAGGTCAAGTACAACGCCGCGCGGTACGGCCGCTCGGACGACCCGATCGCGGACGACGACGTCGACAACCCGGCCAACGACCCGGCGGTCTGCGACAGCAACGTCTGCCAGAACACCTGGGACCTGATCCGGGACGCCGCCAACCAGTGGGTCGCCGACCAGAAGGCCAAGGGGCGCACCGACGCCCAGATCAAGGCCGACATGCAGTCGTTCGACCAGTGGGACCGGTACGACTACGACGGCGACGGCAACTTCAACGAGCCGGACGGCTACATCGACCACTTCCAGATCGTCCACTCGGGCGGCGACCAGGCGGACGGCGACCCGCACCAGGGCGAGGACGCGATCTGGAGCCACCGCTGGGCGGCGTACAACACCTCGCAGACCGGTCCGGCGAACTTCCCGATCGGCGGCACCGAGATCGGCGACACCGGCGTCTGGATCCGTGACTACACCATTCAGCCGGAGAACGGTGGCCGCAGCGTCTTCTACCACGAGTACGGCCACGACCTCGGCCTGCCGGACGACTACAACGTCCTGAACGGCGGCGACAACAACAACGAGCACTGGACCCTGATGGCCCAGAGCCGGCTCGGCGACAAGAACGACCGCGGCATCGGCGAGCGCGGCGGCGACCTGGGCGCGTGGAACAAGCTCCAGCTCGGTTGGCTCGACTACGAGGTGGTCAAGGCCGGTCAGAAGCGCACCCTGGAACTCGGGCCGCAGGAGTACAACTCCAAGAAGCCCCAGGCCGCGGTCGTGGTGCTTCCGCCTCGGACGTACACCTTCAACAACGGCAAGCCGTTCGAGGGCGCCAAGCAGTACTTCTCGGGTAACGACGACGACCTGGACAACACCATGACCAGGACGATCGACCTCACCGGGAAGTCGGCGGCCGCCCTGTCGATGAAGGGCCGCTACTCCATCGAGTCCGGCTTCGACTACCTCTTCTTCGAGGCGTCGACCGACGGCGGCAAGACCTGGTCGGCCCTGCCCGGCACGGTCAACGGCAAGGCACTCCCGCCCGTCTCGGGCAGCGACCCCCGTCCTGCCCTCAGCGGCAGCAGCGGCGGCAAGTGGGTGGACGTCAACATCCCGCTGGACGCGGCGGCCGGCAAGGTGACCCAGTTCCGGTTCCACTACGTCACGGACGGCGGGCTCTCCGCGGGCGGCTTCTTCGGTGACGCGATCACCGTGACCGCCGACGGGCAGACCCTGCTCAGCGACGGCGCCGAGAACGGCGCCGGGGACTGGGCGCTCAAGGGCTGGAGCATCGCCGAGGAGACCTACACCCGGGACTTCGCCAACTACTACATCGCCGGCAACCGGTCGTACGTCTCGTACGACAAGTACCTGAAGACCGGCCCGTACTACTTCGGCTACCTGAACAGCCGGCCCGACTGGGTGGACCACTACGCGTACCAGCAGGGTCTGCTGATCTCCTACTGGAACCTCCGGTGGGCCGACAACGACACCTTCGCCCACCCGGGCGAGGGTCGGAACATGATCATCGACGCGCACCCGCGGCCGATCTACAACCTGACCGGCAACCCCTGGCGGGCCCGGGTCCAGGTCTACGACGCGCCGTTCAGCCTCAAGAAGGCGGACTCGTTCACGCTGCACATCAACAGCCAGCCGCAATACATCCGTGGCCAGGACGCGCAGCCGCTGTTCGACGACACCAAGCAGTACTGGTTCCCGGAGCTGCCGAACCACGGCGTCAAGCTCCCGGCCACCGGCACCAAGATCAAGGTCCTGAAGCAGAACGGCACCTCGATGAAGGTCCAGTTCTCCTGAGCCGCTGATCACCGCACGACGCGATGCCCGGGCAGGTCACCTGCCCGGGCATCGCCCGTTCCGGCCTGACCCGTCGCCGCGGCGCCGGCAGCGACGCAGGTCGCCCCGGAACGGCGGCAGCCGTGCGGAGCGCCGTTCGACGGCGCGCGGCGGCCGCACGCGCGCAGCGCCTACGCTGGGGCACATGACCGACCAGCGCGGCGGACCTGTCGACGAGTCCTGCGTCCTCCCCGACGGGCCGTGGGCGCACCGGTTCGTCGGCGCCAACGGCAGCCGCTTCCACGTCGTCGAGGCCGGCACCGGTCCGATGGTGCTCTTCCTGCACGGGTTCCCCGAGTACTGGTACGCCTGGAAGGACCTGCTGCCGGCGGTCGCGGACGCGGGGTTCCGGGCCGTCGCGGTCGACCTGCGCGGGTACGGCGCGAGCGACAAGCCACCGCGGGGGTACGACGGCTACACCCTCGCCGCCGACGTCGCCGGGCTGATCCGGGCGCTCGGCGAGCGGTCGGCGACCCTGGTCGGCTCCGGGGCCGGCGGCCTCATCGGGTGGACCGCCGCCTCGTTCCACCCCAGCCTGGTCCGGCGACTGGTGGTGCTCGGGGCGCCGCACCCGCTCCGGCTGCGGGCCGCCATCTTCGCGGACCCGCGCGGCCAGTTCGCCGCCTCCACGCCCACGCTGAAGTTCCAGCTACCCCGCTACGAGCACGTGCTGACCCGGGACGACGCCGCCGAGGTGGAGGCGATCCTGCGCCGCTGGGGCGGACCCCGCTGGGTCGAGGGCCCGGACTTCGCGGCGTACGCCCGGTGCTGCCGGGAGGCGATGCAGATCCCGCAGGCCGCCTTCTGCGCCATGGAGGGTTACCGGTGGGCGTTCCGTTCGGTGCTGCGGCTGCACGGCTACCGGTTCGTCAAGCTGATGCAGAAACCGCTGGTCACGCCGACCCTGCAGCTGCACGGCGCGCTGGACCAGGCGTCCCTGCCGCGTACCGCCCAGGGTTCCGGCCGCTACGTCATCGCGCCGTACGAGTGGCGGCTGCTCGACGGGGTCGGCCACTTCCCGCACGTGGAGGCCCACGACGTGGTGCTCGGCGAGATCCTGCGCTGGACGAAATCCTGACTCAGACCCGCTGCTCGCGCCGGTCGGAGACCTCGTGCGCCGGCGCCCAGCCCTGGTAGACGCCGAACTCGAACGCCTCCAGACCCATCGTGCGGGCCACCGGCCAGCGGCCGCCGGTGTACTCCACCCGCAGCCAGCCCTCGTGCTCGGCCAGCACGATGAACGGCTGCCCCTGCCAGGTGCAGGTGGTCCGCACGTACGCCAGGTCGTCGACCTCGGCGGCCGGCACCACCCGGACGTGGCGGCCGGGGCGTACCTCCTCGAAGCCCTCGCCCGGTTCGGGCTGGTAGAGGCGGACGTCGTCGCCGTCCGGGCTGGCCTGGTACTCCCGGCCCCGCCAGCGGGCCACGTAGCCGTCGCGGCTCACGACTCGTCACCGACCCGGCGCCAGCGCAGCGCGTCGGTGTCGAGCACCGCCACCATCCGTTCGCTGCCGTCCGCGCCGATCCGCCACAGCTGCGCGCCGTGCGGCAGCCGGGCACTGTCCACCTTGAACTCGGCCACCACGTCGCTGCTCTCGCCCGGCGCGAAGCCGTTGCCGCGGAACGGGGGCCGCTCGATCACCCAGCCCTCCATCGCCCGCATGGCGGCCTCGTTCTGCCCGCCGTACGGGATGCGGTAGAGGCTGGGCCGGTACGCCGGCCAGCGCAGCACGTAGATCTCCTCGGCGTCGCGGGCGAACGGCGAGTCGGGATGGCCGAGGCCGAGCGCGTCGTACAGCCTGGCCGGGGTGCTCAGGTGGGCCAGCTCGCCGGCCCGGTGCACGAAGCCGGACACCCGGTCGTAGCCACGCTCCAGGTAGTACGCGAGCTGGCTCGGGGCGACCGCCTTCTGCATGGTGACCGGCCGGCTCGGGTCCACCGGAGGCACCGCGGGTCGGGCCGGGGCCGCCGGCTCCGGCGCGGGCGGCTCCGGCTCGCCTTCCGGGTCGTCGCCGAGGCCCACCTCGGCGGCCCAGTTGGCCAACGCCAGGACCTGCTCGCCGGGGTACTTCGCGCCGACCGGGGTGCCCGGGTTCACCGCGAACGACCAGTTCTCGTCCGGCCAGCGCCGGATGAGCTGGACGAACTTGACGCGTACCGTCTCGACCGGCCCGTCGACCCGGTCCCTCAGCCGCTCCGGGGAGGTGTAGACCACCACGTACGTCTCGCCGTCGAGCTCCTCGGTCCGCCAGACGAACGCGGAGTCGCCGGGTCGGGCGCCCGGCGCGGAGTCGGCCGCGACCGGCAGCAGCACCCGGGCCAGCAGGAGGGTGGAGAGGAAACCGTCGGTGCTGCCGCTACCCACGGCGCCGAGGAGTTCCTCCTCCACCTCGTTGGCGGCCACGAAGCTGGCCGGCACGGGTGCCGGGGGCGGTGGGCCGGCGGGGGTGGCGTCCGTGCCCGCGGTCTCCCGGGTGCGGCCGCTCGTCGGCACGGTCGGGGCGGCCACCTCGTCCGGTGCCGTCGGTACGCTCACCCGCGCCGTGGGCTCCTCCGCCTTCCTGGGCGGCTCGGCCGGCGACGTGGCACGCTGCTCCGGCGGGCCGGCGGGCTGGAACAGCGACCCGGTGCCCGATTCCGGGGAGGCGCTCCGGCCGAACAGCGGCACGGTCTGCTCGGCGGACGACGCGACCGGCTCGAACAGCGACGCGCTGCGGTCGTCGGTCCCGGCCTGATCGGTCCGCTCGGCGGTCGGGGCGGCGGCCGGGTCGGCCGGGAACGCCGGCGGGACGGCCTCCTCGGCGGCGGGCGACGGGGGCGGGTCGACCGTGATCGGCACGGTGGGATCGGCGGGACCGGCCCAGGGCGCGGCCGCGTCGTCGCCGTCGGCCCGGTACGCCGTCGGCACCGTCGCGGTCGCCATCGCGGAGGCGGCGGCAGGGACGGTCGGTACGGCGTACGGCTCCGACGCCACGGGCGGTGGACTGGCGGCCGGGGCCGCCCCCGGGTCCTCCGGCTCGGTCAGGTCCCGGGCCTCGATGACGGTGCCCTCGATGACGATCGGCGAGAAGCCCCGGCGGGGCGCGGGCGGGCCGGAAACCGGTTCGGCGATCGACGGCGGCAGCTCTTCCGCGTCCGCCGGCCCGGAGAGGGTCCGGTCAGCGGCACCGCCCGGGTGGGCGCGAGCGGGAATCGGCTGGGTCGCTTCCTCCGCACCCGGCCCGGGGCGGGGATGCCGGCGGGGCAGCGCCTGGGTGGCCTCCTCGGCGGCGATCGGGGCGGCCGGCCGGGGCGGCTCCGCCGGACGGATCGCCTGGGTGGCCTCGGCGGCGTCCGACCGGAACGCATGGGTGGGGTCCGCCGGCACCGGTTCGCTCAGCGGGCGGCGACGCGGGAACGGCTGGCTGCCGCTGGCGAACCGGGACGGCGGCACGGCCCGTGGCGCCGCATCCGGCGGCGGGCGGCGGGGCGCCCGGCCCGAGGCGGGCTCGAAGAACGACCGGGCGGGCTGCGGTGGTGCGGCCTCGCCGGACCGGCCGGGGCGGGCGAGCGGACCCTGCTCGTCGGGACGCCGATGCCGGTCGGTGAGCCAACCGGACCGGCCGTCGGTGCCGGGCTCGGCGGCGGACCGATCGCCGACGCGGGCGGAGCCGGCGGTCGACCCGCCGGGCCACCCGTCGCGAGCCGGCCGGTCGTCCTCGGCCGACCGGCCGAGCGGCGCCGGGGGGCCCGGGGCGCGGTGACCGTTCGCCGGATCCAGCCGGCGGGCGGCCGGCGGGCCGGGCGGTTCGGTCGAGCCCGCGGCCCGGGTCCGGGTGGCCTCCACCCGCTCCAGGCGGGCGCGGGCGCCCATGGTCCGGCCGGGCAGCCGGACGTCGCCCCGGGCGAGCTGGGCGACGAACCAGGCCGGCAGGTAGCCCTCGATGGGCAAGCCAGGGTTGACCGCCAGCCACCATTCGTGGTTGGGCCAGGCAGCGGCCAGATCGGCGTACCGGACGCGGCGGGTGGCGCCGGTGTTCTCACCCAGGCAGGCCCGCAACGCGGTGGCGGAGGTGAAGGCGAGGACGTGTGTCCGGCCGCCGGTGGTCCAGGTGCCCCAACCCAGCTGGGCCTGCCCCGCCAGCCCCTCCGCGGCGACCGGCAGCAGCAGATCGACCCTGGTCAGGATGCGGAAGTAGAGCTGCTGGTCCTGGGCCCGCAACGCGTCCCGCATTGCCACCTCGGCCTCGGTGGCCGGCTCCCATCCGGTCACGGCCACCTCTCCTCCCGCGAACAGGCCATAGGCATCGCGTACAACCTACAAGGTGGTAACAAGATCACAATGGCTGGCCGTCAGCGGTCTGCCGAACCACGAGCGAGGCGCTAACATCCCGTTCCGGAGCCGACACGATACGGAGGCGGTCGATGTCCCGGCCCGTCACGCGCCCGCCCCTGGCCGCCCTGGCGGCCCTTCTCGCCGCCGTGCCACCGGCCGTCTTCGGCACCGCGCCACCACCCGCCTCCGCAGCCGCACCACCGGCCGTTTCCGTCACCGCACCGCTACCCGCCGTCGCCGCACCGACCGTTCCCGTCACCGCGCGGCGACCCGCGTTCGCCGCCGGGCCCGTGGTGCGCGCGCCGCAGGGCTGCGCCACGCCGCCCGCGCCGGCCCGCCCGGTGGCCGACCAGCCGTGGCCGCAACAGCGGTACGCGCCGGACCGCTTCGACCCGCTCGCGACCGGCGCCGGGGTGGTCGTCGCGGTGGTCGACTCCGGAGTGGACCGGGCCCACCCGCAGCTCGCCGGACGGGTGCTCGCCGGCACCGACTTCCTGGACCCCGGCGGTGACGGCAGGCGGGACTGCGCCGGGCACGGCACCGGCGTGGCGAGCATCATCGCCGCGGCGCCCCGCCCAGGCGTGGCGTTCCGGGGACTCGCGCCGGGCGCGCGCATCCTGCCGGTACGGGTCAGCGAACAGCAGGTCGTCGAGGGTCGGGAGTCGGGGCGTACGGTCGGCGCGGCCGAGTTCGCCCGGGCCATCCGCTGGGCGGTCGACCACGACGCCGACGTCCTGAACCTCTCCGTCGTGCTGTACGCGGACCATCCCGCCGTCCGCTCCGCGATCGCCTACGCGGTGCGCCGCGACGTCGTCGTGGTGGCCGCCGCCGGCAACCTGCACGAGAGCGGCGACCCGCGGCCGTACCCGGCCGCGTACGACGGGGTGGTCGGGGTGGGCGCGATCGGGGCGGACGGCAGCCGGGCGCCCTTCTCCCAGACCGGCCCGTACGTGGACCTCGTCGCGCCCGGCGGTGACGTGCTGATGGCGGCGCCCGGTCAGGGGCACCACCGGGCGGAGGGAACCAGCTACGCCACGCCGTTCGTGGCCGCGACGGCGGCATTGCTGCGGCAGTACCGCCCGGAACTGAGCGCGGTGGACGTGGCCCGGCGGCTGGTGGCGACCGCCGACCCGGCGCCGGGGCGCGGGGAGGGCTACGGTGCCGGGGTGCTCAACCCGTACCGGGCGGTCACCGAGTCACCCGGGCCGGTGGCGGCCCGCCCGGCTCGGGGCGCGGCGCTGGCGGTGGACCGGCCGGACCCGGCCGCGGCGGCACAGCGGGCCCGCCGGGCGACGGCCCGACAGCGGGCGCTGCTGGTGGCCGGCGCGATCGGAGCGGCGGCGACGGCAGTGGTGTTGCTCGGCGTGGTGGTGCCCCGGGGTGCCCGGCGCCGCTGGCGCCCCGCCGACCCGAGCTGACCCACCGGTCGCCGCCACGCCAGCCGCCAAGATCCGCACAACTTCAGGGAAGCTGCGACCGGCTGAGCACGGGCACACCATCCGGGAGGTTGTGCGGATCTTGGCGACACGGGCGGCGACGACTACTGGAACAGGTTGACGTTCCGCTTCTCGGTGTCGAGGTAGTCGGCCGCGGATTCCTCCACCGCCAGCTTGATGTCGCGCAGCATGGCCTGGAGATCCTGCGAGGCGGCCCGCCACCGCGCCTGTCGCTGCTCGTACGCCTGGCGGGCCTCGCCGGTCCAGCTCGCCACCAGCGGCGCGGCGTCCCGTTCGAGCTGGCCGAGCTGGCTGTCGAGGGTGTTCAGCGCCTTCTGGATGTCTCCGCTCGCCTGCTGCAACGCGGCGAAATTGACGACCAGCACACCGTGATCCATGAGATCGGTCCTTCCTTGTCAGAGCGGCAGCTGGATGCCGCGGTGGGTGCCGGCCACCCGGCCGGCGGCCTCGGTGTCGGAGACGTCGTACTGCTGGCCGGCGGTGCGGATCGCGGTCGCGGTCTCCCGCAGGGCCCGCTGCAGCGCCGCCTGGTCCTGCGCCCACTGCTGCTTGACCTGCTCGAAGGAACGCCCACCGGCGCCCCGCCAGGCCTGCTGCAACACCTCCAGCTCGGCCATCAGGCCGCTCAGCATGGTCTGCAACGACTGGTCCACCTGCTCGAACTTCGCGGCGGTCTGCTGCATCACCGCGGCTTCTGCCTGGGTCTGGGACACCCCGGACGTCACCTCGTCTCCTTGGTCGTGGCTGGTCGCTGGAACGACCACCGTGGACTCGCCGGAGCGCGAGAGCCGCAGTGGTGGGGCGGGGGACGGCGCGCGCTCGGCGGAACTCGTCGCTGACGGTAGCCGCCCGACTGCGGTTCTGCTACCCCCTCGGGCTCCCCTGTGGACAACGCTGCCCTTACGATGAGCCACGCCACCGTCACCCGGCGACCAGGCGGAGGGAACTGTGAGCGCGAGGAGTGAGCCGAATCTGCGAGCCCCGCAGCCGCGAATCAGGAAGGCACCGTGAGCGCGAGGAGTGAGCCGGGTCGGCGAGCCCCGCGAACCAGGAGGGCCCGGTGACGGCGGCCTCCACCGGACGGCCGGCGCCCGCGACCGCCAGGGCAGCACAGTGGACGGTGCCCGCCGTCCGGGCCGGGCAGGTGGTGGCGGCACAGATCGCGGTGGCGGCGCTGGTCGCGGCCGTCGGCCGGGGGGTGGCGGTGACCGCTGCCGCCCTGCTGCTGGCCACGCTGCTGCTCCCCGCCGCATGGGTGCGGTTCCGCGGCCGGTGGCTCTACGAGTGGCTGCTGGTGGGTCTGGGGCACCTCACCCGGCGGCGCGCCCTGCCGGCGGCGGCCGGGCCGGCGGCGCTGGTGGAGCTCGTCGCGCCCGGTACGGCCGTACGCGCGGCCGAACTGGCCGGCGGTCCGGCCG
This sequence comes from Micromonospora sp. NPDC007230, assembly GCF_042869115.1. Taxonomy (NCBI): domain Bacteria; kingdom Bacillati; phylum Actinomycetota; class Actinomycetes; order Micromonosporales; family Micromonosporaceae; genus Micromonospora; species Micromonospora sp. NPDC007230. The sequence continues at coordinate 134,005 of NZ_JBIAFE010000006.1, read as the reverse complement.
CCGTGCTGGACGACGCCGCCGGGATGACCGCGCTGCTGGAGATCGGCGACCCCGGTGACCTGCTCGGGGACGGCCCGCAAGCCCTCCCCGCACCGCTGTCCCTGCTGCCCCCATCGGGCCCGGAGGGCCCGCCGGTCCGGATCCAGCTCCTGCTCGCCGCATCCCGCGCCCCGGCCCCGGCCGTCGGGGCAGGCACCGCCGGGACGTCGTACCGGCAGCTCACCGACGGGCGGCTGGCGGGCCGGACCCGAGCGGTGCTCGCCGTCCGGGTGCTGCGCGTCGACGGCTGGTCGGACGAGGAACTGCGACGCACCCTGTCCGGCACGGTCCGGCGGATCGTCCGCCGCCTCGGCCCGCTGACCGGCCGCCCGCTGGGCGGGCCGGCGGCGCTCCGGGTGGTCGCCGAACTGGCCCACCACGACGTCGGAGCGCCGGTCCGGGAGAGCTGGCCAACGGTGACGGCGGGCGGGCTGGCGCAGGCCACCTGGCGGCTGCGGCGCTGGCCGGACTTGCGGACCGACGCCGCCCGCGGGCTGGTGTCGCGGCTGCTGGCGTTGCCGGCCACGGCCACCACCGTGTCGCTCTGTGTCGGGCCGCGCACCGACTCCGCACCGGTGCCGGCCGGGCTGACCGTACGGCTGGCCGCCTGGACCGCCGCGGAGCTGTCGGCCGCCGAGCGGGCGCTGCGTCGGCTGGCCGGGGATCTCGGCGCGGACGTCCGGCGGCTCGACGGCGAGCACCTGGCCGGCCTGGCCGCCACCCTGCCGTTCGGGGCGGCCCCGGCCGGCACCGCCCCGGCCCCGGCCGACCTGGAACTCTCCCTCGGCGAGTCGGGGCTGATGGTGGGCACCAACCGCCGTGGCGGGGCGGTGACGGTGCGCCTGTTCCGGCCCGGGGCGACCCGGCTGCTGCTGGTCGGCGGGGCACGCGCCGCGCAGCTCATCGCGCTGCGCGCGCTGGCGCTGGGCGCCCGGGTGGTGGTGCAGACCGCCCGGCCCCGGGTGTGGGAGCCGTTCGTGCGGGGCGTGGGCGGGGCGGTGCCGCTGATCCCGCCCGGGCGGCCGGTGGGCGGCGCGCCGGGTTCGCCGTTGCAACCGTTGCTGCTGGTGGTCGACGCCGGGCCGGTGTCGCCCGAGGCCGGGCCGGAGGCGCCCTGGCGGTCCGTCCTGGTGGTCCGGGACGAACTCACCCCGGCGGACTCGGCGGCGCTGGCCCGCGCCGACCTGGCGATCCTGCAACCGCTCGACCCGGTGGAGGCGGCGCTGGCCGGCACGGCTCTCGGCCTCGGCGGCTCTGCGGAGTGGCTGACCCGGATCCGCGACGACATGGTCGCCGTGGTGAACCGGCGGGCGTTGCGCTGGGCGCTGCTCTCGCCCACGCCGATCGAGTCGCAACTGGTCGGTCGGCCGGTACGCCGCTGAGCTGGCCGCGATTCGTCGATCTTCCCGGGTTCCCCAGGTGGACGGACCGTGGCACGATCCCGGCCATGGATTTTCTGAAGGGTCTTCTGATCCGGCTGGCCACCACGGCGGTCGCCTTCTGGCTGGCCGCGCTGCTCATCCCGGGCATCACGCTGAACACCGAGTCGGTCACCGACAAGGTGATCACGCTGGTGCTGGTCGCGGCGATCTTCGGGGTGGTCAATGCCGTGCTCCAGCCGATCATCAAGACCGTCGGTTGCGGCTTCTACCTGCTGACCCTCGGCCTGATCGCGCTGGTGGTGAACGGCCTGCTCTTCCTGCTCACGAGCTGGATCGCCGGTCAGGTCGGGCTGCCCTTCCACGTGGACGGCTTCTGGCCGGCCGCGGTGCTGGGCGCGCTCTTCGTCGGCATCGTGACCTGGATCCTCGGCGCCATCCTCGACCGCGACTGATCACCAGCACCCGTCGGTTCCCGCCCACCGGCCAGGCCAGTGGGCGGGAATTGGCTGGTGAGGGGCGGGTGGAGAGGGTTTAGCGTGGCAGGGTGTTCGCCCTGACCCGCCCTGACGGCTACCAGCTCAGCACCGATCCGACCCGGCTCGACCTCGACCGGGTGCACCACTGGCTCTCCACCGACGCGTACTGGGCGCTCGGGCGCGAGCGGGACACGGTCGAGCGGGCCTTCGCCGGCTCGCTCGGTTTCGGTGTCTACCGGCCCGGTGACGGTCAGCAGGTGGCCGTGGCCCGGGTGGTCACCGACCGGGCCACCTTCGCCTGGCTCTGCGACGTCTACGTGGACCCGGCCGAGCGCGGCCGGGGGCTGGGCACCTGGCTGGCCGGCGCGGTCCGCGACCACCTGACCGAGCTGGGCGTACGCCGGATCGTGCTGGCCACCGCGGACGCGCACGGGGTGTACGCGAAGATCGGCTTCGTCCCGGTCGAGCCCGACCTCTGGATGAATTGGACACCACCGGTGAACCAGGTCACCGGAAATGACCAGGGCGCGGCTTCACCACTTACGGTGGAGGCGTGAACCAGACCCGCCTCGGCTACCTGTTCGGCTTCGGCGCGTACCTGATCTGGGGTTTCTTCCCGATCTACCTGAAGCTGCTCCGGCCGGCCGGCCCGATGGAGATCCTCGCGCACCGGATCGTCTGGTCGGTGGTCTTCGTGGCCCTGCTGCTGGCCGCGCTGCGCAACATCGGCTTCCTTCGGGCGCTGGCCCGCCGGCCCCGGGCGCTCGCCGGCATCGGCACCGCCGCCGCGCTGATCGCGGTCAACTGGGGCACCTACATCTACGGGGTGAATTCCGACCGGGTGGTGGAGACCGCCCTCGGCTACTTCATCACCCCGCTCGTCATCGTGCTGATCGGGGTCTTCCTGCTGCGCGAGCGGCTGCGCCCGGCGCAGTGGGTCGCGCTCGGGGTGGGCGGCCTCGCGGTGGCGGTGCTCACCGTCGACTACGGCCGGCTGCCCTACCTGGCGCTCGTCCTGGCCTTCAGCTTCGCCGGGTACGGCCTGGTCAAGAAGCGGCTGGCGCTGCCCGCCGCGGAGGGACTCTTCGTCGAGTCGGCGGTGCTGGCGCTGCCCGCACTGGCGTACCTGGGCTGGCTGATCCACCGCGGCGCGGCGACCTTCGGGCACGTGTCGGCGGCGCACACCGCGCTGCTGGTGCTGGCCGGCGCGGCCACCGCGATCCCGCTGCTGCTCTTCGCCGGGGCGGCGAACCGGCTGCCGCTGTCCACCATCGGCATGCTGCAGTACGTCGGCCCGATCCTCCAGCTCGGCTGCGGGGTGCTGATCTACCACGAGCCGATGCCGCCGGCCCGGCTGGCCGGCTTCGCCCTGGTCTGGCTCGCCCTGGTCATCTTCACCACGGACGCCTACCGCAACGCCCGCCGGAGCCGGGCCGAGGCCCGCGCCGCCGCCACCCCGGTCCCCGCCGCGAGCCGCTGACCGCTCCTCAGCGGAAGTCGTAGGCGAGGACGGGCGTGCCGTCGGCGCGCAGCAGTTCGAGGCGGACCAGTTCGCCGTGGGTGAAGTGGGTGGCGCCGACCATGCGCAAGTCGTCCCCGGGAGCGGCCAGCCAGGTGGCGACCTGCTCCGTCGCGCCGTCCGGGCCGTGCGCCACCAGCCGGAACGTGTACGCCTCCCGGTGACCCGTCCGCTGGTCGTACCCGCAGCGCAGGGTGACCTCGGTGCCCCACTTCTTGTCGGTCAGCCCGACCTCGGCGTGCAGCGGGACCGGGCCGGCGACCGGCCGCATCTCGGTCAGGGCCACCTGCGGCGCCGGCGGGGTGGCCGGGCGGACCAGGCTCACCCCGACGCCCGCCAGCACGGCCAGCACGGCCGCGGCGAGCCCGCTCAGCGCGTACCGCCGGCGCGCCCGGGACCGTTCGCGGCGCCGCTGCTCCCGGGCGGCGTCGAGCAGCGCGGGCAGCCGGGAGGTCTCCGACGCCGACGGCAGGAACTGCTCCAGCCCGGCCGGGTCGAGCCGCCCCAGCAGGCCGGGCAGCACCGCGATCTCGGCCACCGCCTCCCGGCAGGCCGCGCAGCCGGCCAGGTGCCGCTCGTAGGCGGCCCGCTCCGCCGGGGCGAGGGCCCCCAGCACGTACGCGCCGTCGTCGTACGCGAACTCGCAACGGCTCATCGGGTCACCCCCATCTCGGCCAGGACCAACCGGAGTGAGCGCAGCGCGTAGTGCGTACGCGACTTGACCGTGCCCGGCGGCACGCCGAGCCTTGCGGCCGCCTCCGCCACCGACCGCCCCTGGTAGAAGCACTCCACCAGGACTTCACGATGAGTGGGGCTCAGCCGGTTCAGCGCTTCCGCCACGGTCCACGCCTCCACCGCGCGCTCGGTTTCGTCCGCCGTGTCAACCGGTTCGGGCAGCTCGTCGGTGTAGACCTCACCGACCCGGCTGGAGCGGCGCCGCCAGGCGTCGATGGCCAGGTTCCGGGCGGTGGTGAACAGCCAGGCGCGCACCGACCCCCGGGCCGGGTCCAGCGACTCGGGATGCCGCCAGGCCCGCAGCAGCGTCTCCTGCACCAGGTCCTCGGCGCGCGACCGGTCGCCGTTCACCAGCCGGAGGGCGTGCGCGAAGAGCGCGTCGGCATGCTCGTCGTACAAGGCGCGCAGCAGTTGGGCGTCGTGGTCGCTGATGGCGGTCTCCTCGCTCCCGTACGACGAGTCCGGTGGTGCGTTCATTCCTGGATACGTGTGGTGACGCCGTTCGGTTCAGCCCAGCTCACGCCGCAGGTGTTCACGAGTGGTTCACATTACGGCCGACACCCGCTCACCGCGCCCTGGCAGCGTCCGGCCGGTACGCGCGCGGATGAACCCGGGCGCGCCATCCACGTCTTCCCAGGAGGCACCTTCCGATGAGCGACCGTCCCCGGCTGCTCCCGCTGCTGGGCGCCACCCGGCACGGCTCCCGTGATGCGATGACCTGTCTGTACCGCTGCGGCAACGCCTGCGACCACCCGGTACCGAACGCTTCCGACAACCCGTACTTCGGGGACCTGGTCGACGCCGAGGTGTCCCGGCGCGGCGTGGTCCGGGCCGGCGCCGTCGGCGCCCTGGTGCTCGGGTTCGGTGGCAGCGTCGCCGGTGCGCTGGCCGGCGCCGCCCCGGCCGCCGCCGCGCCGGCCGCGCCGGCCGTCCCCGGCGCGGGCGAGGCCGCCGCGCCGCAGGGCGGGGTGGGCAGCGGCGCCCTGACCTTCAAGCCGATCCCGCCGAACAAGCTCGACACCCTGGTCGTCCCGAACGGGTACGACCACGCCGTCGTGATCAAGTGGGGCGACCCGGTCGTCCAGGGCGCGCCCGAGTTCGACCTGCACGGCCAGACCGCCGCCGCGCAGGCGCAGCAGTTCGGCTACAACAACGACTTCGTGGGCGTGCTGCCCATCGACCGCAGGCGGGCGCTGCTCGTGGTCAACCACGAGTACACCAACGAGGACCTGATGTTCCCCGGCTTCACCAGCCAGGACGCGCTCTCGGTGGAGCAGTTGCGGGTGGCGATGGCCGCGCACGGCATGTCCGTGGTGGAGCTGGAGCGGGTGGAGAGCACCGGACAGTGGCGGCCGGTGAAGCACGGCCGGCGGTACAACCGGCGGGTCACCGCGCTGGCCACGAAGTTCGAGCTGACCGGTCCGGCCGCCGGCTCGGCCTGGCTGCGCACCGCCGCGGACCCGAAGGGCCGTACGGTGATCGGCACGCTGAACAACTGCGCCGGCGGGATCACCCCGTGGGGCACCGTGCTCTCCGGCGAGGAGAACTTCAACCAGTACTTCGTCGGCGGCGACGGCGCGCCGGCGGAGCTGAAGCCGAAGCTGGCCCGGTACGGCATCCCGACCGACTCGCGCTACCCGAGCGGCAGCCGCAAGTGGGAGCGCGCCGACGAGCGCTTCGACCTGGCGAAGCACCCGAACGAGGCGCACCGGTTCGGCTGGATCGTCGAGATCGACCCGTTCGACCCGGACAGCAAGCCGCGTAAGCACACCGCGCTGGGCCGGTTCAAGCACGAGGGCGCCAACGTCATCGTGGCGAAGGACGGCCGCGTGGTCGCGTACATGGGCGACGACGAGCGGTTCGACTACCTCTACAAGTTCGTCTCGGACAAGAAGTTCCTGCCGGGCAGCTCCTCGGTGGCCCGCCGGCACAACCTGACCCTGCTGGAGTCCGGCACGCTCTACGTGGCCGCCCTGGCGGGCAACAGCGCCGCCGAGATCGACGGCACCGGCAAGCTCCCCGCCGACGGGGCCTTCGACGGCCGGGGCCGGTGGATCAAGCTGGTCAGCGGCAACCGCTCGTACGTCGACGGGATGACCGCGGCCGACGTGCTCACCTTCACCCGGCTCGCCGCCGACAAGGTCGGCGCGACCAAGATGGACCGGCCGGAGGACGTCGAGCCGTCCCTGCTCACCGGCAAGGTGTACGTGGCGCTGACCAACAACACCGACCGGGGCAAGGCCGGCAAGGCCGCCGCCGACGAGGCGAACCCGCGTAACCTCAACAAGCACGGGCAGATCCTGGAGCTGGTCGAGGACCGCGACGACAACACCGCCGAGTCCTTCGCCTGGTCGCTGCCGATCGTCTGCGGCGACCCGGCCGACGCGTCCACCCACTTCGCCGGGTACGACAAGACCAAGGTCTCGCCGATCTCCTGCCCGGACAACGTGGCGTTCGACGCCACCGGCAACCTCTGGATCGCCACCGACGGCAACGCGCTGGGCAGCAACGACGGCCTGTTCGCCACCGCGCTGGAGGGCCCGGAGCGGGGCCACCTGAAGCAGTTCCTCACCGTGCCGCTCGGCGCGGAGACCTGCGGCCCGTTCATCACGAACGACAACCGCTCGGTCTTCGTCGCGGTGCAGCACCCGGGCGAGATCACCGGCGCGTCGGTGGAGAACCCCGCCTCCACCTGGCCGGACGGCGACTTCGCCAAGCCCGGCGTGGTGGTGACCTGGCGCCTCGACGGCGGCCCGATCGGCAGCTGACCCCACCCCGAGCGGTCCGGCGCTGGACCGCTCCCGAAGGGCCTCTCCCCCGCCGGGAGGGGCCCTTCGGCGAAATCAGGTGTCGGCGGCGATGCCGTCGGCCACCGCGCGGGCCACGACGAGCAGCTTGGCCCGGACCACCCGGGCGGAGGTCATCATCTCGCTGGCCGGCAGCGCGCACGCCAGCACCACCCGGCGTTCGATGTCCTTGTCCGGGGTGACCAGCACCGCCGCGCAGGCCACCCCCTGCCGGAACTGCCCCAGCTCCAACTGCATGCCGCGCCGGTCACCGGCTGCCAGGTCCGCCTCGAACGCCTCGGGGCTGGTGAGGGTGGCGCTGGTGAACGGGCGCATGCCGTACTCGCGCAGGTAGCGGAAGCGCTGCTCGGGGGTGAGCGTGGCGAGCAGGCTCTTGCCGAGGGCGGTGGCGTGCGCGCCCTCGTCGAAGCCCGGCACCAGGTCCTCCAGGTAGGGCGAGCGCGGCCCCTCGGCGACCGCCGTGACCGCCACCTGGCCGCCCACGAAGCGCCCCAGGTAGTGGCTCCAGCCGGTGTCCGCGGCCGCTCGCCGCAGCGACTCGCCGACCGCCGGCGGCCCCCGGAAGGCGGTCACCAGCTCCCGGTACCGGTCGGCCACCTCCAGGCCGACGATGTACGTCCCGTCCTCCCGCCGGATCACGTATCCCTCGTACGCCAGGGTGCGCACCAGGTGGTACGTGGTGGCGACGGTCAGTTCGCAGCGGCGGGCGATCTGCTTGACGGTGAGTCCCCTCGGCGCACGGCCGACCGACTCGAGCACTCGAAGCGCGCGGGAGACACTTCGGATCAGGTCCGAAGGTTCCGCCAAGGGGTCGCGCACAACCACCTCCGCCGCCGGGGACTTACACCATATGAAAAACAGGCCGCGCGCGAAATGCCTGTTCGGATCGAGGATGCCAGATCACCGGGCACAGACCGTGCACCGACAGACACGATCAGCTGCTAAAACGTGACGGCGGCCGCCGAAACGTGACCGGCGTAGGTTTGCCTGGCCATGACTGAGACCGTGCTGCACCCCTCGCCGCCCACGTCCCGCCGTACCGTCCGCGCCAGCGCGGGCGCCATCGCCACCACCATCGCCTGCGTCCTGCCCGTCTTCCTGGTCGGCGGCCTCGCCGTGCAGATGGGCGACGAGCTGCACTTCTCCCCCGCCGGGCTGGGGCTGGCCGTCGCGGTCTACTTCGGGATCAGCGCGCTCGCCTCGGTCCCCTCCGGCGCGCTGGTCGAGCGGTACGGTTCCGCCGTGGTGGCCCGCGCCGCCATCGTGCTCTCCGCCGGCTCGCTGCTGGCCGTGGCGGCACTGGCCCGGTCGTACCCGATGCTGGTCGCGCTGCTCGGCCTCAGCGCCGCCGCGAACGCCCTGGGGCAGCTCGCCAGCAACGCGGCGCTGGCCCGGCACGTACCCGCCCACCGGCAGGGGCTCTCCTTCGGGGTGAAGCAGGCCGCCATCCCGGTCTCCACCCTGCTGGCCGGTGCGGCGGTGCCCACCATCGCGCTGACCGCCGGCTGGCGGTGGGCGTTCGTGGCCGCCGCCGGGGCGGCGCTGGCCGCGCTGCCGGCCGTACCCACGCAGGAGCGCGACCCGGCGCGACCGGCCACCGGCGGGCGGGCGGGCCGGGCCACGGTGGCGCTGGTGGTGATCGGCCTCGCCGCCACCCTGGCCTCCGGCGCGGCGAACGCGCTGGGCACCTTCCTGGTGGACTCGTCCGCCGGCCGGGGGCTGTCACCGGCCCTGGCCGGCCTGACGCTCACCCTGGGCAGCGCGGTCTGCGTGGTGGCCCGGGTCGGCACCGGCTGGCTCGCCGACCGCCGGGAGACCGGGCACGTCGCGCTGATCGCCGGCATGCTGGTAATCGGTGCGGTCGGGCTGGCCCTGCTCGCGGTGGCCGGGCCGGTGTCGCTGATCGTCGGCGTGCTGCTCGGCTTCGGCCTCGGCTGGGCCTGGCCCGGGCTGATGAACTTCGCGGTGGTCCGGCTCCACCCGCAGGCTCCGGCCGCCGCCACCTCGATCACCCAGACCGGCGTGTACGCGGGCGGCTGCCTCGGCCCGCTGTGCCTGGGCACCCTGGCCGGCGCGCTCGGCTACCCCACCATGTGGACCGCGGCCGCCGCCTCGATGCTGCTGGCCGCCCTCCTCATGCTCACCGGCAGCCGCCTCCTCACCCACCCCACCCCCTGACCACTTCCGTTGATCATGAGGTTGGCGGCACTCATCGCGATCAACATCGCCGCCAACCTCATGATCGACGCGCCGGGGGGCGGGGGGCGTCAGCTGGTGCGGTCGGCGATGTAGTCGCAGAGGGACTCGAGGGCGCGGCGGGCGGGGCCGTCGGGGAGGGGGGCGAGCTGCGCCCTCGCGTCCTCCGCGTAGCTGCGGACGGTCTCCCGGGCCCGCTTGAGCGCCGGGGACTCGCGGAGCAGGCCGAGCGCCTCGGCGTGCAGCGCATCGTCGACCAGCGGACCGGTGGCCAGGATCTCTCGCAGCCGGACACTCGCGGCGTCGGAATCGTCCCCGGCGAGCGCGTAGAGCACCGGCAGGGTCGGTACGCCCTCCCGCAGGTCGGTGCCGGGCGTCTTGCCGGACTGCACCGACTCGGAGGCGATGTCGAGCAGGTCGTCGGAGAGCTGGAACGCCACGCCGATGATCTCGCCGTACCCGGCGAGGGCCTCGATGTGCTCGGCGGAAGCACCGCCGAACATGCCGCCGAAGCGGGCCGAGGTGGCGATCAGTGAGCCGGTCTTCTCGGCGATGACGTGCAGGTAGTGCGCGACCGGGTCGGTGTCCCGCGGGCCGACCGTCTCGGCGATCTGCCCGTGCACCAGCCGGGCGAAGGTCCGCGCCTGCAGCCGTACGGCCTCCGGGCCCAGGTCGGCCGCGATGTCCGCGGCCCGGGCGAAGAGGTAGTCGCCGACCAGGATCGCGACCGAGTTGGTCCAGCGCGAGTTGGCGCTCGGCGCGCCTCGGCGCACCGCCGCCTCGTCCATGACGTCGTCGTGATAGAGGGTCGCCAGGTGGGTGAGCTCCATCACCACGGCGGCCGGTACGACCTGGGCACCGCTCGGATCGCCGAACTGGGCGCCCAGCGCCACCAGCAGCGGGCGGAACCGCTTGCCGCCGGCCTCGACCAGGTGCCGGGCCGCCTCGGTGACGAGCGGGTCGGCACTGGCCACACTGGCCCGCAGCTCACTCTCGACCCGCTCGAGCAGACCCAGCACGGACGCCTCGACGTGCGGGTCGGCGAGGTCCAGGCCGAGCGCGCCGAACTGACCCGTGCTCTCCGGACTCCGGCGACCGCCGGAGCCGGTGGCACCTGAACGCTCGCCAGCCGGAATCACCACGCCTTCAACCATGCCACACCCGTTCGACCTGCCCGAAGAGGGGATACGACGGGGGCCGGTACGCCAGGCGTACCGGCCCCCGTCGGGAGAACCTCAGTCATCGCACGAATTCGGCGGCACCGGTGGCCAGATCGAGCAGGGGTGCTGGGGCGACCCCCAGGACCAGGGTGGCCAGCACCCCGATGACCAGCGCCGCCGAGGTGAGGGCACCCGGCACGGTGACCGTTGGGGTGGCGTCGCCCGGCTCGGAGAGCCACATCATCACCACGACCCGCAGGTACGGGAAGGCCAGCACCATGCTGGTCAGCACACCGGCGATCACCAGCCAGGCCTGGTTCGCGTCCAACGCCGGGGCGAAGATCGCGAACTTGCTGGTGAACCCGCTGGTCAGGGGGATACCGGCGAAGGCCAGCAGGATGAAGGTGAAGATCGCGGCGAAGAACGGCGACCGGCGGCCCAGCCCGGCCCAGCGGGACAGGTGGGTGGCCTCCCCGTCGGCGTCCCGGACCAGGGTCACCACGGCGAACGCGGCGAGCACCGAGAAACCGTACGCGACCAGGTAGAACATCGTGCCCGACAGCCCGTCCTTGCTCGGCGCGAGCACGCCCACCAGCAGGTAGCCCGCGTTCGCGATCGACGAGTAGGCGAGCAGCCGCTTGATGTCGGTCTGGGTGACCGCCAGCACCGCGCCGACCAGCATGGTCAGCACCGCAACCGCCCCGAGCACCGGGGTGAAGTCCCAGGCGGCCCCGGAGAAGGCGACGTGGAAGACCCGCAGCAGGGCACCGAAGGCGGCGACCTTCGTGCAGGCGGCCATGAAGCCGGTCACCGGGGTCGGGGCGCCCTGGTAGACGTCGGGCGTCCAGACGTGGAACGGCGCGGCGGCGGCCTTGAAGAGCAGGCCGATGGCGAGCAGCGCCATGCCGGCGAAGAGCAGCACCTGGCTGGACGAGGACTCGCCGACCGCCGCGTGCACGGTGGCGAAGTCGACGCCGGCCGCGCGGTCCGGCACACCGGCCGTGAAGCCGTACACCAGCGCCACGCCGAAGAGGAAGAACGCCGAGGCGTACGCGCCGAGCATGAAGTACTTCAGCGCGGCCTCCTGGCTCAGCAGCCGCCGGCGACGGGCCAGCGCGCAGAGCAGGTAGAGCGGCAGCGAGAAGACCTCGAGCGCGATGAACATGGTCAGCAGGTCGTTCGCCGCCACGAAGATCAGCATGCCGCCGATCGCGAACGTGGTCAGCGGGTACACCTCGGTGGTGCCGCCCGCGCCCGCGGCCTGCCGCCGGTCGTCGACCGACTCGGCGGTCACCGCGGCGTGGGCCACGAACGCCCCGCCCCGCTCCACGGCGCGCTCGCCGATGAGCAGCAGCGCCATCGCCGCCAGGATCAGGATCGCGCCCTGGAGGAAGAGCGTCGGCCCGTCCACCGCGATCGCGTGCCCGGCGGTGATCAGCCGGTCGTCGGCGTTGAGGATCACCATGGTCAGCGCCGCGAGCACCGCCGCGAGGGCGAGCAGCAACTGCACCGGGTTGCGCAGCCGACGCGGCACGAACGCCTCGACCAGGACGCCGAACAGGGCCGCGCCCAGCATGATCAGGATCGGGGCGAGCGCCGCGTAGTCGATCGACGGCAACTTCAGCTCGGTCATTGACGGTGCCGCCTTTCGTTCGCGACTGCGGGGCTCACTCGCTCCGCTCGTTCACTCCTCGCGCTCACCGGGCTGCCTCCTGGACGCTGCCGACCGTCGGGGCGGGGTCGGTCCGACCGACGTCCTGCATGGTCGCCCGGACGGCGGGGTTGATGACATCGGTGACCGGCTTGGGATAGAAGCCGAGCAGCACGATCAGCGCGATCAGCGGGGCGACCACGACCTTCTCGCGCAGGCTCAGGTCACGGCGCATGCCGTCGACCTCGGTCAGGGCCGGGTTGAGCGTGCCCTGAGTGGTGCGCTGCACCATCCACAGCACGTACGCCGCCGCCAGGATGATGCCCAGCGTGGCGATCACCGCGACCGGCTTGTTGGTGGTGAACGTGCCGATCAGCACCAGGAACTCGGAGACGAACGGCGCGGTGCCGGGCAGCGCCAGCGAGGCCAGACCGGCGAAGAAGAGCACCCCGGCCAGCACCGGGACCAGCTTGCCCGCGCCGCCGAAGTCGCTGATCAACGCCGAGCCGCGGCGGGCGATGAGCATGCCGACCACCAGGAAGAGCAGGCCGGTGGCCAGGCCGTGGTTGAGCATGTAGAGCACCGCGCCGGTGCCGGCCTGGGTGGTGAAGGCGAAGATGCCGACGCCGATGAAGCCGAAGTGCGCGATCGACGTGTACGACACCAGCCGCTTGAGGTCGTTCTGTCCGACCGCCAGCAGCGCGGCGTAGATGATGCCGATCAGGCCCAGCGCCAGCGCCCACGGGGCGAACCACTTCGACGCCTCGGGGAAGAGCGGCAGGCAGTACCGCAGGATCCCGAAGGTGCCGACCTTGTCCAGCACGCCGACCAGCAGTGCCGCCGCGCCGGCCGGGGCCGCGCCACCGGCGTCCGGCAGCCAGGTGTGGAACGGGAAGAACGGCGCCTTGATCGCGAACGCCAGGAAGAAGCCGAGGAAGAGCCAGCGGGCCGTGTCGGTGGGGAGGTCGGCCTGGCTCAGTGCCTGCCAGTCGAAGGTCTTCCCGCCGACCACCCAGAGGCCGATCACCGCGGCCAGCATGAACAGACCGCCGACCAGGGAGTAGAGGAAGAACTTGACCGCCGCGTACTGCCGCTGGTGGCCGCCGTAGCTGCCGATGAGGAAGTACATCGGCACCAGCATGACCTCGAAGAACACGTAGAACAGGAAGACGTCGGCGGCGGCGAAGACGCCGATCATCGTGCACTCGAGGACGAGCAGCAGCGCGAAGTAGACCGGCACCGAGCGCTTGGACGACTCGGCGTCGTGCCAGGAGGCCAGGATCACCAGCGGCACCAGGATCGCGATCAGCATCAGCATGACCAGCGCGATGCCGTCGGCCGCGAAGGTGAAGTTGACCCCCCAGTTGGGGATCCACGCGTACGACTCGCGGAACTGGAAGCGGTCGCCGTCCACCTGGAAGGCGATCCACATGGCCACCGAGAGCACCAGCACCAGCAGCGACCAGGCGAACGCCACGAGCTTGGCGAGGTCCGGACTGCGGCGCGGCAGCAGGGCCACCACCAGGGCGCCCACCAGCGGCGCCACGGTCAGCACCGAGAGGAACGGGAAGTTGGACATTATTCGGCCTTACCTCCGTCGTGACTGCATGGCCCGCCGGCGGGGGCGGCCGCGTTGAGGTCGATCACGCCAGCCACCCCGCCTGCACCGCCAGGAACGCCGCCACCACGAGCAGCGCGCCGGTCAGGATCGAGGTCGCGTACGACCGCACGAAACCGGTCTGCAGCCGCCGGAGCCGGCCCGAGCCCCCGCCCACGGCGGCGGCCAGGCCGTTGACCAGCCCGTCCACGCCCCGGTTGTCGAGGAAGACCAGCGCCCGGGTGAGGAAGATGCCCGGCTTCTCGAAGACCGCCTCGTTGAAGGCGTCCGTGTAGAGGTTCCGGCGCGCGGCGGTGACCAGCACGCCGGCCGGCTGCGGGGCGGTGGCCGTGCCGTTGCGGAACAGGAACCAGGCCAGTCCGGCGCCGAGCACGGTGACCAGCAGCGAGAGCGCGGTGATCAGCCAGTGCGCGAGGACCGCCTCGTGCTCCGCGTGCTCGCCGCCGAGGCCGGCGGTGGCGGTCAGCCAGTCCGGCACGGACGTGGAGAGCAGGAAGCCGGCACCGACCGAGCCGATCGCCAGCAGGATCAGCGGGACGGTCATCAGCTTCGGCGACTCGTGCGGGTGCTCGATGTCCTCGGTCCAGCGGGCCGGGCCGTGGAAGGTGAGCACGAAGAGCCGGGTCATGTAGAAGGCGGTGAGCCCCGCGCCGAGCAGCGCGGCGCCGCCGAACAGCCAGGACGTCCAGTCCCCCCGCTCGAACGCCGTCGCGATGATCGGCTCCTTCGAGAAGTAGCCGGAGAGCGGCGGGATGCCGATGATGGCGAGCCAGCCCATCATGAAGGTCAGCCAGGTGACCTTCATGTACTTGGCCAGGTTGCCGAAGCGGCGGATGTCCACCTGGTCGTTCATGCCGTGCATGACCGAGCCGGCACCGAGGAACATGTTGGCCTTGAAGAAGCCGTGCGCCAGCAGGTGCACGATGGCCAGCGCGTACGCCCCGCCGCCCAGGCCGACGCCGAGGAACATGTAGCCGATCTGGCTCACCGTGGACCAGGCCAGCACCCGCTTGATGTCGTCCTTCGCCGCGCCGATGAGGCAGCCCATCAGCAGGGTGACCGCGCCGACGCTGACCACCACCAGCTGGAGCGTGGCGTTGGCCGAGAAGATCGGGTTGGAGCGGGCGATCAGGTAGACGCCCGCGGTGACCATGGTGGCCGCGTGGATGAGCGCGGAGACCGGGGTCGGGCCCTCCATCGCGTCCGGCAGCCACGCCTGCAGCGGGAACTGGCCGGACTTGCCGGCGGCGCCGAGCAGCAGCAGCAGGCCGAGCACCAGCACCGTGGTCTGGCTCAGCGCACCGACGCCGCTGAACACCTCGTCGTACTGGGTGGTGCCGAGCTGGGCGAACAGCACGAAGATGCCGATGGCCAGGCCGGCGTCGCCGACCCGGTTCATCAGGAACGCCTTCTTGCCGGCGGTGGCCGCGCTCGGCCGGCCGTACCAGAAGGAGATCAGCAGGTACGACGCCAGCCCGACGCCCTCCCAGCCGAAGTAGAGCATCACGTAGTTGTTGCCGAGCACCAGCAGCAGCATGGCGGCGACGAAGAGGTTGAAGTACCCGAAGAACCGTCGCCGGCCCTCGTCGTGCGCCATGTACTCGACCGCGTACAGGTGGATCAGGAAGCCCACCCCGGTGATCAGCAGGACGAACACCGCGGCCAGCGGGTCGAAGAGCAGACCGAAGTCCACCTTCAGGTCGCCGACCGTGATGAACTGCCAGAGGCTCAGCTGGACCTGCTTGTTCTCCAGACCACGGAGCTGGAGGAAGTAGGTCAGGCCGAGCACGAAGGCGGCGCCGATCGCACCCACCCCCAGCCAGTGGCCCCAGCGGTCCGCCCGCCGGCCGAGCAGCAGCAGGATCGCCGCGCTGACCAGCGGGATCGCCACCAGCAGCCAGACGCTGCCGAGCAGTCCATCCGCCGTCGCGAAAGCAACGGCCCCGGTCGGTTCAGCCGACGCAAAGGTCAGAGTCTGTTCCACCGCAGGCCCCTCAGTACTTCAGCAGGTTGGCGTCGTCGACGCTCGCCGAGCGTCGAGTCCGGAAGATCGACATGATGATCGCGAGCCCGACCACGACCTCGGCCGCCGCCACCACCATCACGAAGAACGCCATGATCTGGCCGTTCAGGTCGCCGTTGATCCGGCTGAAGGTGACCAGCGTCAGGTTGGCGGCGTTGAGCATCAGCTCCACGCACATGAACAGCACGATCGCGTTACGCCGGATCAGCACGCCGACGGCACCGATGGTGAACAGCACCGCGGCGAGGATCAGGTAGTAGTCCGGGGTCACTTCTCCGTCCCCTTCAACGAGGTCTCCTCAGCGGTCAGCTCCCGCACCGGCAGGATCTCGGGGATGCTGCGGTCGGACAGCCGGCCGTCGGGCAGGCGGGCCGGGGTGGCCACCGACGAGGAGGTGGCGAAGACACCCGGTCCGGGCTTCGGCCCGGGGTAGTTGCCGGGGCGGAACCGGGCCTTCATGGTGGCGATCTGGTCCATCCGATCCTCCTTGCGCCGCTCCACGTGCGCCAGCACCATCGCGCCCACGGCCGCCGTGATCAGCAGCGCGGAGGTCAGCTCGAAGGCGAAGACGTACTTGGTGAAGAGCAGCCGGGCGATGCCCTGCACGTTGCCCTCGGCGTTCGGCTTGTCCAGGCCGACCGCCTGGACGCCTTCCAGGGCCCGGTAGAGGCCGCTGCCCACCAGGCCGGCGAAGCCGACACCGAGCACCACCGCGGCGACCCGCTGGCCGCGCAGCGTCTCGATCAGCGAGTCGGAGGCGTCCCGGCCGACCAGCATCAGCACGAACAGGAAGAGCATCATGATCGCGCCGGTGTAGACGATGATCTGCACCATGCCGATGAACGGCCCGGCCTGCAGGACGTAGAACACGCCCAGGCAGAGCATGGTCAGCACCAGCCAGAGCGCCGAGTGCACCGCGTTCCGCGCCCAGACCATGCCGATGGCGCCGATCAGCGCCAGCGGGGCGAGGATCCAGAAGGTGACCTCCTCACCCCCGGACACCTGGCCCGCCGCGGCGAGCACTGTCTGAGTGGTCATGCTCCTGCTCCCTTGCCCGCCTCGGCCCGCTGCGCGGCCTGCTCGGCGCCGGGGAAGGTCACCCCGGGGTGCTCGTCCACCCGGTACTGACCCGCGCCGTTCGGCGAGTGCTCCGCGCCGGCGGACGTGCCCGGGTTGGTCAGCCCGCCGACGTAGTAGTCCTTCTCGCTGTCGCCCAGCCGCATCGCGTGCGGCGGCTGCTCCATGCCGGGCAGCAGCGGCGCGAGCAGCTGCTCCTTCGTGAAGATCAGGTCCTGCCGGTTGTCCCGGGCCAGCTCGTACTCGTTGCTCATGGTGAGCGAACGGGTCGGGCAGGCCTCGATGCACAGCCCGCAGAAGATGCACCGGGCGTAGTTGATCTGGTAGACGCTGGCGTACCGCTCACCCGGGGAGAAGCGCTGCTCCTCGGTGTTGTCGCCACCCTCCACGTAGATCGCGTCCGCCGGGCAGGCCCAGGCGCACAGCTCGCAGCCGATGCACTTCTCCAGGCCGTCCGGGTGCCGGTTGAGGATGTGCCGGCCGTGGTAGCGCGGCGCCGAGACCGGCGGCTTGAACGGGTAGTCGGTGGTGACGACCTTCCTGAACATGTGCGAGAAGGTGACCCCGAAGCCCTTGAACGTTCCGGTGATCGCGCCCACGTCACACCTCCCTGGAGTCCGAGCCGACGTTGGCCGGCTCCCGCTCGGCGACCACGCGCCTGGTGCGCGGGCTCGGTGGTACCTGAAGATCCATCGGCGGCAGCGGGAAGCTGCCGTGCGGCCGGCTGTTCACCTGCTCCTGGAGCGACGGCTTCGGCTCCTTCTTCCGGCTCGGCCAGAAGAGCGTGGCCAGCAGCAGAACGCCGGCGCCGATGCCGGTGGCGACGAGCCGGTCCTTGGTCTGCCAGTCCTCGATCGAGCGGAGCCCGGCCAGGACCAGGATCCAGATCAGGTTGATCGGGAGCAGGACCTTCCAGCCGAAGCGCATGAACTGGTCGTACCGCAGCCGGGGCAGCGTGCCCCGCAGCCAGACGAAGACGAAGACCAGGATCAGCACCTTGCCGAAGAACCAGAGCATCGGCCACCAGCCCGAGTTGGCGCCGGCCCAGAAGGTGGTGATCGGGGCCGGGGCCCGCCACCCGCCGAGGAAGAGCGTGGTGGTGACCGCGGACATGGTGACCATCGAGACGTACTCGGAGAGCATGAAGAGCGCGAACTTCAGCGAGCTGTACTCGGTCATGAAGCCCGCGACCAGCTCCGACTCCGCCTCGGGCAGGTCGAACGGCGCCCGGTTGGTCTCCCCGACGGTGGCGATGAAGAAGATGATGAAGCTCGGCAGCAGCAGGATCGCGTACCAGCCCGGGGCCGGGACGTCGACGCCGAGGATGTTCAGCTGCGTGCCGTGCGCCTGGGCGGCGACGATCCCGCTGGTGGACATCGTGCCGGCGGTCATGAACACCGCCACGATGCTCAGCCCCATCGCGACCTCGTACGAGATCATCTGGGCGCTGGACCGGAGACCACCGAGCAGCGGGTACGTCGACCCGGAGGCCCAGCCGCCGAGCACGATGCCGTAGATGCCCATCGAGGAGCAGGCCAGCAGCACCAGCACCGCCACCGACACGTCGGTCACCTGCAGCGGCGTCCAGTGGCCGAAGATGCTCACCTTCGGGCCGAACGGCACCACCGACAGCGCGGTGACCGCGCAGATCACCGAGATGGTCGGGGCGAAGAAGTAGACGACCTTGTCGGCGGCCCGCGGGAGGATGTCCTCCTTGAAGGCCATCTTCAGGCCGTCGGCGAGGGTCTGCAGCAGACCGAACGGGCCGACCTGGTTGGGTCCGGGCCGCACCTGCATGTAGCCGACGACCCGACGCTCGAACCAGACGCCGAGCAGCGTGGCCAGCAGGCCGAAGACGAACGCGAAGACGATCTTGATAAGGACCAGCCACCACGGGTCCTTGCCGAAGTCGGCCAGCGTCGGGTCCTGCGCGGCGAGGTAGAGGTTCACTGGACACTCCCGGTGTTGAGGAGCGGACCCGGGCGGCCATCGGCGTCCGCGGCGACGCGCCCAGCCGGAACGGCCGGAGCATCGACCGACGCGGCGGAGACCTGCACGACGTCGCCGGACGTAGCGCCGAGGCTGCGCCGGACGGTCGAGCCGGGTGAGTTGGTCGGCAGCCAGACGACGCCGTCCGGCATCTCGGTGATCGCCGCCGGCAGGGTGACCGCGCCGCGGTCGGTGCCCACGGTCACCGGGTCGCCGTCGGCGACGCCGAGCGCCTCGGCAATGCCCTTGCCCAGCCGGACCACCGGCGGGCGGGCGGTGCCGGCGAGGTGCTCGTCACCGTCGGTGAGGCTGCCCAGGTCGATCAGCTGGTGCCAGGTGGCCAGCACGGCCTCGCCCGGCCCAGGCTGTTGGACGGCGCCCGGCTCGACGCTGGGGGCGGCCGGGGCATCCACCCGGGTCGGCGGTAGCGCGGCCAGCTCGCGGCGGACGCTCGTCACGTCGCCGGTGCCGAGCCGGACGTCGAGCTGCGCGGCCAGCGCGTCGAGCACCCGCCCGTCGCTCATCGCCGCGGTGTCCAGCACCTTCTCGAAGGTGCGCAGCCGGCCCTCCCAGTCCAGGAAGCTGCCGGCCTTCTCGACCACCGGGGCGACCGGGAAGACCACGTCCGCCCGGCGGGCCACCGCGCTCATCCGCAGTTCCAGGCTGACCAGGAACGGCACCGCGTCCAGGGCCTGCTCGGCCAGGCGCGGGTCGGCCACGTCGGCCGGGTCCACCCCGGCCACCACGAGGGCGCCGAGCTGGCCGTTGGCCGCCGCGACGAGGATGCCGTCGGTGTCCCGGCCGGCCTGGCTGGGGATCACCCCGGCCGCGATGTCCCACGCCTCGCCCAGCTCGGCGCGGGCGGCCGGCTCGGTGACCAGGCGGCCACCGGGGAGCAGGTTGGGCAGGCAGCCCGCGTCGACCGCGCCGCGGTCACCCGCGCGCCGCGGCACCCAGGCCAGCTTGGCCCCGGTACGCCGGGCGACGTCCGCCGCGGCGGAGAGCCCGCCGGGCACCGCGCCCAGCCGCTCGCCGACGATCAGGATCGCGCCCGGCTGGCTCAGCGCCTCAGCCACCGTGGCGTGCTCGGCCAGCACGCTGGCCTCCTCGCCCGGCACCACCCGGGCCAGCTTGGCGCCGAGCTTCTCCAGGCCGCGCGTCGCGAACGGCGCGATCGCGTACACCGTGAGCTTCTTCTGCTGGTACGCCTTGCGCAGCCGCAGGAAGAGGATCGGGCACTCCTCCTCCGGCTCCAGGCCGACCAGCACCACCGCGGGCGCGTTCTCCACGTCCGGGTAGGTCACGTCGGTGACCCCGGCGACGCTGCTGGCCAGGAAGTCGGCCTCCTCGCGGGAGACCGGGCGGGCCCGGAAGTCGATGTCGTTGGTGTGCAGCGCGACCCGGGCGAACTTGGCGTACGCGTAGGCGTCCTCGACGGTCAGCCGGCCGCCGGTCAGCACGGCCGTGCCCGGCCCGCCGTCCCGGGCGGCCCGCAGGCCCTCTGCGGCCCGGGTCAGCGCCTCGCTCCAGGACGCCTCGCGCAGCTCACCGGTCCGCTCGTCGCGGACCAGCGGGGTGGTGAGCCGGTCGAACGCCCGGGCGTACTGGAAGCCCCAGCGGCCCTTGTCGCAGTTCCACTCCTCGTTCACCGCCGGGTCGTCGCCGGCCAGCCGGCGCAGCACCTTGCCGCGCCGCCAGTCCGTGCGCTGGGCGCAGCCGGCCGAGCAGTGCTCGCAGACGCTCGGGGTGGAGACCAGGTCGAACGGGCGGGCCCGGAACCGGTACTGCGCGCCGGTCAGCGCGCCCACCGGGCAGATCTGCACCGTGTTCCCGGAGAAGTACGAGTTGAACGGGACGTCACCCGCCTCGTCCCCGGACTCCGCGCCGTACGCGTCGTCCCGGTAGATGTTGATCTCCTCGGCGGACGACCGGTTCATCAGGTCGATGAACTTGTCACCGGCGATCTCCTCGGAGAACCGGGTGCAGCGCTGGCAGAGCACGCACCGCTCGCGGTCGAGCAGCACCTGGGTGCTGATCTCCAGCGGCTTCTCGTACTCCCGCTTGTGCTCGTGGAACCGGGAGTCCGTCCGGCCGGTGGACATCGCCTGGTTCTGCAGCGGGCACTCGCCGCCCTTGTCACACATCGGGCAGTCCAGGGGGTGGTTGAGGAGCAGCAGCTCCATCACCCCCTCCTGCGCCTTCTTGGCGACCGGCGAGGTGAGCTGGGTCCGCACCACCATGCCGTCGGCGACCGTCTGGGTGCAGGAGGCGACCGGCTTGCGCTGGCCCTCGACCTCCACCAGGCACTGCCGACAGGCGCCGGCCGGGGCCAGCAGCGGGTGGTCGCAGAAGCGCGGGATCTCGGTGCCCATCTGCTCGGCGACCCGGATCAGCAGCGCCCCCTTGGGCGCGGTGACCTGGACGCCGTCGATGGTCAGGGTGACGGTCTCGGTCTGCTTGGCTACGTCGGTCATCAGTGGGCTCCCACCAACTGCTTGTCGGAGAGCTTCGGCGCGGTACGTCCCTCGATGTAGTCGAGGTAGTCCTGCTTGAAGTACTGCAGCGACGAGGTCACGGAGCTGGTCGCACCGTCACCCAGACCGCAGAACGAGCGGCCGAGGATGTTGTCGCAGGTGTCGAGCAGGGTGTCCAGGTCCTCGTGGGTGCCCTGGCCGGCGAGGATCCGCCGGTAGACCCGGACCATCCAGTAGTTGCCCTCGCGGCACGGGGTGCACTTGCCGCACGACTCGTGGTGATAGAACTCCAGCCACCGGTACGTCGCGTACACCGGGCAGTCCTGGTCCGAGAAGATCTGCGTGGCCGTGGTGCCCAGGATCGAGCCGGCCGCCGCCACCCCCTCGAAGTCCAGCGGCACGTCCAGGTGCTCGGCGGTGAGCAGCGGCGTCGACGAGCCGCCCGGGGTCCAGAACTTCAGGTTGTGCCCGGGCTGCATCCCGCCGGCCAGCTCGATCAGCTCGCGCAGGGTGATTCCCATCGAGCACTCGTACTGGCCCGGGTTGGCGATCCGGCCGGAGAGCGAGTAGATCATCGGGCCGGACGACTTCTCCGTACCCATGGTCCGCCACCAGTCCGCGCCACCGAGCACGATGTAGGGAACGCTGGCGATGGTGCCGACGTTGTTGACCACGGTCGGGCTGGCGTAGAGGCCGTGGGTCGCCGGGAACGGCGGCCGCAGCCGGGGCTGGCCCCGGAAGCCCTCCAGCGAGTCCAGCAGCGCGGTCTCCTCGCCGCAGATGTACGCCCCGGCGCCGGAGTGCACCACCAGCTCCAGGTCGAAGCCGCTGCCGAGGATGTTCCGGCCCAGGTAGCCCTTGGCGTACGCCTCCTGCACGGCGTTGCGCAGCCGGCGGGCGGCGTGCACCGCCTCACCCCGGATGTAGATGTAGGCGCGGTTGGCCCGGATCGCGTACGAGGCGATGATCACGCCCTCGACCAGCGAGTGCGGGTCGTGGGTCATCAGCGGCAGGTCCTTGCAGGTGCCCGGCTCGCCCTCGTCGGCGTTCACCACCAGGTAGTGCGGCTTGCCGTCGCCCTGCGGGATGAACCCCCACTTGAGACCGGTCGGGAAGCCCGCGCCACCCCGGCCGCGCAGCCCGGAGTCCTTGATCAGCTGGATCAGGTCGTCCGGGTGTGCCTTGACCGCCTTGCGCAGGGCGGCGTAGCCGTCCAGCTTCTCGTAGGTGCCGATCCGCCAGGCGTCCGGCGACAGCCAGCGCTTGGTGAGCACCGGCGTCAGCTTGGCCAGCGTCTCCGGCCGAGGCGTCGTCACTTCTTGGCCTCCGCTTCCTTGAGGTTGCGCTGCTGCGCCCCGGCCCCGTCGCCGGCCGGCTTGCGGTCGGTGGCCGGCGGGTTGGCCGCCGCACCCGCGGCCTGGGCGGCCTTGGCCTGCTCGGCGGCCTTGTCGGCCTCGGCCTTGCTGCGGATCGGGGTGTTCGGGTCGAAGCCCGGCACCGAGATGCCGTGCTGCTCGGCCAGGCGCAGACCGCGCAGGGTCGCCGCACCCGGCCCGCCGTCGGCGACCGCGCCCTCCCGCTCGTCGGCGAAGCCGGCCAGCTGGACGGACATCTCCTTGAGGCTGCAGAGCCGGGCGCCCCGGGTCGGCATCGGCCGGCCGCCGGCGCGCAGCTCCTCGACCACGCCGAGCGCGGCCTGCGGGTCGACCCCGTCGAAGAAGTCGTAGTTGACCGTCATCACCGGGCCGTAGTCGCACGCCGCCAGGCACTCGGCGTGCTCCAGGGTGATCTTCCCGTCCTCGGTGGTCTCGTCGTGCCCGACGCCCAGGTGCTCGGCGAGGGTGTCGTAGACCTCCTGGCCACCCAGCACGTTGCACATGGTGTTGGTGCAGACGCTGACCAGGTAGTCGCCGGTCGGCTTGCGCTTGTACATGGTGTAGAAGGTGGCCACCGCACCGACCTGGGCCTTGTTCAGGCCGAGCACCTCGGCGCAGAACTCGACGCCGGCCGGGGAGACGTAGCCCTCCACCGACTGCACCAGGTGCAGCAGCGGCAGCAGGGCCGAGCGGGACCGGTCCGCCGGGTACCGGGCGATGATCTCCCGCGCCCGGACCCGGGTCTCTTCGGTAAACACAGTCATCGGTCACAACCACCCATCACGGGGTCCAGCGAGGCGCCACCGGCGATCACGTCGGCGATCAGTCCGCCCTCGGCCATCGCCGGGAGGGCCTGCAGGTTGATGAAGCTGGGCTCCCGGTAGTGCACCCGGTACGGCCGGGTGCCACCGTCGGAGACCGCGTGCACGCCCAGCTCGCCGCGGGGCGACTCGATGCCGACGTACACCTGGCCCGGCGGGACCCGGAAACCCTCGGTGACGAGCTTGAAGTGGTGGATCAGCGACTCCATCGACTGGCCCATGATCTTGGCGACGTGCTCCAGCGAGTTGCCCATGCCGTCGACGCCGATGGCCAGCTGCGCCGGCCAGGCGATCTTCTTGTCGGCCACCATCACCGGGCCGGGCTTGCTCAGCCGGTCCACCGCCTGCTCGACCAGCTTGAGCGACTCCCGGATCTCGGCGAGCCGGACCTGGTAGCGGCCCCAGACGTCGCCGTCGGTGTGCGTCGGGACGTCGAACTCGTACGTCTCGTAGCCGCAGTAGGGCATGGTCTTGCGCAGGTCCCAGGCGAGACCGGCGGAGCGGAGCACCGGACCGGTGACGCCGAGCGCCAGGCAGCCGGTCACGTCGAGCACCGCGACGTGCTTGGTGCGCTCGACCCAGATCGGCTGGCCGGAGAGGAGGTCCTCGTACTCCTTGAGCTTCTTCGGCATCATCTTCAGGAAGTTGCGGATCTTGACGATCGCGTCGTCCGGCACGTCCTGCGCCACCCCGCCCGGCCGCACGTACGCGTGGTTCATGCGCAGGCCGGTGATGGTCTCGAAGATGTCGAGGATGTACTCCCGCTCGCGGAAGCCGTACAGCATGATCGAGATCGCGCCCAGCTCCATGCCCGTGGTGGCCAGCCAGACCAGGTGCGAGGAGATCCGGTTGAGCTCCATCATGAGCACCCGGATGGTGTTGGCCCGCTCGGTGATGTCGTCGGTGATCCCGAGCAGCTTCTCCACCGCCAGCGCGTACGCCGTCTCGTTGAACAGCGGGGAGAGGTAGTCCATCCGGGTCACGAAGGTCGAGCCCTGGACCCAGTTCCGGTATTCGAGGTTCTTCTCGATGCCGGTGTGCAGGTAGCCGATGACCGAGCGGGCCTCGCGGACCGTCTCGCCCTCCAGCTCCAGGATCAGCCGGAGCACGCCGTGCGTGGACGGGTGCTGCGGACCCATGTTGACGACGATCCGCTCGTCGTTGATCGGGTCGGTGCCGGAGACGACCGTGTCCCAGTCCCCACCGGTGACGGTGAAGACCTTGCCCTCGGTGGTCTCGCGCTCGGTCGCGTAGTTCGACGTCGTCACTGGTACGACCTCCGCTTGTCCGGCGGCGGGATCTCCGCGCCCTTGTACTCGACGGGCACGCCGCCGAGGGGGTAGTCCTTGCGCTGCGGGTGCCCCTCCCAGTCGTCCGGCATGAGGATCCGGGTCAGGTTGGGGTGGCCGTCGAAGACGATGCCGAACATGTCGTACGCCTCCCGCTCCTGCCAGTCGGCGGTCGGGTAGACGCTGGTGACGCTCGGCAGGTGCGGCTCCTCGGCGGAGACCGCGGCCTCCAGCCGGACCCGGCGCCGGTAGGTCATCGAGGTGAGCTGGTAGACGACGTGCAGCCGGCGCTCCTCCGCGCCCAGGTAGTCCACGCCGGACACCGAGGAGCAGAGCTCGAAGCGGAGCGCCAGGTCGTCGCGCATCACCTGGCAGACCTCGGCGATCCGCTCCGGGCGGACGTGCAGGGTCAGCTCGCCCCGGTCGACCACGACCTTCTCGATGGCGTCGCCGAAGTCGGGGTACGCCTCCTCCAGCGCGTCCCGGACCTCGTCGAAGTAGCCGCCGTACGGCCGGGGGCTGTCCTCGATCGCCGTGCGCTGCCGGACCAGCCCGCCGAAGCCGGAGACGTCGCCGGTGCCGTGGATGCCGAACATGCCGCGGCCGGCGGGGCTGGCCGGCGGGAGCTCGGCCGGTGCGCCGCTGGTGGCGCCGGCCGGCGGCACCGGTACCGGCACGCCGCCGTTGTTGTTGCTGTCGTTTGGTGCGGTCACTTCGGGCCCCCGTGTGCGTGGAGGTGGTTCTGCGCCTTCATCCAGTTCTCGATCCGCAACTGCTCCTCGCGCCCCTCGCGGACCGCCCTGGTCCACTCGGCGCGCCGGGCCTTGTCGTTGCGGTACGACGACGGCATCGAGCCGTACGGCACGACCGGCACGTCACCGCGCTCCTTGCGGGCCTCCAGCATCTTGCGGCCGTTCGGGCCCAGCGGCTCGTACATGATCTTCTCGCGGAGCTTGAGGATCGCGTCGATGAGCATCTCGGGCCGGGGCGGGCAGCCCGGGAGGTACATGTCGACCGGGACGATGTGGTCGACGCCCTGCACGATGGCGTAGTTGTTGAACATGCCGCCGCTGCTGGCGCAGACGCCCATCGAGAGCACCCAGCGGGGCTCGGCCATCTGGTCGTAGATCTGGCGCAGGACCGGGGCCATCTTCTGGCTCACCCGGCCGGCCACGATCATCAGGTCCGCCTGCCGGGGCGAGGCCCGGAAGACCTCCATGCCCCAGCGACCCATGTCGTAGTGCGGGCCACCGGCCGCCATCATCTCGATGGCGCAGCAGGCCAGGCCGAACGTGGCGCCCCAGACGGACGACTTCCGCGACCAGTTGACCAGCTTCTCGACGGTGGTGAGCAGGACGCCGGAGGGAAGCTTCTCCTCGATGCCCATCTGCCGTACCTCCCTCAGTCCCAGTCCAGGCCGCCGCGCCGCCAGACATAGGCGTAGGCGACGAAGACCGCGACGATGAACAGGACCATCTCCACGAAGCCGAAGATCGGCAGGGCGTCGAAGGAGACCGCCCAGGGGTAGAGGAAGATGATCTCGATGTCGAAGACGATGAAGAGCATCGCCGTCAGGTAGAACTTGATCGGGAACCGGCCGCCGCCGACCGGCTGCGGGCTCGGCTCGATACCGCACTCGTACGCCTCGAGCTTGGCCTTGTTCAGACGCCGGGGGCCGGCGAATCGGGCGGCGGCCACGGAGAACAGCGCGAACCCCGCGGCGAGGGCGAACAGCCCGATGATGGGTGCGTAAGGAGAGAGCGTCATCGTTGTCTCCTGCTCGTCCTTCCCTGACCTCGGTGGTTGGCAAAAATCACACTATTCACGTCCCTCGTGACCTCGGCCGGCGGGGGTCGATCTTTGTCGGCGTCCGCGGCCTCATCGGCCGCCGGCGCCGTTGTCAGACGGCCGGCGCCACCCGCGTCATCGCGTTGATGACCCGGTCCATCGCGTCCCCGCCGCGCGGGTCGGTCAGGTTGGCCAGCAGCTTGAGCACGAAGCGCATCAGCATCGGGTGCGGCATGCCGTGCTTGGTGGCCAGCCGCATGATCTCCGGCCGGCCGATGAGCTTCACGAAGATCCCGCCGAGCCGGTAGTAGCCGCCGAAGCGGGTCTTCAGCTCCTGCGGGTACGCCAGCAGCGCCCGTTCCCGCTCGGCGCCGGCCGGCCGGGCGAGCGCCTGCACCGCCACCTCGGCGGCCAGCTCGCCGGACTCCATCGCGTACGCGATGCCCTCGCCGTTGAACGGGTTGACCATGCCGCCGGAGTCGCCGACCAGCATCGCCCCGCGGGTGTAGTGCGGCACCCGGTTGAAGCCCATCGGCAGGGCGGCGCCGAGGATCGGCCCCTCGGCGTTCGCCTCGTCGGTCATCCCCCAGTCCTCCGGGGTGTTGGCCAGCCAGTCGGTGAGCAGCCGCCGGTAGTTGGTCTTGCCGAACGCGGCGGAGGAGTTGAGTACGCCCAGGCCGACGTTGACCCGGCCGTCACCGAGGCCGAAGATCCAGCCGTAGCCGGGCAGCAGCGCGTCGCTGCCCTTGGCCCGCAGCTCCAGCCACGACTCGAGGTAGTCGTCGTCGTGCTTGGCGGGCGAGCGGTAGTAGCGGCGGACCGCCACGCCGATCGGCCGGTCCTCCCGCTTGGTCAGCCCGAGGGCGAGCGGGAAGCGGCCGGAGACGCCGTCCGCGGCGACCACCAGCGGGGCGTGGAAGGTGGCCGGCTCCTTGTCCGGGCCCACCTCGGCCTGCACGCCGATCACCCGGTCGTCGGCGTCGAGCACCGGGCCGGCCACGTTCACGCTGGTCCGTAGCTTCGCCCCGGCGGCGACGGCCCGCTGGGCGAGCAGGTCGTCGAAGTCGAGCCGGGTCCGGACCAGGCCGTAGTTGGGGAAGCTGGCCAGGTCCGGCCAGTCCAGTTCCAGGCGTACCCCGCCGCCGATCACCCGCAGGCCCTTGTTGTGCAGCCAGCCGGCCTCGGGCGAGGTGTCCACGCCCATCCGGATCAGCTGCCGCACGGCCCGGGGGGTGAGCCCGTCGCCGCAGACCTTCTCCCGGGGAAACTCGGTCTTCTCCAGCAGCAGCACGCGTACGCCGTGCCGCGCCAGGTGGTACGCCGTCGCCGATCCTCCGGGACCGGCGCCCACGACGATCACGTCGGCGTCGTTCTCCACCGCGGTCATCTGCGCCTCCTCCCGCATGCTCGTGAAATGGTTCACAAGCCGATCGGGTTGGAGTCTATGACCGGGGTTACACCAAGAGGTGGTGAGGGGTACCTAACTTCGCGGAAACGGGCCGGTAGGAGTCCATTTCGACGTCACGGGCGGGCGGAAGTGGCCGGCCCGAGGCCGGCGTCGAGGCGGATCGCCTCCGGCAGGTGCTCGCGCAGCGCGCCGCCGGCCGCCCGGTCGAGCGCGGCCAACACCTCCGCGACCACCTGACGGACGTCGGCGGGATCCGCGCCGGCCAGCTCCTTGAGCTGAGCGATGAGTTCCGCGGCGTCATCGTCCGTGGCCACCTGCTCGGGTCCCGTCATGGGCCGAGCCTACGAAACCAAGTAGACCAAAAACGGATATTCACGAAATAGGGTGGTTTGCCCTGCCTCTGGCGACGGGCCGGCCCGTCGTCAGTCCCGGACTGCGCGGTGCAGGGCGACGACGCCGCCGGTGAGGTTGCGCCAGGCCACCCGGCTCCACCCCGCCGCGCCGATCCGCGCGGCCAGCGCCGCCTGATCCGGCCAGGCCCGGATGGACTCGGCGAGGTAGACGTACGCGTCGGGGTTGCTGGAGACCGCCCGCGCGACCGCGGGCAGCGACCGCATCAGGTACGACAGGTAGACCGTGCGGAACGCCGGATTGACCGGCCTGCTGAACTCGCAGACCACCAGCCGGCCGCCCGGCCTGGTCACCCGGGCCAGCTCGCGCAACGCCGCGTCGGTGTCGTTGACGTTGCGCAACGCGAAGGAGATGGTGACCGCGTCGAAGCTGGCGTCGGCGAAGGGCAGCCGCAGGGCGTCCCCGGCCAGCAGCGGCACCGCCGGGCGGGTGCGCTTGCCGGCGTGCAGCATGCCCAGCGACAGGTCGGCGCCCACCGCGTACGCGCCGGAGTGGGACAGCTCCTCGGTCGAGACGCCGGTGCCCGCGCCCACGTCGAGCACCCGCTCCCCCGCGCTCAGCCCGAGTGCCTCGCGGGTGGCCCGCCGCCAGAACCGGTCCTGCCCGAAGGAGAGGACGGTGTTGGTCAGGTCGTAGCGGGCCGCCACGCCGTCGAACATCGCGGCGACCTCGTGCGGCTGCTTGTCCAGGTTGGCGCGCTGGCCCTGCGGGGTACGGCTCACCCCTCCACTCTGCCAGCCGGGCCGCGGGCCGCCCCCGACGGGTGCCCGGACCCGCCGAGGGCGGGATGGTGCGAAGACAGTGGGGGCGGGATGGTGAACCATCCCGCCCCCACTGCCGTGCGTTATGTGAACGGCCCTCGCGGGCCGATGGAGGACGACCGTCAGGCGGTCGGCTTCTCGTCGCCCGGGGTCACCAGGACCACCCGGCGCCGACGGGCGACCAGGAACATCGCGCCACCCGCGAGCAGCACGGCCGCGCCGATGCTGAGTTGGACCCGCTTCCGCATGTTCGTTGACAAGATGCCCCCGTACCGCGATGTGGCGATGGACCCGGGGAGGCTATCGATCGATCAGCACCCGCGCCATCCCACACGCGGGAGCCCGGAGCCGCCGAAGCAGGGAGGACGTCAGATTTGCCCCGTATTGATACGGGTTATCGACAACAGCAGGCATCGCCGGACGCCGGTTGGTCAGGAAGTCCGGCCCGTCCGGTCGATCCGCGGTCGGATGTTCGGCGGCGTGCGGCTGCCACTGATTCCCCCGCCCGACGCCGCGCATTGGCATGGGCGCCCGCCCCCGGCACCCGCGTCAGCGGGCGTCGACCAGCGGCAGTGACCTCCCGGCCCCGCCACCTGGCAGGGCGATCGAGGAGAAGTGCGAGACCACCCGGTCGTCGCTCGGGTCGTCGGCCGGCGTCCAGTGCACCGCGAGCCGCTGGTAGAGGGTGTCCCGCTGCGCGGGGATCCGGTCGGCGCTGCGGATCATGCCGATCAGCTCGTGCAGGTTGGACCGGTGCCGGGCACCGGCCGAGGAGATGACGTTCTCCTCCAGCATGATCGAGCCGAGGTCGTCCACCCCCATGTGCAGGGCGAGCTGCCCGACGTCCTTGCCGGTGGTCAGCCAGGACGCCTGCAGGTGCGGCACCGTCTCGAAGAAGAGCCGGGCCACCGCGATCAGCCGCAGGTATTCCATCGTGGTCGCCTGGGTGCGGCCCTTGAGGTGGTTGTTCTCCGGCTGGTAGGTCCACGGGATGAACGCCCGGAAGCCGCCCGTGCGGTCCTGCACGTCGCGGATCATCCGCAGGTGCTCGATCCGCTCGGCGTTGGTCTCGCCGGTGCCCATCATCATGGTCGCGGTCGACTCAAGGCCCTGCCGGTGCGCCAGCTCCATGACCTCCAGCCAGCGCGCACCCGACTCCTTGAGCGGGGCGATGGCCCGGCGCGGGCGGTCCGGCAGCATCTCGGCGCCGGCGCCCGCGATCGAGTCCAGCCCGGCCGCCTTGATCCGGGCGATGGCCTCGTCCAGGCTCACCCCGGAGACCTTGGCCATGTGCAGGATCTCGCTCGGGCCGATCGAGTGGATGGCGAGCTGCGGATACGCCCGCTTGACCGCGGCGAAGAGCTCCTCGTAGTACTCCACGCCGTAGTCCGGGTGGTGGCCGCCCTGGAGCATGACCTGGGTGGCGCCCAGCTCGACCGCCTCGCCGCAGCGGCGCAGGATCTCCTCGGTGGGGTGGGTCCACCCCTCCTTGTGCTTGGGCGCCCGGTAGAAGGCACAGAACTTGCACGCCGTCACACAGACGTTCGTGTAGTTGATGTTGCGGTCGATCAGATACGTGACGATGTTGTCCGGGTAGCGTCGCCGGCGCACCGCGTCCGCCGCCTCGCCAAGCGGGTGGAAGGGCGCCTCGGTGTAGAGCAGCAGGGCCTCCTCGGGCGTGATCCGCCCGCCGTCCGCGCCGCGCTGCAGGATGTCGTCGATCTCCCGGCTCACCGTCACGCCTCTGAGCCTACGCCCGCTTGGCGCCACGCCTTGTCGGGGTGTTCCGCCATGTGACGTGCCCAGCGGGACAACGAAGCAGTTGGTCGTCGCCTATCGTGCGGTGGTTCCCAGGCCTCTCACAAGGAAGAGTCGTGACCGCACCGTACCCGCACCAACCTCAGGTTCCGCCCGCCCCGCAGCCGGCGGCCGCGCCCGCCGCCGCTCCCCTCACCTGTCGCTTCTGTGGATCGATTCCGGCGATCAAGGCGACCCTGCACGGGCATCAGGGCTTCCTCATCTTCATGCGTGTCCTCACCCAGCACGGCCCGTACTGCAGGGCGTGCGGCATCGCCACCTGTCGCGACATGAGCGCGAAGACCCTCTGGCAAGGCTGGTGGGGCTTCCTCTCCATGATCATCACCCCACTCGTCCTGATCGGGAACCTCGTCACCCGGGTTCGGCTCGGCCGCCTCGGCGAGCCGATGCCCGGCGCGCCGGGCGTACCCGCGGTGCCGGGCAAGCCCGTGTTGCAGCGGGCCGCGGCGTTCGGCCTCGTCGTACCCGTGGCCATCGCCTTCGCTGTCGGCTGGGCCATTTCCAGTGACCCGGCCTACGCCGAAGTCGGCGCGTGCGTCAGCGCCGAGGGCACGAGCACGAACCCGGATGTCACCGTCGTCGACTGCGGCGACCCGGCGGCCGCGTACGTCATCCTCGGCAAGGTCGAGGACAGCACCGACGATGCGAAGTGCGAGCAGTTCCCCGGCACGGTCGCGAGCTACACCGAAGAGCAGAACTCGCGCAAGCTCCTGCTGTGCCTCGGCCAGAACGGGTGACGGTTCCCTCGCTGGCCTCTGCCCGCTGCGTGCCGGTCCCGGATCACGGACGGACCGGCACGCGGCGTGGCTTCCGGCGTCGTAGGCGAACGGGTCCCCGCTGGACGGTGATTCAGCTCATCCCGGGGCTCGCCACCGGGAGGCCCACCGTCTTCGCCGCGTCCAGCAGCCGCTGGTCGTAGGTGACGAACGCCGCGAAGTCGGCGCCTGCCTGGCGGGCCAGGATCTCCGCGGTCGCGAGGTGGATCGCGGCCAGGCTGCGCAGCAGCGGTTCGGCGTAGGCGCCGGCGGCGGCCCGGACAGCGGCGTCGATCTCGACGCGGTAGAGCCGCCCCAGCACCGACGGAACGCCGACCAGCGCCTGCGGTGCGGCGCGCCGGAGGGCCCGGGGCACCTCCACCTCGACCAGAGCCGACGAGACCAGAGACGTCCCGGCGCGCTCGTTGAGCCAGCCGACCAGCTCCGGGGTCCGCTGCTCCCGTCGCAGGAGCTTGATGACCGCGAACGAGATGTTCTACATGTCACGCGTCGTAGTCGACGGTGAGCTTGTCGGTCACCGGGCTGGACTGGCAGGTGAGGACGTAGCCGGCCGCCACCTCGTCGGGCTCCAACGCATAGTTGCGGGCCATGGTCACCTCGCCCTCGACCACCTTGGCCTTACAGGTCGAGCAGACCCCGCCCTTGCAGGCGTACGGCAGCTCGCCGCGGACCTTCAACGCCGCGTCCAGCACCCGCTCGTCCCGGCCCATGGTGAACCGCGACGAGCGCCCGTCCAGCACGATCGTCACCTCGGCGCCGGCGCCGGGCTCGTCGGTCGGGCGGCGGACCGGCTCGGGCGGGGCGTCGACGTGGAACAGTTCGGTGTGCACCGCCGAATCCGGCAGGCCGCGGGCAGCCAACACCGCCTTGGCGTCCACCACCATCCCGTACGGGCCGCAGAGGAACCACTCGTCGATGGCGTCGCCGGGGACGATCGTGTCGAGCAGCCGAGTGAGCCGGTCGGCGTCGATCCGCCCGGACAGCAGCGGCGACTCGCCCAGCTCCCGGGAGAGCACGTGCACCAGGTGCAGCCGGGTGGGCCACCGGTCCTTCAGGTCGGCCAACTCCTCGGCGAACATCACCGAGTTCGCCGTGCGGTTGCCGTACACCAGGGTGAAGGTGCTGGCCGGCTCGACGGCCAGCGCGGTCGCGACCAGCGAGAGCACCGGGGTGATGCCGGAGCCGGCCACCACCGCGCCGTACCGGCGGACCCGGTCCGGCGCGAACGCCGTGGTGAAGTGCCCGAGCGGGGGCAGCACCTCGACGGTGTCGCCGCCGCGCAGGGCGCCGCAGGCGTACGCGGAGAAGGCGCCGCCGGGAATCTCCCGCACCCCGATCCGCAGCCGGCCGTGCCGCGCCAACTCCGCCGGCGTCGAGCAGATCGAGTACGACCGCCGCACCTCCTCCCCGCCCTCGCCGGCCGAGCCGGTGAGCCCGCCACCGGCGGGAAGCCGGACAGTGAGGTGCTGACCGGCGGAGAACGCGAAGGTCTCCCGCAGCTCCTCCGGTACGGCGAAGGTGATCGCCACGGCGTCGGCGGTGAGCCGGTCGACGGCGGCGACGGGGAGCGGGTGGAAGACCGGCCGGCGACGGACCGGTCGGGTGATCGTGACAGTCACAGCGCCTTCAGGTGGTCGAAGGGTTCGGAGCAGGAGCGGCAGCGCCAGAGGGCCTTGCACGCGGTGGAACCGAAGCGGCTGACCTGCTCGGTCTCCGGGGAGCCGCAGCGCGGGCAGCGTACGGCGAGGGTCAGCGGCACGACGGTGCCGGCGCGGGCCGGCGCGGGCGGGGCGATGCCGGCGGCGGCCAGCTTGTCGCGGCCGCTCGCCGAGATCCAGTCGGTGCTCCACGCCGGGGAGTACACGGTGCGGATCTCGGCGTCGGGGTGGCCGGCGGCGGCGAGCGCCCGGCGGATGTCCGCCCGGATCACGTCCATCGCCGGGCAGCCGGTGTAGGTGGGGGTGATGGTGACGACGAGCCGGCCGGTGGCCGGATCCTCGTCGACCGACCGCAGGATGCCCAGCTCGTCGATGGTGACGACCCGGATCTCCGGGTCCACCACCGCCGCCGCGGCCGCCCTGGGATCACTCACCGGTGCCACCTTTCGTTCGCGACTGCGGGGCTCCGCTCCGCTGCACTCCTCGCGCTCACCGGTGCCACCTTTCGTTCGCGACTGCGGGGCTCCGCTCCGCTGCACTCCTCGCGCTCACCACTTCGCCCCGGGATGGGCGCGGTGCAGCACCTGCATCTCGGCCAGCAGGTACGAGAGGTGTTCGGTGTGGACGCCGTCCCGGCCACCACCGGGGGCCCAGCCGTCCGCCGGGCGGGTCAGCGTCGCCTCGGCCAGCACGGCGGAGACGTGGACGTCGAAGTCGGCCCGCAGGGTGGCCGGGTCGACCGGCGCCCCGGGGTCCGCCGTGAAGAGCTCGTGGACGTACGGCCACACCTGGTCGACCGCGGCCTGCATCCGGCGGTGCGACTCCTCGGTGCCGTCGCCGAGCCGCCGCACCCAGAGCGAGGCGTGGTCCAGGTGGTACGCGGACTCCTTGCGGGCCTTCGCACCGATCGCGGCCAGCCGCTCGTCGCCGCACCCGGCCAGCGCGGTGTAGAGCGGGAGCTGGTACGCGGCCAGGAAGAACAGCTTCGCCATGGTGACCGCGAAGTCGCCGTTGGGCAGCTCGACCAGGAGGCAGTTGCGGAACTCCCGGTCGCCGCGAAGGTAGGCCAGGGCGTCCTCGTCCCGCCCCGCGCCCTCCAGCTCGCCCGCGTACGTGAGCAGGAGGCGGGCCGCACCGAGTTGGTCGAGGGCGATGTTCGCCAGCGCGACGTCCTCCTCCATCTCCGGCGCGCGGGAGGTCCACTCGCCGAGCCGCTGCGCCGCGATCAGCGCGTCGTCGCCGAGGGCGAGGGCGAAGTCGAATGGGAGAGTCACAGGTGGGCCACCCCGTCCGGCACCTGGTAGAAGGTCGGGTGGCGGTAGACCTTGTCGGCCGCCGGGTCGAAGAAGGCGTCCTTCTCGTCCGGGCTGGACGCGGTGATCGCGCTCGCCGGCACCACCCAGATGGAGACGCCCTCCTGCCGCCGGGTGTAGAGGTCCCGCGCGTTGCGCAGGGCCAGCTCCGCGTCGGGGGCGTGCAGGCTGCCCACGTGGGTGTGCGACAGCCCGCGCCGGGCCCGCACGAACACCTCCCAGAGCGGGGTCTGTTCCTTGCTCATGCCGGCACCTCGCTCCGCTCGGCGCCGGCATGAGGCACTTCCGCGCTGTGCTGATGACTCGCTCGCTGACGCTCGCTCATGCCGCCACCTTCTCCTTCTGCGTCTCCGCCCGCTTGGCGGCGTACGCCGCGGCGGCCTCGCGTACCCAGGCGCCCTCCTCGTGGGCGCCGCGCCGATGCGCCATCCGCTGCCGGTTGCACGGCCCGTCGCCCTTGATCACCCGCATCAGCTCGTCGTAGTCGGGCTGGCTGAAGTCGTACGCCTGCCGCTCCTCGTTCCACCGCAGGTCGGGGTCGGGGAGGGTGAGCCCGAGGATCTCCGCCTGCTGCACGCACATGTCGACGAAGCGCTGGCGCAGCTCGTCGTTGGAGAAGCGCTTGATCTTCCAGGCCATCGACTGTGCGCTGTGCGTCGAGTCACCGTCGGGCGGGCCGAACATCGCCAGGGACGGGTACCACCAGCGGTCCACCGCGTCCTGGGCCATCGCCTTCTGCTCCGGCGTGCCGTGGGCCAGGGTGTGCAGGATCTCGTACCCCTGGCGCTGGTGGAACGACTCCTCCTTGCAGACCCGGATCATCGCTCGGGCGTACGGGCCGTAGGAGCAGCGGCACAGCGGCACCTGGTTGACGATCGCCGCGCCGTCCACCAGCCAGCCGATCGCACCCACGTCGGCCCAGGTCAGGGTCGGGTAGTTGAAGATCGAGCTGTACTTCTGCCGGCCCTCGATCAGCAGCTCCACCAGCTCGTCCCGGCTCACGCCCAGCGTCTCGGCCGCCGCATAGAGGTAAAGGCCGTGGCCGGCCTCGTCCTGCACCTTGGCCAGCAGGATCGCCTTGCGCTTGAGCGAGGGGGCGCGACTGATCCAGTTGCCCTCCGGCTGCATGCCGATGATCTCGGAGTGCGCGTGCTGGGCGATCTGCCGGATCAGCGTCTTCCGGTACGCCTCCGGCATCCAGTCCCGCGGCTCGATCTTCTGATCGGCGTCGATCACGTCCGCGAAGTACGCCTCGAGGTCCTCGTCGGGCGCCGGACCGCCGCGTCGGGCCCGCGCCGCGGCCTCCCGCAGCGCTGCTTCCGCCGCCTCCACCTCGCCGAGCAGGCCGCCGCCCGGACCCTCCTCGGGCGGGGCGAAGTCGTTGCCATACATGAGGCCAGTGTTACAGCTCGCGACCGATGACACCAGAGGGTGTAACAGGTTTCCGGACACACCTTCCGTCACCCGATGACCGCTTACGGTCAGGGGCCCCGATCTGCCACCACACTGTGATGTCGACCACGTCCAGAAGGTGAATCCTCGCAAGCACGGCACAACGGCGAATTACCCCGCCTTCACGGCGAGTTGCCACCACGCGAGTTCTGGCATCGGGCCTGTCCGGAAGTAGACTTCCCCCGGCACACCGATCGGCTGCTGACGATCGCCACCGGCTCCAGGCCACTCCCCCGGCCCCGGCGATCAAGCCGAACACATTCGGAAAAGCCGGTCCCCCCGGCCAGACATCTGGAGTTCACCCACTCATGCGACATCGCGTGATCATGGTGCTCGCCATCGTGACGGTCCTCCTCGGTGGCGTCATGCTGGTGCCCGCCGCGTACGCCCGCCTCAGTGGCGGCGACGCCATCGCCGGCCTCGGCGGCATCGGTGGCGGCGACAAGGTCCCCGCGCCCGAGCCCACCGCGCCAGCCAAGCCGACCCTGGCCGCCGCACCGGTCTCGGTGAACTTCACGGGCGAGTTCTTCTCCTGGGCGCTGATGGACCGCAAGACCGGGGAGATCAGCGGCGCGAAGAACATGACCGAGACGAACTCGACCGAGTCGATGATCAAGGCGTGGATCGTCTCGGACTATCTGCGCCAGCTCGGCAACAAGCCGCTCACCACGCAACGGAAGCAACAGGTTGTCACCGCCATCCGGGACAGCAACGACGTGGCCGCCGAAGCGCTGTACAACGCCGGAGGACGGCGGCCGGTGCTGGAGCGGCTGATCAAGATGTGCAAGCTGACCGACACGACGATCGAGCCCACCCGGGCGAAGTGGGCGTACACCAAGATGTCGCCGCGCGACGCGGTGCGGATGGGCGACTGCATCGGTGACGGCACCGCCGCCGGAAAGAAGTGGACCAAGTTCGTCCTCAGCGAGATGACGAAGGTCCGCGGCGGCGTCGAGGACCAGAAGAGCACGACCGTTCAGGGTGGTCGCTGGGGCATCATCGACGGCCTGCCCGACTCGATCACGTCCCAGCAGCCGGTCAGCATCAAGAACGGCTTCACCATGCTCTGGGCCGACGTCCAGTGGCACGTCAACTGCCTCGCGATCACCGACGACTGGACCCTGACCGTGATGATGCGCTACCCGCAGAAGGCCGGCCTGGAGTACGGCGCGAAGGTCTGCGCCAGCGTCGCCACCCAGTTGGTGACCCCGCAGCCCGGCGCCGCCCTGAAGGTGCCGCAGCAGCCGCTCGGGAAGCTCTGATGGCCGGCACCCGCCGCCGCCCGGGCAGCAATCACCGCCCGCTGGCCCTCGCCGCCGTCGCCGTCATCCTGGTCGGCCTGTCGCTCGTGGCGCTCCGGCTGGTGCCCGGCTCGCCGCTGCGCCCCGCCGTCGCCTCGCAGCCGGCCGCGGCGGGCGGCCGGTCCGCGGGCACGCCGACCGATCGCAACACCCGTCCCGCCCCGTCTGCCTCGCCCTCACCCTCCCCGTCCCTCGAGCCGCTGCCGTTCGCCGCGCAGGACCTCGACGACCTCGGGATCAAGGGCTGGTACGCGTGGAGTGTCCTGGACAAGCGGACCGGGAAGATCATCGGTTCGGAGAACATGGCCGAGACCAGCACCACCGCGTCGATGATCAAGTCGTGGATCGTGGCCGACTACCTGCGGCGGGCGGCCGAGAACGGGCAGACCCCGAGCGACGCGAAGCTGGCCGACGCCACGAAGATCATCCGGGACAGCGACAACACCCGCGCCGAGCAGTTCTACAACAGCGTCGGCCGGTCCGCCTCGATCAAGCGGCTGATCTCGATGTGCGGGCTGACCGACAGCAAGGTCGCCAGTGACGGCGGCTGGAGCCGGACCAAACTCTCCCCACGGGACACCGCCCGGCTCGGACTGTGCATCGACGACGGCCGGGCGGCCGGACCGAAGTGGACCAAGTGGCTGCTCAACGAGATGCGGCTGGTCCGTGGTGCCGGCGACTTCGGCATCCGCAAGGCGTTCCCGGCCAAGGCGCAGAAGACCATCGCCATCAAGAACGGCTGGATCGACCGGACCAAGGAGCAGGAGATGCACATCAACTGCCTGGCCATCGGCGACACCTGGACGATGGGCGTGATGGTCCGCTACCCGATCGGCATGGGCTACGACTACGGCATGAAGAACTGCCAGAAGATCACCGAGGCGTTGCTCCGCCCGGCCACGTAACCGCCCGTTCCCCAGCGATGTGGCGGTGTCCCGGCTCCCGGGAGACCGCCACATCGCCGTTTCGGCGTCAGCCGAGGAAGAACTCCGGCCCGCCGGCCGGGAGGGCCGGGGCCTCACCCATCGCGGCCGCCCGGCGGGCGAACTCACGCAGCCCGGTCACCTGCCGCTCGCCCAGCGAGAAATCGAGGGTACGGAAGTAGGTGGCCAGGGTCGCCGCGTCGAACGGCTCCCAGCGGGCCGCCGCCTCGGCCACCTGGTCCAGCTCGGCCAGGCAGAGGTCGCGCGAGCGCAGGAACGCCTCGTGCACCTCCTTGACCACGCCGGGGTGCGCGGCGGCGAAGTCGCGGCGGACCGCCCAGACGGCGAACACCATCGGCAGCCCGGTCCACTCCCGCCAGGCCTGCCCGAGGTCGGTCACCTGGAGGCCCTTGCGGGGCGCCTCGTAGAGCGCACGCAGCGCCACGTCGCCGATCAGCACACCGGCGTCGGCCTCCAGGAGCATCTGGGTCAGCTCCGGCGGGCAGCGGAAGTACTCCGGACGTACGCCGTATCGCTCGGCGAGCAGCAGCTGGGCCAGGAGCACCCCGGTACGGGAGGTCGAGCCGAGTGCGACGCGGGCACCGTCCAGCTCGGTGAGGGGCTTGGTGGAGACCACGTTGACCGAGAGCACCGGGCCGTCGCTGCCGACCGCCAGATCCGGCAGGAGCAGCAGCTCGTCGGCGTGCCGCAGGTACTCCACGTGCGAGATCGGCCCGATGTCGAGGTCACCGGCGACCAGTGCGGCGTTCAGCCGGTCCGGCGAGTCCTTGTGCAGGTCGACGTCGATCAGCGCGCCGGACCGCATCAGCCCCCAGTAGATCGGCAGGCAGTTGAGGAACTGAATGTGTCCCACCCGCGGGCGGGCGATGCGGTCGGCCATGACCCGACGTTATCGCCGCGCCGCCTCGCCGGCTCACGGGGAGGGCAGTTGAGTGGCCAACTCCGCACCGGCGGCCACCTGCCGCGGCCCGGACGCCGCCGGATCGACCGGCCCGCCTTCGGCCACGCCGCCGGGCCGGAGCGCCGGTGCTTCGGCGGGCCCGGCCGGGGGTACGCCGACCGGCGCCCGCACGCCCCGGACGGCCCGGGTGACCGAGGGCACGACCAGCGCGATCACCAGCAGCCCGGCGATACCGCAGCCGGCGACCAGGGATCGGGGCGTGGCCGCCTCGAGCAGGAGACCGCCGAGCAGGAAGCCGACCATGGAGGCACCCTGGACGGACCCGCCGAGCGCGGCGTACGCCCGGCCGCGGCTCGCCTCGGGCACCCGCCGGGCCAGCAGCACGTTGTCGAAGACGTTCGCCCCGCCGTTGCCCACGCCACCGAGCAGCCAGACCGGCACCAGCAGCAGTGCGGAGGGCACCGCGGCGGAGAGCAGGATCATCAGGCAGCATCCGGCGAGCAGGACGAGGTAGCCGACGAGCAGCCGGCGGTCGTCGACCAACCGCCGGGCCAGCCGGGCGAAGAGCCATGCCCCGACCAGGATGCCGAGCGTCCACGAGCCGGTGACCAGGCCGTACATGGTGGTGGAGCTGTGCAGGGTCTCGCGGATGAAGAAGACCTCGACCACGTTGATCGCTCCGACGGCGGCGATCACGCCGGCGATGGTGACGATCATCGCGACCAGCATCGGGTCGCCGCGCAGCCGCCAGGCGACCGCGGGCGCGGTGGACGCGCCGGGTGCCGTCGCCGGGCCCGATCGCTGGCTGCCACCCCGGCGGGTCCGGATGAGCAGTGCGGCCGCCACGAGTGCGAGGTAGCTGGCGGCGTCGAGGAGCAGCGGCAGCCGGGTGCCGAAGCCGCCGACCAGCACTCCGGCCAGGGCCGGGCCGGCCAGCGCGCCGAGCGTCCCGGCGGTCTGGTTCAGCGCGGCGGCCCGGGGCAGGTCCTCGGCCCGGACCATGGCCGGCACCAGCGCGGAGAGCACCGGCTGGGTGACCGCGAGGCCGGACGCGAGCAGCGCCACCAGCGCGATGACCAGGGCCGGGTGACTGGCGTAGGCGAGGGCGAGACAGGCGGTGGCCTGGCCGAGCGCGGCGACCACCAGCAGCAGCCTGCTGTCCACCCGGTCCGCGAGCCGGCCGGTAAGCGGAGCGAGCGCCACCAGCGGCGCGGTGGCGGCGAGCATCAGTCCGGACACTGCGAGCCCGCCCGCGCCGGCGGACTGGAGCGCCAGGGTCAGGGCGGTGGCGGCGAGGAAGTCGCCGCAGGTGGAGACGGCGCGGGAGCCGGTGACCAGCCAGACGTCGGACCAGCGCGAACGGCCAGATGCGAAGGACATATTTCGAAAATAATCCTTCACAACTGGTCGACGCAACCCCCGATGTCAGTCGAGGGGCAACGCCCGGTACTGCACGGCGACACTTCGGGATCCGGCGGGCGGGTTGGCCCGCAGCCGCCGCCGGTACGGCTCGATCAACTTCTGGATCGCGTTGTTGAGTCCGGTCAGTTCCTCGGCGGTGAGCTGCAGCAGGCTGTCGCTGAACCAGGCCGCCTCGTACCACTCGCGCGGCTCGTCAGGGGCGCGCTGGATCCAGTCCCGGACGCGCTGGCTGTCCCGAGCCATGTGGGCCTCCACCAGGGCCGCCTCGGCGGCGCGGGCCTCCGAGTCGGCGTCCGGGCCCGACTCGATGTAGTACGAAGGGCTGAACGCCTGCCAGACCCGCTCCCGGGCGTCACCACGGCTGGGGGCCTCCTCGATCAGCCCGTACCTCGCCAGCTCCCGCAGGTGGTAACTGGTCGCGCTCGGGGAGAGGCCGGCGATCTGGGCGCACTCGGTGGCGGTCGCACCGCCCTCCACCGTGCTGAGATGTTCCATGATCGCCATACGGGCGGGGTGGGCGAGGGCCCGCATCACCTGCGGGTCGCTGATCGTCACCCGGCGCTGTTCGGGGCGCTCCTCGGTCATGCCCCCATGATCCCGCGCCGGGCATGGCCCGACGAAATTCAGTTGCCCGCCACCCCGGTCGGAGTAAGCTGCTCTGTCCCGCCCGACGGCCGAGGTGAGTAGCACCGCAGCGGACGTCCCCGCGCCGACCCGTGGTCGGAAACGCGAGCGGCAGCGTTTTTCCCCGTGACGAGGAGTACGTGGATGACCCTGCACGCCCCCGAACAGACCCTGGACCTCGAACTCGCCGCCGAACGCGCCCACCTGGAGACCTCCCGGGCGGCCCTACGCCGGATGCGGGAGCGCGCGGAGGCCCTCTTCGCCACCGGCGACAAGGTCGCCGGTGACGCGTACACCGCCGAGCAGTTGGGCCGCCACATGGCCCGGCGGGTCAAGGAACTGGCCGACGACCCCACCACGCCCCTCTTCTTCGGCCGGCTCGACTTCGGCGGGCGGGCCGACAGCCGGCACAGCGGCGGAACCGCCGACAGCCGGCACAGCGGCGACGCCGAGCCCGACGACATCGTCGGGGTGTACCACGTCGGGCGCCGGCACGTGACCGACGACCTCGGCGAGCCGCTGGTGCTGGACTGGCGAGCCCCGGTCTCCCGGTCGTTCTACCGGGCCAGCGCCCGTGACCCGCAGGGGGTCGCCGTCCGACGCCGCTTCGGGTTCAGCTCCGGCCTGCTGACCAGCTTTGAGGACGAGCACCTGGACCGGGGGGAGGAACTGGGCACGGCCAGCCGGATCCTCACCGCCGAGATCGAGCGTCCCCGCGTCGGCCCGATGCGGGACATCGTCGCCACCATCCAGCCCGAGCAGGACGAGCTGGTCCGGGCCGACCTGGCCGACTCGATCTGCGTGCAGGGCGCGCCCGGCACCGGAAAGACGGCGGTCGGGCTGCACCGCGCCGCGTACCTGCTCTACCTGCACCGGGAACGGCTACGCCGGTCCGGAGTGCTGATCGTCGGGCCCAACCGGGCGTTCCTGTCGTACATCGCCGCGGTGCTGCCGGCGCTCGGCGAGGTCGAGGTCGAGCAGGCCACGGTGGAGGACCTGGTCGCCCGGGTGCCGGTACGCGCGGTCGACGACCCCGCCGTCGCCACCGTCAAGCACGACGCCCGGATGGCCGAGGTGCTCCGCCGCGCGGTCGACGCCCACATCGGTACGCCCACCGAGCCGATCATGGTGGCGGACGGCTCGTTCCGCTGGCGGAT
Source organism: Micromonospora sp. NPDC007230 (assembly GCF_042869115.1). Taxonomy (NCBI): domain Bacteria; kingdom Bacillati; phylum Actinomycetota; class Actinomycetes; order Micromonosporales; family Micromonosporaceae; genus Micromonospora; species Micromonospora sp. NPDC007230. Next base: position 91,639 of record NZ_JBIAFE010000006.1, on the reverse strand, counting down.
CGGCCTCGACCCGCTGCACCGGGTGGTGGAGGAGACCCGCCGGGAGGGGCTGCCGTACGCGACCGGCCGGGAGCGCGTCCGGGCCCGGGTGGTGGGGCTGCTGCAACGCCAGGCCGAGGCCCGCCGGGCGGAGTCGCCCAGCGAGGCCTGGCTGCGCCGGATGGGCAAGGCCAAGCCGGTCACCGACTTCCTCGACGCGGTCTGGCCGGCGCTCACCCCGGACGGGCTGCTGCACCGGCTCTGGTCCGACGCCGACGTCCTCGCCACGGCGGCCGACGGCCTGCTCGACGCCGAGGAGCAGGCCCTGCTGCTCGGGCACGCAGGCTCCGGCGGGCGACCGGGCCCGGAGGACGCCGAGCAAGGCGGTGCCGGCGCGGGCGGGCCGCAGCGCGCGGGCACCGACCGGCGGCGTGGCTCGGCGGCCACCGGGACAAAGCTGGGCCGTACCCCGAAGGCGACGAAGTGGACGGCCGCCGACGCGGTCCTGATCGACGAGGCGGCCGGGCTGATCGAACGGCCGGCCGGCTTCGGGCACGTGGTGGTCGACGAGGCGCAGGACCTGTCCCCGATGCAGTGCCGCGCCATCGCCCGCCGCAGCGAGCACGGCTCGATCACCCTCCTCGGCGACCTGGCCCAGGGCACCGCGCCCTGGGCCGCCACCGACTGGCGGGAGTCCCTGACCCACCTGGGCAAGCCGGACGCCACCGTGGTGCCGCTCAGCGTCGGCTTCCGGGTGCCGGCGGCGGTCGTCGCGTTCGCCAACCGGCTGCTGCCGGCGCTCGCGGTCGACGTACCCGCGGCCGAGTCGCTGCGCCGCGACGGGACGCTGGACGTGCGTACGGTCGAGGACCTGACAGCGGCGACGGTGGCCGAGGTGCACGCGGCGCTCGCGCACGACGGCTCGGTCGGCGTGATCGCCGCCGACGACGCGGTGGACCGGCTCCGCGCGGCACTCTCCGGCGCGGGCGTCGAGACCGCGACCGCCGACGACGTGGAGATCGCAGCGCGCGTCACCGTGGTCCCGGCGACCCTGGTCAAGGGCCTGGAGTACGACCACGTCGTAGTGGTCGAGCCGGCCGCGATCGTGGCGGCCGAGCCGCGGGGCCTGCACCGCCTCTACGTGGTGCTGACCCGGGCGGTGTCCCGGCTGGCGGTGCTGCACCGGGACCCGCTGCCCGTTCCCCTGGCCGACTGACGGCGGACCGTCGCCGGCCGCAAGCAAGAGCACGCCGCATCCGGGATGTAGTGGCCTCCCGGACTGCGGTAGGCCACTACATCCCGGTTCGAACGCGACCTTGGGGCGGCGACGGCGGCTCAGCCCGAGAGGGCGGCGGCGAGGGCGCGGAGCGGGCGGCCGGATTCCGCGATCGGCACGGTGAAGGCGAGCCACGAGCCGTCCGTGAAGTCGATGCGTAGCCGCTTCGGGTTGAGCCGGTGCCAGCCCACCCGGGCCGAAGCGACGTCGGCCCGGGACGCCGACCAGGCCAGCTGGGTCTCGGCCAGGGACCGTTCCTCGTCCGCCTGGTTGGCCAGCAGCTTCACCGGCCCGGTGAGGCAGACCAGCAGCCGCCGGTCGGTGACGGCGAGCAGGGTGTGCCGGAGCTGCCCGTCCGGCCGGAGCGGGTTGACCGCCCGGTGCAGCCGGGAGGCGGCCGAGCCGGGGGCGCCGCGGCCGGCGATGCCCCAGGCGATCACATCCACCAGCCGGTCGCCGCGGTCCCAGGTGGCCAACGGGGCGAGCACGTTGAGCAGCACCGAGCCGACCGTCGCCCGGCCGGAGACCTCGGGTGCGCCCGGGTCGCGCGGCGGGGCCGGCGTGGCCCCGTTGGCGGCCTCGGCCTGCGCCACCGTCAGCACCCGCTCGCCCGACTCGGCCAGCTGACCGATCCGGTCGCGGTACCTGGTCTCCTCCATCGGTTCAGTACCGGTCGTAGCCGTAGTCGTCGGCGGCCGGGCGCGGCGCGGCCGGCGCGTTGCCCATCACCTCGCCGACGATCTCCCGGACCCGGGCGGCGGCGGCCTCCTGGGCACGGTTCGCGGCGGCGGTGAACTCCTCGGCGAGGGTGTAGGAGTCGAACCGCATGGCCCGGGCGTTGATCTCGGTCGAGAGGATCTTGCCGTCGGCGGCCGCGGTGACCGTGACCAGGCCGGAGTCACTCACCCCCTCGGCGCTGCTCTGCTCCAGCTCGGCCATCCGCGCGCCGAGTTCGCGCTGCCACCCGTCGAGGTTGCGGGCCAGCGCCTCGATCCGGTCCAGGGCGGGGAAGGTCATGGCTGCCTCTCAGTTGACGATCGAGTCGAAGACATTCTGGACGCCCTTGGTGTACGGGCCCAGGTCCTCCTTGTAGGTGCCGTCCACCAGGTAGTTGCGGTCCTTGTGCCCGTCGGAGACGTCGTGCAGGCCGACGCCGGTGTCCAGCAGGGTGCCGCCGATGCCGGGGATGTTCACCGGGGACGCCTGGTTGATGGCGAACTTGCCGGGGAACAGGATGGCGGTGCGTTTCATCTTGAACGCGAACGCCTCCTTGGTGTAGCCGGACTTGTTCCACGCCTTGTACGCCTTCTTGGCCTTGCGCAGCTCCATCACCAGCTTGCGGTAGCGGGTGAGCAGCTCGGCGACCTTCTCCAGCTTGGTCACCAGCTTGGTGAGGATCTCGGCGAACCGCGCGACGATCTTGACCATGCGGCCGACCGTGGTGGCCAGCCGGGCCAGCACCCGGACCACCGTGGCGGCCAGCGTCACGCCCGCGCTGAGCACGGCGGCCACCGCGGCGATGATGACCTCGGTCAGGAACCAGAGCAGGAACTCCAGGATCAGCTCGACCAGGAGGTTGAACGCCTCGACCGCCGCGTTCGCCGCGTCGACCAGCACCTCCTTCGTGCCGTCCAGCCCCTTGGCCAGTTCCTCGATCGCCTGCTCGACGGACTCCATCGAGGCGTGGAACTTCTCCGCCGCGTCGCCGTCCCAGGCACCGCGCAGCCGGGCCCGGTCGGCGATCTGGTCGCCGGCGATCTGGCGCACCGCCTCGCCGGTGGTCAGGGCGAGCTGAGCCGCCTGCATCAGGTCGTCCGGCTCACCGGCGACCAGCTCCAGCAGCTGCTCGAACGGCCACAGGACGGCCTGGGAGAGCGGCTTGAACGGGTCGGGGGTGCCCGACACGACCTGCTCGAAGTAGGTCTTGTTGCGCTGCAACGCCTCAGTGCTCATGCGCCCACCTCGCTCCGCTCGGCGGCCGCACGAGGCTCCACGGCACTGCGCCTGATGATTCGCTCGCTACGCTCGCTCATGCAATCCCCCTCAGGCGCCCGGCACGAACATGTCGTTGGTCGCCACGTCGGTCCCGGTGTAGGCGTCGGCCGTGTCGCTCATCCCCTCGGCGATGTCGGCCATCGTCTCCGCGCCCTCCTCCAGACCCTGCAGGCACGCCTCGAACTGCTCCGCGTACGCGGCCGCGAGACTGAAGGACGCCGGCATGATCCCGAAGGCGACCCGGGGCACGTGCCCGTCGCGGAAGACCCGGGCCAACTCGTTGAACCGGGTCGCCCGATCCCGAGAGGCCGCGGCGAACGCCTTCAACGCCTCCGGTTGAACGTCCAGGTTCTTGCTCGGACTCGTCACGGACCCTCCCCAGTGTCCAGTCGGCACGCGTCCGTCGTCGCCGTGGCGCAAAGCGGCCGACGGGAATACCACACTAGGCGATCTGCCGTCGTCGCCCCGTCCCAGGGCGGCGGGGACTGGCGCCGGCGCGCTACACATGGGGCGGCACCGCTGTCGCCCGCACCCCGAGGAGTTTCCGATGATCCTGGCCCGCGCCGACCAGGTCAGCCGCCGCTACGGCGAGGTGCTGGCCCTGGACCGGGTCGACCTGACCGTCCACGCCGGTGAGCTGGTCGGCCTGCTCGGCCCGAACGGCGCCGGCAAGAGCACGCTGATCAACCTGCTGGTGGGGCTGCGCCGGCCCACGTCCGGCCGGGTGGAGCTGTTCGGCGGCGACCCGCGCGACCCGGCGAGCCGGCGCCAGCTCGGGGTGACCCCGCAGGAGACCGGCCTGCCCGGCACGTTGCGGGTCGGCGAGGTGGTCGACTTCGTCTCCGCGCACTTCCCCGACCCGATCCCCCGGGGCGAACTGCTCGACCGGTTCGGCCTCGCCGATCAGGTGAAACGGCAGACCGGCGGACTCTCCGGCGGGCAACGCCGCCGGCTCGCCGTGGCCCTCGCGTTCGTCGGCCGCCCGCGGCTGGTCGTCCTCGACGAGCCGACCACCGGGCTGGACGTCGAGGCGCGGCACACGCTCTGGGAGGCGATCCGCAGCTTCCACGCCGACGGCGGCACCGTGCTGCTCAGCAGCCACTACCTGGAGGAGGTGGAGGCCCTCGCCCAGCGGGTGGTGGTGATCGGCCAGGGCCGGGTGCTCGCGGACGACACGGTCGAGGCGATCCGGGGCATCGTCGGCGTACGCCGGGTCAGCCTCGTCGCCGACGACCTGCCGCCGCTGCCCGGGGTGGTCGCCACCGAGCACACCGACGGGCGTACCCACCTGCTCACCACGGACGCCGACCAGCTCGTCCGCGACCTGGTCGCCGCCGGGGTGGCGTTCCGCGACCTGGAGGTGCGGCCCACCTCCTTGGAGGAGGCGTTCCTCGCCATCACGACCGGCGACCGGGCCGCGCCCGCCACCGTCTGAGGAGAAGATCTCGTGCCGCTCGCCCTGGTCCACGCCCGTTTCCAACTTCTCGAGACCGTCCGGATCCCGGTCGCCATCTTCGGCAGCGCGTTCTTCCCGGCCGCCGCGATGCTCTTCTTCGTGGTGCCGTTCGCCGGTGACGACCCGGCCGGGGCCACCTACGCCACCTGCGCCATGGTCACCTTCGCGGTGATGAGCGCCAACATCTTCCAGTACGGGATCGGCGTCGCCGAGGACCGCGACCAGCCGTGGAACCCGTACACCCGGACGCTGCCGGCCGGTCCGGGGCCGCGCCTCGCCGGCCGGATCCTGGCCGGCCTGGCGCTCACCTACCTGTCCATGCTCCCGGTGGTGGTGATCGCGGCGGTGGCCACCGCGGCCCGGGTCACGCCGGCGCAGTTCCTGCTCGGTGCTGCCGGGGTCGCGGTGATCTCGGTGCCGTTCACGCTGCTCGGACTGGCCATCGGCTACTCGCTGCCGAGCAAGGCGGCGATCGTGGTCGCCCAGCTCATCTTCTTCCCCCTCGCCTTCGGCGGCGGCCTGCTCTCCGGCCCGGACGACGCACCCAGCTTCATCAAGGCGATCGCCCCCTACCTGCCCACCCGGGGCGCGGTGGAGCTGATGTGGGCGGCGGTCACCGACTGGCGGCCGAACCTGGTCTCCCTGGCCATGCTCGGCGTCTGGATCGTGCTGCTGGCCGGGGTCGCCGGATGGGCGTACCGGCGGGACGAGGGACGGCGCTTCACCTGACCTCTTGTCCGATTCCGGCCCGGCGGGCGACGGGACGGTGCCACGATGCCGGCAGGGCGTGTCAGCGGGGCCGCCCCCGGCGAGAGGGGTCAGCGTGAGCGGCGTCGAGCCCGGCACGCCCTGCTGGACCGACCTGGCCACGCCTGGGCTGGCGGACGCGAAGCGGTTCTACCCGGAGCTGTTCGGCTGGACCGGCCGCGTCTCCCCGGAGCCGGCGGCCGGCGGCTACACGGTCTTCCTCAAGGATGGGCGGGCGGTCGCCGCGGCGGGCCCGCCGGCCGCCCCGGACCAGGTGCCGATCTGGTCGACGTACGTGGCGACCGACGACGCCGATCTGGTGGCCACCCGGGTGGAGGCGGCCGGCGGCCAGGTGGTGGTCGCCCCGTTCGATGTCTTCGACCAGGGCCGGATGGCGGTCCTCTCCGACCCGGCGGGCGCGGTGTTCAGCGTCTGGCAGCCGATGGCGATGCGCGGCGCGGAGCTGTTCAACGCTCCCGGGGCGATGTGCTGGAACGAGCTGGTCACCTCCGACCCGGAGGGTGCGCGGGACTTCTACGCGCTGGTCTTCGGCTGGCACGCGGAGGAGCAGCCGACGCAGCCCGCCCCCTACACGGGCTGGCGGTGTGGTGCCCGGATCGTCGCGGGCATGACGCCACCGCTGGAGGAGCTGCCGGCCGACCTGCCCGCGTACTGGTCGGTGTGGTTCGCGGTGGCGGACGCCGAGGCCACCGCCGCCCGCGCCGCCGAGCTGGGCGGCACGGTCCTGGTCCCGCCCCGGGACACCCCGCGGGGCCGCCTCGCCGCCCTCCGCGACCCCGAGGGCGCCCTCTTCTCCGTCCTCACCCTACGTCCCGGCCACACTGGTTGATCATGTCGTGCGCGACCCCGGCGGGCTGCGGCAACAACTTCTGATCAATCTGGCCGGGGGCGGGGGCGGACCGGGACGACGAGCGGGCCGTGGTCGCCCTGGATGACGCGGACGTGGGCGCGGTAGTGGTTGGCGAGCAGGTCCTCGGTGAGCACCTCCCGAGGTGGGCCGGCCGCGGCCACCCGGCCGTCGGCGAGCAGGACCAGCCGGTCGGCGTACTCGCCGGCCACGGAGAGGTCGTGCATGGTGGCGAGCACGGTCAGGCCGTGCTCGCGGCGGAGCCGGTCGACCAGCTCCAGCACCTCCTGCTGGTGGCCGATGTCCAGCGCGCTGGTCGGCTCGTCCAGCAGCAGCAGGGTGGCGCCCTGCGCCAGGGCACGGGCCAGGAAGACCCGCTGCCGCTCCCCACCGGAGAGGGTGGCCAGCTCCCGGTGCCCGAACGCGCCGAGGTCGAGCCCGTCCAGCACCTCGTGCACGGCGGCCAGGTCGGCGGTCGACTCCCGGCCCAGCGGCGGGATGTACGGGGTACGCCCGAGCAGCACGTAGTCGAACACCGACATGCCGGCCGGCACCACCGGGGACTGCGCCACCGTGGCGACGACCCGGGCCCGGTCCCGGCGGCGGAGGGACTGGATCGGCGTACCGAACAGGGCGACCGCGCCCGGCGCGGGCAGCAGGCCGCCGACGGCGCGCAGCAGGGTCGACTTGCCAGCGCCGTTCGGGCCGATGACGGTGACCCACTCGCCCGCCGCGACGGTCAGGTCCACGCCCGCCAGGATCGACGTCCCGCCCAGGTCGACGTGCAGGTCGCGCACCTCGACGGCGCTCGTCGTCGTGGCGCTCCGCGCGCTGAGCTGACGATTCGCTCGCTGACGCGCGCTCATGTGAACACCCGGCGGGAGGTGCGCAGGACCAGGACGAAGAACGGGCCGCCGAGCAGCGCGGTGACCACGCCGATCGGCAGCTCGGAGGGGGCGGCGACGGTCCGGGCGGCCACGTCGGTCAGCGCCAGGAAGGCCCCGCCGAAGAGCATTGACAGCGGCAGGATCACCCGGTAGCTGGACCCGGCCAGCAGGCGTACGGTGTGCGGCACGATGATGCCGACGAAGCCGATCAGCCCGGAGGCGGAGACCGCGGCGGCGGTGCCCAGCGACGCGGCGGCGATCAGCAGGTAGCGCGAGCGCTGCGGGTGCAGCCCCAGGCTGGTGGCCTCGTCGTCACCGACGGAGAGCACGTCCAGCTCCCGCCGGTGCAGCAGCACCACCACCGCGGTGAGCACGAAGTACGGCAGCACCAGCCGGACGTCCTGCCAGCCGGCGGTGGCCAGCCGTCCGAGCAGCCACGAGTAGACCTGCTGGATGCTCTCGGCGTGGCGTTGCAGCAGGTAGGTCTGCCCGGCGGCGAGGAACGCGGACACCGCCACCCCGGCCAGGATCAGCGTGGCGGGCGACCGGTCGCGCCCGCCGGCCGCGCCGAGCAGGTACGTCATGGCGACCGCGCCGAGGGAGCCGACGAACGCGGCGAGCGGGATGGTCAGCGGCATGCCGCTCAGCGCCCCGCCCGCCCCGACGCCGAGCGCGATCACCGTGGTCACCGCGAGCCCGGCGCCGGCCGCCACGCCCAGCAGGTACGGGTCGGCCAGCGGGTTGCGGAAGACGCCCTGGTAGCAGCCGCCGGCCAGGGCCAGCAGCGCGCCGACCAGGAGGCCGAGCACGGCCCGCGGCAGCCGCAGCTCGGTGACGATGGCGATCTCCCGCTCGGTGAGCCCGCTGTCCAGGTGCACCCCGGGCAGCAGGTTGAGCAGTTCGGCGGCGACGCTGCCGGGCGGCAGGCTGACCGGGCCCAGCGACACACCGGCCAGCAGCGCGACCAGCACCGCGCCGAGGCCGGCGAACAGCCAGCGTTTCCGTAGCCCGGCCGGCCGGACCGGGGCACCCGGCCCGGCTGCGGCGCGCCGACGACCGGGCACCGCCCCGCCGGCCCGCCCGGGGCCGGTGCGGGTGGCCGGCGCGGTCGCTGAGTCGGTCGGGGACCCGCCGGACGGCCGGGACGCCTCGGGCGCCCCGGCCGTCGGGCCGGCGGAATCCGCTGGTCGCACGGTCACCGGTGGGTCACGCCGGAACCTTGGCGGTGGCGTCGACGATCGCCCGGACCAGGTCGACCACGCGCGGGCCCCAGCGCGAGGCGATGTCGTCGTCGAGGGCGACGATCTGGTTGTTCTTCACCGCGGTCACCCCCGCCCAGCCGCTGCGGGCCTTGACGGTCTCCGGGGACTGCTGGCAGCACTTGGTGTCGGACAGGAAGACGAAGTCGGGGTTCGCCTTGACGATGACCTCCTGGGACAGCTGCGGGTAGCCGCGCTTGGTGCCGTCGGCGTCCGACGGGTCGGCGATGTTCTCCAGGCCGGCGAGGGCGTAGATCGAGCCGATGAAGGTCTTGCTGGTCGCGGTGTACAGCTCCGGGCCCAGCTCGTGGTAGTAGGTGAGCTTCTTCGCCCGCTGCGGCAGTTCCTTGGTGAGCGCGGCGATGTCGTCCTTCATCTTCTTGGTGACGTCCGCCGCCTCGGAGGCGTGGCCGGTCAGCGTGCCCAGGTCGGTGATCTGCTGGTACGTGTCGTCGAGCGTGGCGGCGGCCGGGGTGAGCAGCACCGGGATCTTCAGCGTGGTGAGCTGGTCGACGATCTTGTTGATGTCGTTGGAGAGCACCACCAGGTCGGGGTTCTTGCCGGCGATCGCCTCGGCGTTCGGCTGGAAGCCGGACAGGTCGCTCTTCGGCGCCTCCGGCGGGTAGTTCGACTGGTCGTCGACGGCGACGACCTGCTTGCCGGCCCCGATGGCGAAGAGCATCTCGGTCGCGCTCGGCGAGAGCGAGACGATCTTCTCCGGGCGCTTCTCCAGGGTCAGCTTGCCGACGGTGGCCGGGAACGCGGCAGCCGCAGAGCTGCCGCCGGCGGCCGGGGTGTCGGTCGAGGTCTTCTCGGCGCAGCCGCCGAGGAGGAGTGCGCCGACCGCGAGGGCGGTGGCGAAGAGCCGGGGGGTACGTCTGGACATCGGTCCTCCTGTCGGTCGAGGAGCTGGTGCTTCGCCGACAGGACCGCCTGGGCTCGCCCGTCCGCGAGGCGCCCTTCCTCGAGAGCGCGTGTCGCGACCGTGCCGCAGGCGACCTGGCTCGTCCCCGCAGTCGTCAGCGCCGGCCGGTGGGCCGACGCCGCGTGCGGGGCATCACAGTTGCGGGACAGCGCCGGTTTCGCACCGGCTTCGCTGCGGGTTGGTCGGTGCCACGGTAGCGCATGACCAGCGGAGATCGTCCGGACGGGAGGGGTGGGTGAGGGCTCCGCCCGGGGTTGCCGCGGAGCCCCACCCGCGAGTCACGTCAGCAGTACTGGGTCTGCTTGCCGATCGCCCGATACGGGCAGTCGGCGTACTCGGACAGCAGCAGCACGGCCTCCCGGTTGCGGGAGGTCTGCGCGGGGATCACCTCGTCGGGCGGGTAGAAGCCGCCGCCGGAGGCCGATCCCGGGTACATCTCGAAGGTGTACGCCCAGATCCGGTGCGCACCCCACATCCAGTCGATGCTGGTGCCGTCGGCGATGTACAGATCGCTGGACTGCTCCGGCGTGTAGCCGTTGCTGGAGGCCATCTGCCGGCCGATGGTGGCGAAGGTGTTGTACTGGTCGGCGGTCATCCCGCTGGGGGTGTTCGCGCTGGTGTAGCCGAAGGGCCAGAGCACCAACTGCGAGTAGGTGTGGAAGTCGATGTTGGCTTTGAGCTGCTGCACCCCGCCGACCACCCGGCTGTTGACGAAGTTGCGCAGCGCCTGCGTCTCCGGTGCGGAGAAGGCGGACGGGCCGCGGTAGGTCTCCGACGAGGTGGAGCCGGAGGAGCCGCCGCAGCAGCCCCACTGGTACGACCAGTTCCGGTTCAGGTCGGTGCCGACGTACGACGAGCCGCTGTTGGGTTGCCGGTTCTTCCGCCAGGACCGGTACGAGCCGGTGGCGATGTCGTACTCACTGCCGTCGGGGTTCAGCGTGGGGACGATCCAGATCTCCCGGGAGTTGACGATGTTGGTGATCCGGGAATCGGTGCCGTAGTTGTCGGTGAAGAGGTCGAGCAGGTAGATCGCCATCTCGACGGTCAGGTGCTCGCGGGCGTGCTGCTGGGCGTTGAAGAGGATCTCCGGCTCGTTCTCGTCCGTGCCGACGTTGTCGGAGATCTTCACCGCCATCAGGTCCCGGCCCTGATACGAGGTGCCAATGCTGAGCTTGCGGGCGATGGCCGGATGGTCGGCGACCACCTTGTTCACCACGGCGGTCAACTCGGCGTAGTCGTGGTAGTTGGAATCGGCGGGCGGGAAGGCGTAGGCGGTCGCCCCGGCGGCGGGGGCCGGGGCGACGTCCTTGTCGAGCCGGAAGCCGAGCCGGGTGATCGCGGCGGCTTCCGCGCTGGTCGCGGTTACGTGCAGGACGCCGTGTTCGGAGTAGTCGATCGCCGCGCCGGTGCGCGCGACGGCGTTCCGGTCGGCGAGCGTACGCGGACCGAGCACGCGGTAGCCGACGGCAGCCGGCTCGCTGGACCGGTCCGGGGTGGGCCGAGCGGCGGCCGGACCGGTGGTGACGGTGACGAGGGTCAGGCCGACGGCGGCGGCGAGGGCCAGCCGGCGGCGGAGCAGGGACGTGCGGAACGCCATGGACAACCTCCTCGGGGTACGGAGATCCCGCGTCCGCACACTTCAGCAGGAGTCACATGGTCATATCAATATTCGTCGTTGCATCGACCCCATCCCGATCGGGTCCTCATCCCGGCAATGATTTTCCATCCTTTGACCTCTGGCGAAAGTTCCCTCCAGGCGCGACAGTGAACGGCAACGATGCCCGTTTCCCTGGGGAGCTGCCATGGCCATGAGACCCCTGCGCGCGGCCGCCGTCGCCGTCACCGCACTCGCCATCCTCGGCACCACCAGCCCCGCCGGGGCCGCGAAGCCGGCCACCGGGACCACCACGGCCACCCACGACGAACAGATCACCTGGCAGGGCTGGTCGGGCGCGGCCTGGTCGGCCGGCGCCGCCGCCGGCACCACGGTCACCGCCGCCGGCCTCGCCCTGGGCACCCCGGTCGGCACTGTCCAGTACAAGGACCCGCACCGCAGCGTCCGGCGCAACTGGGCGTACGGGACCTGGACGTCGCCGCTGACCGAGGTCGGCTTCGGGGCCACCGAGCTGGTCGCCTCCTGGAACGCGGACACCCCCGCCGGCACCTGGCTCCAGGTCGAACTCCAGGGCACCTACACGACCGGCGTCCGCACCCCCTGGTACGTCATGGGTCGCTGGGCCTCGGGCGACGCCGACATGACGCGGACCAGCGTCGACCGGCAGGGCGACCGGACCTCCAGCATCTGGACGGACACCTTCGCCATCAACAACCCCGGCGCCGGGGTGCTGCTGCGGGCGTACCAGCTCCGGCTGACGCTCTATCGCGACCCGGCCGGGACCGCCTCACCCGTGGTCCGGTCGGTGGGCGCGATGAGCTCGACCGTGCCGGACCGGTTCACGGTCACCCCGAGCCCCGGCCACATCGCGTGGGGCACCGAGCTGGCCGTGCCGCGCTATTCGCAGAACATCCACGCCGGCCAGTACCCGCAGTACGGCGGCGGCGGTGAAGCCTGGTGCTCGCCCACGTCCACGGAGATGGTGGTCGAGTACTGGGGCCGCCGGCCGTCCCCGGCCGACACGTCCTGGGTGGACCCGAGCTACGCCGACCCGACCGTCGACCACGCCGCCCGGATGACCTACGACGCCCAGTACGGCGGCACCGGCAACTGGCCGTTCAACACCGCGTACGCGGCCACCTTCCCCGGGCTGGAGGCGAAGGTGACCCGACTGCACTCGCTCGACGAGATCGAGCACTTCATCGCCGCCGGCATCCCCGTGGTGACCAGCCAGTCCTTCCTCGCCAGCGAGCTGGACGGGGCGGGCTACGGCACCGCCGGGCACCTCATGGTGGTGATCGGCTTCACCGCCACCGGCGACGTCATCGCCAACGACCCGGCCTCGCCCAGCGACGACGCCGTCCGCCACGTCTACCGGCGGGACCAGTTCGAGCAGATCTGGCTCCGGACCAAGCGGACCACCGCCAACGGCGGCACTGGCACCGGCTCCGGCGGCGTCGTCTACCTGATCAAGCCGACCACCGTGGCCTGGCCCTCGGTGGCCGGTTCCACCAACTGGTGATTTCCCCTACCCACCCATGGAGATGACATGATCAGACCCGCCCTACGCGCGGCGGTCGCCCTCGCCGGCGTCGCCGCGCTCAGCCTCCTCGGCACCGCCGTGCCCGCCCACGCGGACAACAACCTTCCCGTGGTCGCCCACGACGAGCAGATCACCTTCCAGGACTGGTCGAAGTACCCGGACTGGCGCACCGGCACCCACCAGGGCACGCACGCCATCCCCGGCCACCGCACCGGGATCACCATGGGCGAGCCGGTCGGCACCGTCCCCTACACCGACAAGCACACCGGTGCCACCCGCACCTGGGAGTACGCCACCTGGACCTCGCCGGAGCGGCAGATCGGCTTCGACGCCACCGAGCTGGTCGCCTCGTGGAACGCGGAGACCCCGGCCGGCACCTGGATCCAGGTCGAGCTGCACGGCACGTACAACACCGGCCAGCAGACCCCCTGGTACGTGATGGGCCGCTGGGCCTCCGGGGACCAGGACATCAAGCGGACCACGCTGGACGGCCAGGGCGACCCCTGGTCGACCATCTGGACCGACACCTTCTCCATCGACGACGCCAAAAAGGGCGTGCTGCTCCGGTCGTACCAGCTCCGGCTGACCCTCTACCGGGCGCCGGGGCAGGCCGCCTCGCCGCGGGTCTGGATGCTGGGCGCGATGAGCTCCAACGTGCCGGACCGGTTCACCGTCACGCCGAGCAAGGGCGGGATCGCCTGGGGCACCGAGCTGCCGGTGCCCGCCCGTTCCCAGATGATCCACCGGGGCAACTACCCGGAGTGGGGCGGCGGCGGCCAGGTCTGGTGCAGCCCGACGTCGACCACGATGGTGCTGGAGTACTACGGCAAGCTGCCCTCGACTGAGGACATGTCCTGGATCACCCCCGGCTACACCGACCCGCAGGTCGCCTACGCCGCCCGCATGACCTGGGACTTCGAGTACGAGGGCGCGGGCAACTGGCCGTTCAACACCGCGTACGCAGCCAGCTTCCCGGGCATCGACGCCAAGGTCACCCGACTGCACTCGCTGGACGAGGTGGAGCGCTTCATCAAGGCCGGTATCCCGGTCATCACCTCGCAGTCCTTCCTCGGCAACGAGCTGGACGGATCGAACTACGGCACCTCCGGGCACCTGTTCGTGATCGTCGGCTTCACCGCCGACGGTGACGTGATCGTCAACGACCCCGCGTCGTCCTCGAACGACGCGGTGCGCAACGTCTACAAGCGGGCGCAGTTCGAGCAGATCTGGCTGCGCACCAAGCGGTACCGGGCGAACGGCACGGTGGCCGGCGGCTCGGGCGGCATCGCCTACCTGATCAAGCCGACGGACCGGGCCTGGCCGGTCGTGCCGGGCTCGACCAACTGGTGACGGGACGGGCCCGGCATCGTCCCGCTCGGGACGGTGCCGGGCCCGTCGGTACGGTCCTGGGGTCGCCCGGCGCTACGCGGACGGCGCGAACGAGGCGGGCGGGGTCGACGGCCGGGCCGCCTCGCGGCGGCGACGGATCGCCCGCACGATGATCACCACCCACACCACCAGGGCGATCACGCCGCCCAGGGTGAGCCCGGTGACCAGCAGGTACGTCGACCCGCCGGTGGTGGAAAAGACGCCCGCGCGGGCGCCCGTGTCGCGGGCCGGGGCGGTGGCGCCGGCGGTCAGCCCGTCCGGCGCGTCGTAGAGGATCACGTCGGTGCGCCGGGCGTCGCCCTCCGTGGCGACGAAGTCTCCGCGCCACTCGCAGTTGCGCCGGCCGCACTCCTCGTTCACCGCGGTGAACGTGCCCGGCGTTCCGCCACCGTTCTTCGCCTGCCAGGTCGGGGCGAGGTCGGTGGCACCCATCATCAGTCCGATGGCGGCGATGACCGGCAGGCCGATCCAGACGAAGACCTTGGCCCGCCACCCGTTGATCGTGTTCAGCAAACTCACAGCGGCCGACCTTAGCGGCGCCGCCGCCATCCTGCTGCCCCGTTTCCCGCGCCGCACGGCCCGGCCGGTTACCGGGGCGGCGGTCGCGACCCGGCCGACGCGGAGGGCGGACGACCGCCGGCCTACTCCTCGCGGCGCGGCTCGGCCGGCGCGGGCTGGTCCTCGCCGGCGAGCGCCGAGCGCAGCCGCTCCTTCTCGGCCCGCCGCCGGTCCGACGCCTCCGCCATCTCCCCGGCCATCTCGTCCCGCCAGCCACGGAGCAGGAAGAACGACAGCGCGGCCGAGAAGACCAGCGCCAGCATCAGCCGCAGGAACGGGTTCATGTCGACGAACCAGAGGGCCGCCAGCACGCCGACGAACAGCCCGATCCGGCCCAGCGTGTACTTGACCGCCGCGCTCACGTTCGCACTCCGTTCTCCATCACCGGTGGGGCGGCCTCAACTCGTACGCCGGGCCAACCAGTGCACGCCCTGAAACCAGATCACCGCGTAGACCACGGTGAACACCGCCGCGGCCAGCGCGCCGGAGAGCAGTGGCGGCAGCCCGGCGGCCAGGCCGGCCGCGAGCAGCCCGGCGACCACCCCGACGAAGAGGCCGCCCAGCGCCGCCACCACCCGGGCCGCGCCGAACTCCCAGGCCCGGAAGTCGTCCCAGAAGAGCCAGACCGGCAGGATCACCGCCAGCCAGCCGTTGGTCCGGCCGAACCCGCCCGCGCCCATCGTGGCGAACGCCCACTCGAAGAGCACCAGCGCCAGCACCCCGATCACCAGGCCGGCCAGGCTCACCCCGAGCAGGTCGCCCAGGGTGAGAATGCGCCCCTCCGCGTCCCGCCGGGGAAAACCGCTCCGCTGCTCGCTCATGACCCTACGAGGGTACGCGAACCCGCTGAGCGGCCACGACTGGCCGGCCGGGAGGGAGTCACGCGCCGGACAGCCAGCAGGTGAACAGGCGACGGCGACAACTGCGCCGGCCCGCGCGGGCCGGCGCCGAGGTCAGGCCCAGACCTGCTGCGGCTCGGTCCGGCGCTCGGCCAGCGACGGGGCCGTGTCGTACTCGCGGACGGTCTCGTAGCGGGTGTTCCGCTCGACCGGGCGGAAGCCGGCGTCCCAGATCAGGTGCAGCAGGTCGTCCCGGTGCATGGTGTTCGGCGTGCCGTACGCGTCGGCGTCGTGGGTGATCTTGTATTCCACGACCGAACCGTCCAGGTCGTCCACCCCGAAGTTCAGCGAGAGCTGGGCCACCGAGAGACCGTGCATCACCCAGAAGCACTTCACGTGCGGGACGTTGTCGAAGAGCAGCCGGGAGACGGCGAAGGTCTTCAGCGACTCGGCCGGGGACGCCATCGTGGTGCGGGCCTGGATCCGGTTACGGATCTTGCCGTCCGCGGAGTCGACGAAGTCGTGCTGGTAGCGCAGCGGGATGAAGACCTGGAAGCCGCCCGTCTCGTCCTGCAGCTCACGCAGCCGCAGCACGTGGTCGACCCGGTGCCGGGGCTCCTCGATGTGGCCGTAGAGCATGGTCGACGGGGTCTTCATGCCCTTCGAGTGGGCCAGCCGGTGGATCCGCGACCAGTCCTCCCAGTGGCAGGCGTGGTCGACGATGTGCTGCCGGACCTCCCAGTCGAAGATCTCCGCGCCGCCGCCGGTCAGCGACTCCAGGCCGGCGTCCATCAGCTCGTCCAGGATCTCGTCCGCGCTCAGGCCGCTGATCTTCTCGAACCACTGCACCTCGGTGGCGGTGAACGCCTTGAGGTTGACGTTGGGCAGTGCGGCCTTCAGCTCCCGCAGCACCTTCGGGTAGTAGCGCCAGGGCAGGCTCGGGTGCAGCCCGTTGACGATGTGCAGCTCGGTGAGCTGCTCGTCCTCCATCTCCTTGGCCTTGCGGACCGCCTCGTCGATACGCATCGTGTAGGCGTCCTTCTCACCCGGCTTGCGCTGGAACGAGCAGTACGCGCACGAGGCGGAGCAGACGTTGGTGAGGTTGAGGTGCCGGTTGACGTTGAACATCACCCGGTCGCCGTTCAGCTCGGTGCGCTTGTGATGGGCCAGCCGCCCGAGCCAGGCGAGGTCGTCGGACGCGTAGAGGGCGATGCCGTCCTCGCGGCTCAGCCGCTCTCCCGCGTAGACCTTCGCTTCGAGCTCGCGCTTGAGTCCGGCGTCCATCCGAAAGCCACGTCCCTTCCACCTGCGGTCCCGGTCGAGCGTACGTCGGCCCTCCGACGAACCGGCGACGCGGTCAACCGCAGCGACCAAGTTCACCGGCCGCCCGTTCGGCCGTCACCCTCCGCACATCGACATAGCTGCGCCGGTGAGGTAAGACAGGATGGGGCGGAACACACACTGGCACCGTCCCGGTTCACCGCGCCCACCTCGCGCGGAAGACGCCACACCGGACGGGGAGCGGAATGGGCTACAGCAAGCAGGGCCGACGGCAACGACGCAGGAGCCCGGTGATCTCTCCGGTGCTGCGGCCGAAGCTCTGGTCCGCTCTGCTCGGCGTGGTGGCGGCCGCGGCGCTCGCCACCCCGGTCTGGGCCGATCCGCTTCCCGACACCATCCCCAACGCCGGCTCCCGGCCGCAGGTCACGGGCACCTTCCAGCTGCCCGGCTCGGTGCCCGGCATACCCGGCGTCACCCCCTCGGGCGGGCTCGGCGTCACCAACCCGGCCGACGGCCCGCTGATCGCCCAGATCAACCAGGCAGACACGCGGGTCGCCCAACTCGGCGAGGACCTGATCCGGCTGAAGGGCGACCGCGATGCGGCGCAGGCCCAGCTCGCCACCGCCACCGCCACGCTCAGGGAAGCCGAGGACGCGCTCGCCCAGGCCCGGCGGAAGGCCGAGACGACCGCCGCCGACGCGGTCAAGGCCGCGGCCGCGCTCCCGCCCGGCGACTTCGGCACCGACCTGCGCGACCTGAACGCCCTGCAGCGCATCATCCGCGGCGACAAGGCCGAGGGCGCCACCGGCGCCGTGGACGGCGAGGTCGCCCGGGCCACCGCCGCCGAGAAGATCGCCCGGGAGGCGTACACGGCCGCGCAGCAGCGCGCCACCGACACCGCCGCGGCGTACACCAAGGCCGAAGCGGACCTGCGCCAGCAGGAAGCCGCGCTGCTCAAGCTGCGGAAGGACAACGCCGCGCTGCTGCTCGAGGCGGCCCGGCGCGAGGACGCCGCCGAGCAGCAGATCGGCAGCTCGTACGTCAGCAACCAGAGCGTCAGCGGGATGGTTGCCCACCCGACGGCGCTGGCCGCCGTGCGGTACGCCCTCGCCCAGCTCGGCGACCCGTACCTCTGGGCGGCAGAAGGGCCGGATCGCTTCGACTGCTCCGGGCTGGTGCTCGCCTCGTACCGGTCGGCCGGCTACCGTGGCCTGCCGCGGGTCTCCCGCGACCAGTACTACGCCACCCGCTCCCGCACCGTCGACCCGAACGCGCTCCTCCCGGGTGACCTGCTCTTCTTCGCCTCCGGGAGCAGTTGGACGACCATCCACCACGTCGCCATGTACATCGGCAACGGCAAGATGGTCGAGGCGCCGCGCACCGGGGACGTCGTCAAGATCTCGGTGGTCCGCTGGAGCCGGCTCTACGCCGCCACCCGGGTGGTCGGCGCGGTCCCCGCCCCGGCCACCCCGACCCAGCCGACCACTCCGGCGACGCCGAAGCCCACCCAGACGGCCACCCCGAAGCCCACCCAGACCGCCAGCCCGAAGCCGACCAAGCCGCCGACGCCGCAGCCCACCTCGCCCAGCCCCAGCCCGTCGACCTCGCCGAGCACCTCGCCGTCGCCCAGTCCGTCCGACTCGCCGTCCCCCTCGGCGACGAGCGGCTCGCCGACCACCGCGCCGAGCGACGCGGCCAGCAGCGCGCCGGCCTCGACGACGAGCGCCGCCGATCCGTCCACCAGCGCGGCGGAGAGCAGGTCGGCCAGCCCGAGCACCGGGAGCTGACCCAACCGTCCACTCCGGCTGTGCGGCCGGGCCGGAATGTGGCACGGTGAGACTCAGGCACTCCCGGCCGGCGCCACGGCCCGGGGGCGAGTGCGGGTGCGGAGGGGCGAGCATGGGCGAGCACGAAGTTCCGGCGGAGACGGTCCACCCCGGATCCGAGCCCGACCGCACCGACCGGCCGGCCGGGACGGAGACCGGCCGAGCCGGCGCTGCACCCGCCGCAGTCGTGGTGGCCAGGGCCCGGGTGGGTGTCCCCGCCCGGGCGGTCCCGGACCGCCCGTCCGACCAGGACGGCGCGGCGGCCGGCGGTCCCGGATCGGTGCCGACGAGCGCCGCGCCCGCGCCACGGGTCTCCGGTTCCGCACGGGTGCCCGTCCCCGGGGGAAATTCGCCGGCACCGGTGCCGCCCATGCCGCGCGCCGAGGCGGAACAGGCCCGGGCCAGCGCCGCCGTACCGGGGCTGAACCGGGTCTCGCCGGGCGAGGTCGCCGACGCGGTGGTGGCGAACGCCGGGGTGGCCAAGGTCTACCGCGGAAATCCGGTCAACCCTGAGCCGCCCGAGCCGGCACAGCCACCGGAGCCGGCTCAACCACCGACGCCGCCCACGCCGGAACCCGAGCCGGCGCCGACCCCCGTACCGGGCCCGACCCCACCGTCGCCGGCGCCGCCCATACCGGAACCGGAGCCGCCGTTCCGCCCGACGCCGCCGGTGCCCAACCCGCCGCCCGGGCCCACCCCGCCGGGACCGGTCCCGCCGATGCCGACGCCGCCGGCGCCGCCACCGGCCCCGCCGGTGCCCGCACCCCCGCCGCCGCCCGGCCCCATGCCGGCCCCGCCGTTCCCGCCACCGCCCGCGACTGCCGGTGTCCTCGGGTCCCCGTCCGCGCCGACCGCTCGGGCGAGCGCGTCGGTCTCGACGCCGCCCGCGTCGGCCGCCGCCCCGCCGCTGGTGCCGGCACCCGCGCTGCCGACCTGGCTGCCCTCGACCACCCCGACCGGGCCGGCCGATCGCGGCGGCGCCCCGGCGCACCCGGCGAGCCGGCCGCCCGCCGCGCCGACCTACCAGGGCGGTCCCGACCTGGCCGGCACGGCGTACGGCGGCACCGACGGGCCCGGCTTCACCACCGTGTCGTTCCCGCAGGGCAGCCCGCTGGAGAACTCCGGCTCGCTGACCGGGCACATCCTGGCTCAGGGTTGGGCCGAGGACGCCCCGGCGACCCGGTCCCGCAACACCAGGGTGGTGATCGTGCTGGCCGCCTCGCTCGCCCTGCTGATCGCGATCAGCCTGCTGGTGGTGTTCCTGGCCAACGACGCGCTGAGCGGGTTGACCGGCGCTGCGGTGAGCAAGTGACGGGGTGAGCCCGCCCACTACGGCCTCGCGGCACCGCGCCGTACCCATCGTCCCGCCGTACACTTGTGGCGATCACTGACCCGGCGCGCCGTTGCGCGCCCATGGGCGATCTTGCGGGCGATTCGGCGGCGTGCAGCGCTGCGGCAGGCCATCGCGAAGATGCGCCCCGCTCGAAAGGCATTTCTTGACCACCTTCGCCGCCCCTGGCACGTCCCCGTCCGCCGACTTGACCCCGATGCCGGAGCTTCCGGCCACCGAGACCCCCGACTTCGCCGCCCTGGGCCTGCCCCGGCAACTGGTCGACGCGCTGGCCCGCCAGGGCATCACCACCCCGTTCGAGATCCAGCGGGCCACCCTGCCGGACGCCCTCGCCGGCCGGGACGTGCTGGGCCGGGGCCAGACCGGTTCCGGCAAGACCCTCGCCTTCGGCCTGCCGGTGATCGCCCGGCTCGCCGAGCGCAACCGGGCCCGGCCGCTGCACCCGCGCGCGCTGGTCCTGGTGCCCACCCGCGAGCTGGCCATGCAGGTCAACGACGCGCTGGTGCCGCTCGGCAAGTCCGTCGGCATCTTCCTCAAGACCGCCGTCGGCGGCGTCCCGTACGACCGCCAGATCGACGCGCTGCGCCGGGGCGTGGAGATCATCGTGGCCACCCCGGGGCGGCTCGGCGACCTCATCGAGCGCGGGGTCTGCCGCCTCGACGACGTCGAGATCACCGTGCTGGACGAGGCCGACCAGATGGCCGACATGGGCTTCCTGCCCGAGGTCACCGAGCTGCTCGCGAAGACCCCGGCGGGCGCCCAGCGGCTGCTCTTCTCGGCGACCCTGGACAACGACGTGGACACGCTGGTCAAGCGGTTCATGACCGACCCGGTCACCCACTCGACCGCGCCGCCCACCGCTGCGGTGTCCACCATGGACCACCACCTGCTGCTGATCCCGCCGCACGACAAGTTCGCCGTGGCGGCCTCCATCGCGGCCCGGGACGGCCGCACCATGCTCTTCGCGCGTACGCAGCTCGGTGTGGACCGGCTGGTCGAACAGCTCGCCGCGGTGGGCGTACGCGCCGGCGGCCTGCACGGCGGCAAGACCCAGCGGATGCGTACCCGGACCCTGGCCGAGTTCCGTGAGGGCCGGATGAACGTGCTGGTCGCCACCGATGTGGCGGCCCGGGGCATCCACGTCGACGGGGTGTCGCTGGTGCTGCACGTGGACCCGCCGAAGGACCCGAAGGACTACCTGCACCGGGCGGGGCGTACCGCCCGGGCCGGCGAGTCGGGTGCGGTGGCGACCCTGGTGCTGCCGAAGCAGCGCCGGACCACGCTGGCCATGCTGGAGAAGGCGGGCGTCGAGCCGGCCCAGACCCGGGTCCGCGCTGGCGACCCGGCGCTGGCCGAGCTGACCGGTGCCCGCGAGCCGAGCGGGGTGCCGGTCCGCGACGAGCCCGAGCCGCGCCGGCACGGCGACCGCCCGTCCGGCCCACGCCGCTTCGGCGACCGCCGCGAGCGGAGCTACCCGGACCGGGGCGAGCGCAGCTTCGCGGACCGAGGCGAGCGCCGCGAGCGGAGCTTCGCCGACCGCGGCGAGCGCGGCCACCCGGACCGGGGCGAGCGCCGCGAGCGCAGCTTCCCGGACCGCGGCGAGCGCAGCTTCACGAACCGGGGCGAGCGCGGCCACCCGGACCGGGGCGAGCGCCGCGAACGGAGCTACCCGGACCGCGGCGAGCGCAGCTTCACGAACCGGGGCGAGCGCGACTACCCGAACCGGGGCGAGCGCCGCGAACGGAGCTACCCGGACCGCGGCGAACGCACCTTCACGGATAGGGGCGAGCGCCGCGAGCGCAGCTACCCGGACCGCGGCGAGCGCAGCTACCCGGACCGCGGCGAGCGCAGCTTCCCGGACCGGGGCGAGCGCCGCGAGCGGGGCTCCGTCGACGGGCGCGGCGAGCAACGGTACGGCGACCGCGGTGACCAGCGCTCCGGCCGCCCCTCGTGGGAGCGGCGCGAGCCCGCCGCGGACCGGCGCTTCGGCGACCGGGACCGGGGCGCGTTCGACCGCGACGGCCGGGGCGAGCGGCGCTTCAGTGACCGCGACGGGCGGGGCGAGCGGCGTTTCGGCGACCGCGACGGCCGAGGCGACTTCCGGCCGACCGACCGCCGGGGCGGGTTCCGGCCGGAGGGCCGGGGCCGCGACGACCGGTCGCGCGACGACCGGCGCGGCTTCGGCGGGCGGCCGCCGGCCCGCACCCACTGACCGGGCGAGAATCGCCGGCCGGACGGGAATCCCGCCCGCCGGCACCACCAGCCTGATGGACGCCGCCGTCGAGCGACTGCTCGGCGGCGGCGTCGCCGCATCCCGCGACGGCGTCGGTCGGGTGGCGTAACGTCCGGTTCATGCCCACGATGCCGAAGTCGTTCTTCTGGTCCAGGACCGACACCGCCGGTTCGGAGCACGCCGTCCTCGACGACCGCCAGGGCCTCACCGCGCAGGGCGTGATGCTGGCCGTGGACCCGATCCCGTACACCTGCCGGTACCGGCTGACGGCTGGCGCGGACTGGTCGACGACCCGGCTGGAGGTCGAGGCCGACGGCGCCGGCTGGGCGCGGAGCGTACGCCTGGAACGCGACGGGGACGGGTGGCGGGTGCGCACCGGCGAGGAGGGCGACCTGGACGCGGTGCTGGCCGCGGCCGGGCATCCGCCCGCCGGGCTGCCCGGCACCGACGAGCCGGACCGGCTGGCCGCGGCGCTCGACGTCGACCTGGGCGGTGCCGCGCTGTTCAACACCCTTCCGATCCGCCGGCTCGGGCTGAGCCGGGCTCCGGCGGAGCAGGCCCGGCGGATCGCCGTCGCCTGGGTGCTGGTGCCGGGCCTGGCCGTGATCCCCGCCGAGCAGATCTACACCTCGCTCGGGCCGGCCCGGATCCGCTTCGCCAGCGACAGCTACACCGCCGACCTGGACCTCGACCCGAACGGCTTCGTGGTGCGCTACCCGGGGCTGGCCGAGCGGGTCTTCCCCGGCTGACCCGCCTGCCCGAGCCGGGTCAGGCCGGCCAGGCGCCGGTGGCGAGAAAGCGGTCGATGGTGGCCTGGTGCGGGGCCAGGTCCAGCCCCTGCCCGGCCACCCAGTCGTCGGCGTAGTACGTGTCCGCGTACCGGTCGCCGGCGTCGCAGATCAGGGTCACCACCGACCCGCTGCGCCCGGCGGCGATCATCTCCGCGATCAGCCCGAACGCGCCCCACAGGTTGGTGCCGGTGGAGCCGCCCACGCGGCGGCCGAGCACCGCCGAACCGGCCCGCATGGCGGCCAGCGACGCGGCGTCCGGCACCTGGACCATCCGGTCCACCACCGAGGGCACGAACGACGCCTCGACGGTGGGCCGCCCGATCCCCTCGATCCGGGAGCCCCGGCCGGTCCGCACCGACCAGTCGGCGGCCTGCCAGGCGGGGTAGAACGCGGAGTTCTCCGGGTCGACCACGCAGAGTTTGGTGGGCAGCCGGCGGTAGCGGGCGTACCGGCCGATGGTGGCGCTGGTGCCGCCGGTCCCGGCGCCCACCACGATCCACGCCGGTACGGGGTGCCGCTCCAGCGCGAGCTGCGCATAGATCGACTCGGCGATGTTGTTGTTGCCCCGCCAGTCGGTGGCCCGCTCGGCGTACGTGAACTGGTCCATGAAGTGCCCGCCGGTGTCCTCGGCCAGCCAGCGGGCCTCGATCACCACCTTGGCCGGATCCGGGACCAGGTGGCAGCGCCCGCCCTGGAACTCGATCTGGGCGATCTTCTCCGGCGAGGTGCTGGCGGGCATCACCGCGATGAACGGCAGCCCCAGCATCCGCGCGAAGTACGCCTCGGAGACCGCGGTCGAGCCGGACGACGCCTCGATGATCGTGGTCGCCGGCCCGATCCAGCCGTTGCACAGCCCGTACAGGAAGAGCGAGCGGGCCAGCCGGTGCTTGAGCGAGCCGGTGGGGTGCACCGACTCGTCCTTGAGGTAGAGGTCGATGCCCCACTCGCGGGGCAGCGGGAAGGGGAGCAGGTGGGTGTCGGCGGAGCGGTTTGCGTCCGCCTCGACCGTGGCGATCGCCTCGGTCACCCAGGCTCGGCTGGCCTCGTCACACCGGTCGAGATGAGTCACGCCGGCAACGTTACAAGCGAGGTCAGCTCGCGCCCGGGGGGACCCGGCGCGCCTGCCGGCGCTGGCCGGCCCGACCGGCGGCCCGGATCACCGGGGTGAGGGCCAGGGCGAGCCGGGGGAAGGTGTCGAGGAGCCGGACCTGGGCACCGCGCCAGCGCGGCAGGCTGACCACCGGGCGCGGGCGGCGGGCCAGCCGCGCCGCCCGCGCGGCCACCCGCGCCGGCGTGAGCAGCGACCCGGTGAAGGAGGCCAGGGCCCCGGGGTCGTCGAGCTTGTCGTGCAGCATCGGCGTCCAGATCCCGTCCGGGCAGAGGCACGACACGTGTACGTCCCGGACGCCGGCCATCCGCAGGTCGGCCAGGGTGCCCAGGCTGAACGCGAGCAGGGCGTGCTTGCTGGCCGCGTAGACCGTCTCGCCGGGGGCGGCGATCAGCCCGGCCAGGGAGACGATGTTGAGCACGTGCCCGTGGCCCTGTCGGCGCATGACCGCCAGCGCGGCGAGCGTCCCGGTCATCGCGCCGAGCGCGTTCACCTCGACCAACCGCCGGCGGGTCGCCGCGTCGTGCGTCCAGGCGGGTCCGGTGGCCAGCAGGCCGGCGTTGTTCACCCAGAGCCCGAGCCCGCCGGCGGCCCCTGCCGCCGTGGCGGCGACCTCGGCGCAGGCGGCCTCGTCCCGGACGTCGAGCCGTCGGGACCAGCCGCCGAGCGGCGCCGCGGCGGCGGCCACCGCCTCGGCGGACACATCGGTGAGCAGGACGCGCCATCCGTCGGCGTGCAACGCGGCGGCGATGGCCCGGCCGAGCCCGCCGGCCGCCCCGGTCACCACGGCCGCTCCCCGCGCCGAGATCGTCATCGGCGCACCGTATCCCCGCGGCCAGGTCAGGACCAGAGGTCTCAGGGGACCGGCCACGCCGGCGCGAGCCGGTCAGGAGGCGGACGGCTCGATCGGCTGGGGCCGGTTCTCCCACTTGGTCGACAGGGCGATCCCGGTACGGGTGGAGGCCACCCCGGGCGTCCGGTTCAGCCGGACGATGAGCTGCTCCAGCTCGGCGATGGTGCCCACCCGGGCCTTGAGCAGGAAGGACTCGACCCCGGCCATGAAGTAGCAGGACTCGATCTCGGGCATCTGCCGGAATGCCTCCAGCACGTCGTCGGTGTCGGCGTTGGAGTCCTCGACGATGCCGATCAGCGCGGTGACCCTGAGCCCGACCGCCTCCGGCTCGACCTCGGCCCGGTACGCCCGGATGACCCCGCTCGACTCGAGCTTGCCGACCCGCTCGTGCACCGCCGGGGCGGAGAGCCCGACCTGGCGGGCCAGCTCGGCGTACGACAAACGGGCGTTGCCGCGCAGCAGCTCCACGAGGCTCAGGTCGATCGCGTCCACGGAGTGTCACCCTATCCGTTCGGGCGTAACGCCCGACGGTCGGCAACAGTTGAACATGACGTCATGTAACGGTTCACAAACCAGCAGTCAGGGCAGTTCTCGGCCGGTACCATTTACTAACTTCTCACTTCCGTGCGTTTTTCGCGTTTTGGCGGACAGGCCAGGTCGCTGGTGCTGTAATTGCCATACGTCCCTCATGACGGCTCTGGGCTCGCACCGGCCGGGGGCAGTGTGTTCAGCCGGGGGCTTCGTCGATGCGAGGAGGGGGCTGTGGACACTGGAGATCGCCTGCTGACACCGGGTGAGGTCGCCGCGCTGTTTCGGGTTGACCCGAAGACCGTGACGAGATGGGCAGCGGCCGGCCGGATAGGCAGCATCCGGACTCCAGGCGGGCATCGCCGGTTTCGGGAATCGGAGGTACGGGCTCTGCTCGAGGGGGAGGGCATGCTGGACGAGGCGGAGGACATGGGCAAGTCGCGCAACATGGGCCCGACCGCCTCGACCGGCCCCGGACCGGCGAACGCCGGCATGTACTGAGTCGGTAACAATCGGCACGCGGGCCGGCCGTCAGGCCCGGTCCGCGTCCCGCCGGGCCGCGGCCAACTCACCCGACCAACGACGAAACAGCGTGTGCGGTACGCCGAGCGCGTCCAGCACCTTGCCGGCCACGAAGTCGACCAACTGCTGGGCGGAGGCCGCCGCGCCGGCACCGTAGAAGCCGGGGCTGGCCGGCAGCACGACCGCACCGGCGTCGTGCAGGGCGATGAGGTGCTCCAGGTGGCTGCGGGTCACCGGAGTCTCCCGCGGCACCACCACCACCGGCCGCCGTTCCTTGAGGTTCACCTCGGCGGCGCGCTGCAACAGGTCCTTGGAGAGGCCGATCGCGATACCCGCGCAGGCCGCGGTGCTCGCCGGGACCACCGCCATCCCGCGTACCCGGTAGGAGCCGCTGCTCGGGCCGGCCGCCAGATCGCCGGCGGGCCAGTGCCGCAGGTCCGCGTCGGTGAGGTCGCGGCCCAGCCAGGCGGCCAGGTCGTCGGCCCAGTGCGCGTCCCGGAAGGCGCGGCCGGTCTCGTCCAGGATGGTCAGCCGGGCGGCCCGGGAGACGATCAGATCCACGGCCTCGCCGGCGTCGAGCAGGCCCCGGATGACCGCGGCCGCGTACGGCGTGCCGGAGGCCCCGGAGACGCCGACCACCCATGGTTCGCGCATACCGTCAAGCGTGCCTGGTCGGCCGGGCGGCCGGGCGGGGACCCCCCACGGCACGCCCGGGCCGTCCTGCTTGTCCCACGACAAGCGCCGTTGTCCGACCGGGGCGGCGGGCGCCCCGTCGACCTGCCATGCTTCCGACGGTCATTCATGTCCATGAAGGGATCGGTGATGACGGAGGCGGTGCTCCGCTCGCTGCGGTCCGAGTGCCCGATCCGGCCCCGGCTCTCGCCGTACGCGGACGGGGTGCAGGAGTGGCTGGGCGACCAGCTCGACCGGCTCGGCCTGCTCCGGGACGCCGCCGCCCGGGAGCGGCTGGCCCGGGCCGGTTTCGCCCGGTACGCCGGCCGGCTCTACCCGGACGCCACCGAGCCCGACCTGCGCACGCTGGCCGCCCTGTTCGCCTGGTTCTTCCTGGTCGACGATCTCTGCGACGGGCCGGGGCGGCCGGACCCGGCGGGCATCCGGGCACTGCGGGATGGGACGTTGGCCCTGCTCCGGGAGGGCCCCCGGGCCCGCCACCCCGGCTTCTCCGGTCCCCTGCGCCGGCTGCTCGTGCAGGCGTGGCGGGAGCCCCGGCGGCGGATGCCGGCCCGCTGGCGGCTGCGCTTCTCCGACGCCGTCGCCGACCATCTCGACGGTGCCTGGCGGGAGGCGGCCGCCAAGGCCGCCGGCCGCCCGCCCGGGATCGAGGAGTACGTGGCGCTGCGCCGGGCCACCTCGGCCGCGTACGTGTCGTACCCGCTGATCGAGTTCGCGACCGGCCGGCCGCTGCCCGACCCGGTCTACCACCATCCCGCGCTGCGCCGCCTCGCCGAGCTCGCCAACGACCTGCTCTCCTGGTTCAACGACCTGGCCTCGCTGGACCGCGACCGGGCCACCGCCGGCGGCCACAACCTGGTGCTGGCGCTGGCCGCCGAGCGGGGCGTGCCGGCGGCGGACGCGGTGGCGCTGGTCGCCGACCGCTGGCGGACCGAGATGGCCCGCTTCATGACGCTGCGCGCCGCCGTACCGTCGTTCGGCCCGGCGCTGGACGGGTCGGTCGCCGTCCACCTCGACGGCTTCTCGAACGCGGTCCGCGGCACCGTCGACTGGACCCTGGAGAGCGCCCGCTACCCGGCCGGCTCCACCCGCCGACCCGGGCTCACGGGCACCGCCGCCCGCTGACCTTCGACTCAGGCCCGCAGGCCGAGGCGGACCACGAGGTCGAGCAGGGCGAACACGAACAGCGCGATGCCGACGAAACCGTTGGCGGTGAAGAACGCCCGGTTGACCTTGCTCAGGTCGGTCGGGCTGACCACCAGGTGCTGGTAGCCGAAGGCGAGCGCGGTGAACGCCAGCCCGATCCACCAGAGCCAGCCGAAGCCGACCAGCGCGCCGAACCAGATGAACAGCGCGAAGGTCACCACGTGCGCGACGGTGGAGGCGTGCAGCGCGAAGCGCAGCCCGTAGCGCGCCGGGACGCTGTGCACGCCGATGGTCCGGTCCACGTCCGCGTCCTGGCAGGCGTAGATCAGGTCGAAGCCGCCGATCCACAGGCCGACGGCCGCGCCGAGCAGCCAAGCCGGGCCCGAGCCGGCGAGGGTGCCGGTGACCGCCAGCCAGGCGCCGACCGGCCCGACCGCCTGGGCGACCGCCAGGATGGCGTGCGGCCAGTTGGTGAACCGCTTGCCGTAGGGATAGACGACCAGCGGGATCACGGCGAGCGGCGCGAGCGCCAGGCAGAGCGGGTTGAGCAGGGCGGCGGCGGCGAGGAAGACCACCACCGCGACGGCCGCGCCGGTCCAGGCGGTCCGCAGGCTCACCGCCCCGGTGACCAGTTCCCGGTTGGCGGTACGCGGATTCCGCGCGTCGATCCGCCGGTCGAGGATCCGGTTGGCGGCCATGGCGAACGTCCGCGCCCCGACCATCGCCACGGTGATCAACAGCAGGTCGACCCAGCGGACCCGGCCGCCGTGGACCTGCATCGCGGTCAGCGCGGACAGGTACGCGAACGGCAGCGCGAAGACCGAGTGCTCGATCGTGACCAGCTTGAGGAACGACTTGACCTTGCCCGGGCGTGCCACCGGGGCCTCGGCGACGGCGGCCATCAGATCCCGTACTCCTTCCAGCGCTTGTCGACCAGCGAGACCACCTCGGGCGACATGGTCATCTCCTCCGGCCAGCCCCGGGTGTAGCCCTCGGCGGGCAGCTTACGGGTCGCGTCGATGCCCGCCTTGCCGCCCCAGAACTGCTGGTACGACGCGTGGTCGAGGTGATCCACCGGACCTTCGGTGACCAGCAGGTCGCGGGCGTAGTCGACGTTGCCGAAGGCCCGGAAGGCGACCTCGTTGTAGTCGTGCACGTCGCAGTCCTCGTCGACGATCACGATCAGCTTGGTCAGCGACATCAGGTGCGCGCCCCAGATCGCGTTCATCACCTTCTGCGCGTGCTTCGGGTAGCGCTTGCGGATCGACACGATCGCGCAGTTGTGGAAGACCCCGGCGGCCGGCAGGTCGTAGTCGACGATGTCCGGGATCAGCAGCTTGAGCAGCGGCTGGAAGATCCGCTCGGTGGCCTTGCCCAGGCCGTGGTCCTCCTGGGGCGGCTTCGAGGTGACGATCGAGTGGTAGACCGGGTCGCGCTGCATGGTCATGGTCTCGACGTGCAGCACCGGGAACGGCTCGACCGGGGTGTAGAAGCCGGTGTGGTCGCCGAAGGGCCCCTCGGGCAGTCGCTCGCCGGGCTCCAGGTAGCCCTCCAGCACCACCTGGGCGTGCGCCGGCACCTGCAGCGGCACGGTCAGGCAGTCGACCATCTCCACCCGCTCACCGCGCAGGAAGCCGGCGAACAGGTATTCGTCGATGTCGCTGGGGAGCGGCGCGGTGGCCGCGTACGAGACGACCGGGTCGCAGCCGATCGCGATGGCGACCGGGAGCCGCTGGCCGAGCCGCTCGGC
This sequence comes from Micromonospora sp. NPDC007230, assembly GCF_042869115.1. NCBI lineage: Bacteria > Bacillati > Actinomycetota > Actinomycetes > Micromonosporales > Micromonosporaceae > Micromonospora > Micromonospora sp. NPDC007230. The sequence continues at coordinate 62,221 of NZ_JBIAFE010000006.1, read as the reverse complement.
GACGGCGTGGTGCGCGGTGGAATCCTTGTGGATCTGCCAGTGCATGCCCAGGGTGTTCCGGCTGTGCTGCTGGAGCCGGTAGAGGCCGAGGTTGCGCTTGCCGGTCTCCGGGTGCTTGGTGTGGGTCAGCCCGAAGTTGTGGAAGATCCCGCCGTCCCCCGGCCAGACCTGCAGGCCCGGCAGCCGGTTCAGGTCGACGTCGTCGCCCCGGTAGACCACCTGCTGGCAGGGCGCGGTCTTCACCTTGCGCGGCGGGACCGACTTGAGCTGCATGACCTTGCCGAGGCCCTCGCGGATGCCGGACCAGCCGACCGGCAGCTCCGGCTTGATCAGCCCGCCGATCCGCTCGCCGATCTCGTCCAACGAGTCGACGCCGAGCGCCATCGCCATCCGCTTCTCGGTGCCGAACAGGTTGATCGCCACCGGCATCTCGCCCCGGGTCGGCCGCTCGAAGAGCAGCGCCGGGCCGTCGGCCCGCACGGTCCGGGTGACCACCTCGCTGATCTCCAGCGTCGGGTCGACCGGGACGCTCACCCGCCGCAGCTCGCCCGCGCGCTCCAGCGCCGCGAGGAAGTCCTTGAGATCGGTGTACGGGAAGCCACGAGCCGCCATGACCGCCAGTGTCCCCCACCGGCCACCCGCCCGGCCCCGCCGGGGTCCCTGGATGGCACGGTTGGCCGGCCACCCTGATCAACCTTCTCCGCGCCGTGGGTGGGCACCGTGCACACCTCGATGGGAAATCTGAGCATCGTGCACGGTGGTTCCGGCAGGATGCCGCGTCATAGTGTGCTGCCTGCATGCAGGAAGGATCGTTTTGTCATACCCTCAGCCACCCCAGTCGTTCCCGGGGCCGCCACTCCAACCGGGCTTCCCCGCAGTGCCACCCCCGCCATCACCGGCAGGAGCGCACCCGTACGGGATGCCGCCCGGCCTCCTCCCGGCGCCGCCGGTCAAGCGGAAGGGCACGAAGCGCAAGGTCTTCGGCATCCTGATCGCGGCGCTCGGCATCTTTCCCATGCTGATCGGCGGTGTCGTTGCCCTGCAGGCATACAAGAACCATCAGATCCAGGTCTCGAACGACGCCTTCAACCCGGTGGCCTGGCACAACCTGAAGACCGACGAGATCTTTCCCGACCACCTCGGCTGGCCCCGCGGCGACGAGGAGACTCGCGCGTGGTCCCGGCAGGGAATCGCCAAGGAGGCGTCCTGCGAGGAGGCGCTCCGAAAGGCTTTCGCTGAGGCCCTGACGGCAAAGGGCTGCAAGGCCGTACTGCGCGCTACCTACGTGCACATCGGCGGAGACGCCGTGGCGACGATCGCGGTCATCGTGGTCGACTCCTATGCCGAAGCCAAGCCCGTCGTCGAGGAGTTCTACTGGGCCAAGGACCCGGGGCCGCTGGTCGTTCCGGTCGCGGTTCCAGGTACGCCCGCCGCCGAGTGGGTCAAGGCGCGGGCCTTCGCCGGCGGCGCGACCGGGGTCGGGCTCGACATGCCCTACGTGGCGGCGATCTCGGTCGGCCCGGCCGACGGCACTCGAAAGATCGGCGTCCTGCCTGGGGAGTGGAAGCTGGACAGCGAAGAAGACACGCGGAGCTACCCGGACATGTCCAACATTCTGCTGAGAGGGTACGCCCAGGTGCTGGATTACGCGATCACGGGACGAGGTCAATGAGCAAGCTGTCGTCCCGGGTCCGTCAGGTGTTCGCCGTCCCGGCCCTGCTCGCCGTGACCGCCGGCATCGTCACCAGCACACCGAGCCCGGCCCTCGCGGCCCCGAACGGGTGGGAACTGGCGGCGATGTCCGTGCCGGCCGCGCACAAGATCAGCAGGGGCGAGGGGGTCACGGTCGCCGTCATCGACACCGGGATCCGCACCGACCACAAGGCGCTGCGCGGCCGAGCCACGGAGGGCACCGACTTCCTCGGCGAAACCGACCAGAACGAGTCGTGGTACGGCCGCCACGGCACCTCCATGGCCTCCAGCGTGCTGGATGTCGCACCGGCCGCCAGGGTGCTGGGCCTTCGTGCCATCCGCGACGATGAAGATCCGGACTTCCAGACCTGGCTCGAGCAGATGGAGAGCTACGGAGAGAACCCGGAGAAGGAGAAGCGCGAGGGGTTGGCCCTGGAGCGGGCGATCCGTGCCGCCACCGACCAGGGCGCCAAGGTGATCTCCATGTCGCTCGGCAGTGAGACGTCTTCCGGGTCCTATATTCATCGGGAAGCCGAGGCGATCGCGTACGCCCTGTCGAAAGGCGTGGTGGTGGTCGCCGGCGCCGGCAACTGGGGGGACGAACAAAACGAGCTGGCCTACCCGGCCGCGTACCCAGGGGTGATCGCGATCGGCGCTGCCACCCCAAAGGGCACCCGGGCGAAGTTCTCCCAGGTCCACAGCTATGTCGACGTCGTCACGCCTGGGGTGGAGATCTACTCCGCCAACATCGACGGCGGACGCGAGAAGGTCCAGGGCACCTCGTCGGCCACCGCGCTCGCCGCGGGCGTCGCGGCGCTGATCGTGTCGAAGTATCCCGATCTGTCGCCGCGCCAGGTCGAACAACTCCTCCAGCGGACCGCCTCGACCCACCGCAAGGGGCACAACCCGCAGACCGGGTACGGCATGGTCGACGCCGAAGCCGCGCTCAGGGCGTCCGCCGGCCTGAAGCCGGGCACGGCCGCCCTGCCGGTCGGCAAGCAGGGCGCGGGCGGCCACTTCGGCCCCGGCGACGACGGCACCCCGCAGCGCATCGGGCAACCGTGGGACACGGCGTACCTGGTCGTCGGCGGCATCGGCGGTGGGCTCGGACTGCTCGGTCTGGCCGTCGGCCTGTTCCTGTTCCTCGCCGGCCGCCGGGCCGCAGCGCGCAGCAGGCTACCGGCCGTCGCGTCACGCTGATCACCAGTACGGCAACAGCGGTGGGCACCCGCACCCGCGGTGCCCACCGCTTCGCCGCACGGTCAGGTGAGCAGGAGGTTCGGTCGGTGATCTGCTTCGCGGCGCGCTACCTTTTGCCCCGCTTCGTCAACAGCACGATTGCCACGGCAATGGCGCCGGTGACCGCCAGGCAGAGCACGCCTGCGATGAGTGCGAGCAAGATCGAGCGTCCCATGACGGGGCAACTTACCGGATCCGGTCCCGATAGGACGCAGCGCTACAGGGCCCGTAAACGACGAGAAACCAGGAGGATTCACGGCCATCCTCGGTCAGGCGGCCGGCTCCCAGGCGTACGCGGCGAGGGGCGGGTCGAGCTGGGCGTCGGTGAGCCGGTTGGCGAAGGTGGAGATGGTGTACGTGCCGACGCCGAGCACCACGTCCAGCGCGTGCCGGGGCAGCCAGCCGGCGGCGAGGAAGGCGTCCAGCTCGTCGTCGGGCACGGCGCCCCGGTGGTCGAGCACGGCGAGGGTGAACCGGCGCAGCGCGTCGAGGCGCCGGTCGGGCAGGTCGTTGCCCGCGCGGAGCGCCGCGACCAGCTCGGGCGGGGCGTCGTGCCGGGTGAGGGTCGCGGTGTGCATGGCCACGCAGAGGTGGCACTCGTTGCGGGTGGCGACGGTCAGCACCACCACCTCCCGGGCGACCGGGTCCAGGTCGGTGGCCTCGAAGACGGCGTTGGCGGTGAGGAAGCCCTTGAGCAGCTCCGGGGACTCAGCCATCAGCGCGACGGCGGCGGGCAGGTGACCTAGTTTGCGGTGGACGCCGGCCATGGTGGCGCGGGCGGCGGCGGGCACGGTGTCGGGGGTGTGTGCGGTGAAGACGCCTCGGGACATGCCGAGCCCTCCCAGGTACGATAGTCAACGTGGTTGACCAAATAGTAAACGTGGTTGTCGAACGTGGCAACGCCTGACCGCCCCGGATTCGCGCTCCCGCTGCTCCTGCTCGCCGGCTTCCGTACGCTCATCGACGACCTGCACGCCGAGCTGGCCCGGCAGGGCCACCCCGACCTGCGCCCGGTGCACGGCTTCGTCCTCCAGGCGGTCGGCACGGCCGGCACCACCGCCAGCGAGCTGGGCCAGCGCCTCGGCGTCTCGAAGCAGGCGGCGGGCAAGACCGTCGACCGGCTGGTGACGCTCGGCTACCTCGAACGCGCCGACGACCCCGCCGACGCGCGCCGCAAGCTGGTCCGGCTGACCGATCGAGGACTGGACGGGCTGCGCCGCTCGGCGGTCGTGTTCGACCAGCTCCGGGATCGCTGGGCGGCGACCCTGGGCACCGATCGGGTCGCGGCGCTGGAGGACGACCTGCGCCGAATGGTCCCGGCCGACGTCTTCCGCCTCGACGTCCCCGGCTGGTTCGGCGCCTGAACCGGCCGAGCAGCCCGATCGCGTCGGACGGTAGCGAGCCGGAAGCGTCCTGTCAGGCTCGCAGCTCAGGTCCTGGAAGAGATGTGGAGGCCTTGCCCTCGATGCCGTAGAGCACTCCCGGGTCCACCAGGATGACGTCCGGTCGCGTCGACGCGGCCATGATCAAGTCCTCGGTGAACCCCTCCGCGCTCGCCAACAGCAGGCGAGTGTGGGCGGTGTCGACTCCTGGACGGCGGACGAGCAACTCCCGTACGCGCCGCAACCGCTCCACGTCCGCCTGACCCAACCGTCGGCCCCATTTCGTCTCCCCGATCGCGAGCAGCGGACGCGGACCGTCGCCGAGCGGCGGCTCACCCAGCGCGACGAGATCCAGCTCGTGGCTGGTACGAGAGGACGGGTCCGTCACGGTCGCGGCACTCGCCTCCGCGACGATGCCGTCGAAGACGTCGAGATCGGCGAAACGGATGGCCCACTGCCGAACGATCTCCTCGAACCGGGGGGCGAGGACCGCACTGGTGTACCGACGCTTCGACCTACGCCAGACGTCTCCGCCGTGCCGCTGTTCCAGCGCGGTCCAGGCGGGTCGCATGACGGCCTGGTAGAAGGTGATGAGCGGTTCGGTGATCCGGTAGCTGCTGCGTCCGCTCCGCAGCGGGTCCGGTTCCCGCACCAGCAGGCCGGCATCCTCCAGCACGGTGAGTGGATGTTGCAGGTCATTCGCCTTGCGTCCGATGTAACCGGCGATCCCGCCACGACTGGCGTTGCCCTCGGCAACCGCCGCCAGCACGGAGTGGTAGAGAGCGGCATCCCGCAGATCGGGGTCCTCGGCAAGCAGATAACGCGCCTCCCGGAACAACGGCCGCGCCGGGTTGAGGACCGCACGCACCACCCAATTGTCGAAGTCGTCCGGACCGCTCGGCGCGTCGTCCTGGACGTACTCCCGACGGTAGGCCGGCGTCCCACCCACGATGGCGAAGACCTTCACGGCCAGCAACGGGTCCTCGATGCCCCAGAACGCCGCGGCGGCCCGATAGTCCAGCGGCTGCACCGGTAGCTCCAGGCCGGCCCGGCCGCGCAGCGGGGCGGACCCGGCGAGCAGGCCACCCATGAAGGACAGGGCCGATCCGCAGAGCAGCAGACGGGTACGGGACTCGGCACGTTCCGGCCGCCCGGGCGTAAGGGCGTGCTGGATGATCGACGGAAGGTCCCGGGCCGCACGCACCAGATACGGGAACTCGTCGATGACCACGGTCACCGGGCGTTCCCGGCCCAGGGCGAGCAGGGCATCCACCGCCGCGCTCCAGTCCGCCAGCTGAACCGGGCCCGGCGCATCCGCGTAGGCGCCGAGCGCCTCGCCGAGCCGCCGCAGCGACTCCGCCGCTGTCGCCTCGGTGGCCCCGAAGTAGAAGCCGCCGCTGGCTCGGGCCAGCTCGTAGAGCAGGAGCGTCTTACCCTGCCGGCGTCGCCCACTGACCACCCCGAGCGTCGCGCCGGGGCGCTCGTCGGTGGCGAAGCGGGTCAGCTCGGCCCACTCGACGTCCCGGTCGAAGATCCCCTTCGGCTTGGACAGTTGAGCCACGAGAGCCACCGCATTTCATAGAACTACAGTTCTTAGAAGTGTAGTCCTACATTATGCATAGGTGGGAGTAGACAGGGTCGCCACGTGGGGCGACGGTACGAGGATGAGTGACGCGTACGTGGTGGGCGACCCGGACGGCCTCTCCCCGCTGCTGCGGGAGATCCGGGACGCGGTCGCCAGGGAGCTGCACGCCCAGCTGGCCATGCGGGCCGAGCGGATCGAGCTGGCCGACGTTCCCGAGATCGCCTACCAGGTGACGCTCGGCGTCGACCGGGTGCTCACCGGCCGACGCCCGACGGGGATCAGTTGACGCCGGCGTAGGAGTGCAGGCCGGTGAAGAAGAAGTTGACCCCGAACAGGTTCATCAGCATGGTCAGGAAGCCCAGGATCGAGATCCAGGTGGCCACGTTCCGCTTGACGCTCGGGGTGGCCCGGGCGTGCAGGTAGCCGGCGTACACCACCCAGGAGATGAACGCCCAGGTCTCCTTGGGGTCCCAGCCCCAGGCCCGACCCCAGGCCGCCTCGGCCCAGATCGCCCCGGCGATCACCGCGAAGGTGAAGATCGGGAAGGCGAAGGCGTGCAGCGCGAAGGTCAGCCGCTCCAGGCCGGCCGCCGCCGGCAGCCGGCGGGCCAGGGTGTACGGGAAACTCCGCCGCCCCTGCTCCCAGCCGGCCCGCATCAGGAACGCCGCGGCCGGCACCACGCCCAGCAGGAAGATGCCGGAGGCGAAGATGATCGTCGACACGTGGATGATGAACCAGTACGACTGCAGCGCCGGCATCAGCGGCGTGACCTGCACGTAGAGCTTCAGCTCGGCGAACGCCAGCAGCAGCACCATGACCAGGGTCAGGAAGAGCCCGAGCCGGCGCAGCGACGGCTGCTTCCAGAGCACCGCGAGCCAGGCCGCGGCCCCGATGAAGGTGACCGTCAACACGAACTCGTACATGTTGCCCCAGGGCATCCGCTCGGCGGCCACGCCCCGGGTGACGACCGCGCCCAGGTGCAGCACGACGGCGAGCGCGGTGACCCAGCCGGCGATCCGCCCGGCGAGCACGGCCCGGGTGGCCGAGCGGCTGGGCCGGGTCTCGGCCGGGGCCGGTGCCGGCGCCGCCACGGTCCCGCCGGCACCGCCGACACCGGCGCCCACCAGCTCACGGGCCGGGGCGGCCGCCTTCACCGCCACCGCGCGGGCGTTGCCGAGCGCGTACTCGACGGCGTGACTGATCATCGCGACCAGGTACGCCAGGATCGCGTACGTGACCAGCTGGTCGGAGAGTGCGGACATCACTCGACCCCTTCTCGCGCCCGGCCGGCGCTTCGCCCGTCGTCGCTGACCGCGGCGACGAGCTGCGCAAACTCGTCGGCGAACCCCGGATGCTCGGTGCGCGGCAGCCCACCGGCCTCCACCAAACTACTACCGCGCGTCGGAGATCCACCCTCGGGGGGCGAAACCCGGAACCAGACCCGCCGCCGCCGGGCGAAGAGCGAGCCCATCAGGCCGGCGAGCAGCGTCACGCAGGCGCCGAGCATCAGCGTCTGCCCGGGGGCGTGGCGGACCGCGATGGTGATGTAGGGCTTCGTGCCCACGAACTCCAGCGTGCTGCCGTCGTCCAGGGTCCACTTCTCGCCCATGGCCAGCTTCTTGTTGCCGATCTCCTTGAGCTTGCCGTTGTCGATCTGCCGCTGGTCGAGCTGGTAGACCGACCCGGGGATGCCGGCGTCCAGCCCGAGGTTCCCCCGGTAGGCCCGCAGGTTCACCGCCGGGTTGCGCTCCTCGGGGAACTGCGACGCGACGAACGGGGCACTCTCCGGGGCGGTGGGCAGGTAGAGCCCGTCGAAGGCGATCTGCTGGGCCGGGTCCCGCTGGCCGGTCCTGGGGTCGACGTTCGCGTCCGGGAACGCGGCCACCCCCTCCTCCGTCGCGTTCGCGTCGCCGGTGCGCAGGAACGGTGCCTCGCTGGTCTGGGTGTTGCCGTACTTGTCGGTGTACCTGAGGATCGGCGCGTACCCGTTGCCGAGCAGGTAGACGTTGGCCGAGCCGAGCCGCAGCGGCGAGTTCACCGAGAAGCCGGCGCTCCGCTCCGACCCGTCGGCCAGGTGGTCGACCTTCACCGTGGCCCAGTAGCGGGCGGCCTGCCCGGAGGCCAGGTAGTCCGCCTCGAACCGCTCCAGGGTGAGGCAGAACGGCGGCAGGTCGGCGCTGTCCACCCGGGGGCCGAGCGTCGCCTCGGCGTACTGCTGCCGGGTGTTGCAGAAGGCGTTGTCCGCGCCCGCCACGAGGATGCGGTTGCCGTGCCAGCCGTACCAGGACCCGACCGCGACCCCGAGCAGGACGGCGACCAGCGAGACGTGGAAGAGCAGGTTGCCGGTCTCCTTGAGGTAGCCCTTCTCGGCGGAGACCTCGTTGCCGCGGACCACGACCCGCCAGCGGCGGCGGCGCAGCACCGCCGCGATCGCCTCGGGGTCGGCGGCGGCCGGGGCCTCCAGCACCGCGTGCTGCGGCAGCCGCTCCAGGCGCTTCGGGGCCGCCGGCGGCCTCATCCGCAGCGCGCGGACGTGGTCGCGGGCCCGGGGCAGGATGCAGCCGACCAGCGAGGTGAAGAGCAGCAGGTAGATCGCGGAGAACCAGACCGAGCCGAAGACCTCGAACATGCCGAGCTGGTCCAGGCGCGGGGCGAGGTCGGGGTGGTCGACGAACCACTGGTTGACCTTCTCCGGGCTGACGCCGCGCTGCGGGAGCACCGAGCCGGGGATGGCGGCGACGGCGAGCAGGAAGAGCAGGATCAGCGCGGTACGCATGCTGGTGAGCTGCCGCCACGAGTTGCGCAGCAGGGCCAGCACCGGGTTGACCCGCCGCCGGGGCGCGGGCGGGGCCGCCGGCCGGTCGTCCACGGTCGTCATCAGATGCTCACCTCGCCCACGCCCACGTGCGTCTGCAGCCAGATCACGAAGTTCTGCCAGCCGCCGGTGACCAGCGCCAGGCCGATCAGGATGAGCAGGGCACCGCCGATCCGGGTGACCCACCGGCTGTTGCGCCGGACGGCGCGGAACACCCCGAGCAGGCGGCGGAAGCCCAGCCCGAAGACGACGAACGGTACCCCCAGCCCGAGGCAGTACGCCACGGCGAGCAGCACCGCCCGGTCGGTCTTGCCCTCCGCCGTCGCCAGGCCGAGCACCGCGCCGAGCGTCGGGCCGGTGCACGGCAGCCAGCTCAGCGCGAAGACCGCGCCGAGCACCGGGGCGCCGAGCAGCCCGGCGGCGGGCAGCCGGCGGATGCGGAACTCGCGCTGCAGCCCGGGGATCACCCCGAGATAGCCGAACCCGAGCACCACGACCAGCGCGCCGATGACGATCTCCAGCGTGCGCTCGTGCTCGAAGAAGAGCCTGCCGACGCCGGAGAAGAGGATCGCGGTGGCGGTGAACACGGCGGTGAACCCGGCGATGAAGAGCAGCGTGCCGGCGAGCACCCGCCCCTTGACCGCCGCCACCGGCCGGGCCGCCGGGGGCGCCGCGACGGCCACCGCGCCGCCGGTCGGGCCGTCCCCGCCGCCTTCGCCGTCCGCCGGGGCCCCCTGCTCGGCCGGGGAGGTTGACCGGGGATCGTTCCTTTCCGCCCGCCCCTCCAGGTCGGCGCCGGCCAGCCCGGTGACGTACGACAGGTAGCCGGGCATCAGCGGCAGGACGCACGGGGACAGGAAGCTGACCAGCCCGGCGAGCGCCGCCGCGCCCACGGCCAGCAGCAGCGGGCCGGACTCGGCGAGCTGGCGGAAGGTCTCGCCCATCAGCGGGATCCGGGCGCCGGCTGCTCGGCGGCGATCCGCTCGACGACGGGCCGCAGCCGGTCCTGGGTCACCGCGGCCCGGATCACGACGGCGATCCGCCCCTCGCGGTCCAGCACGACGGTGGCCGGGATGGTGTTCGGCGGGATGTCCAGGGCCAGCGCCAGCCGGCTCGCCGGATCGAAGAGGCTCGGGTAGGTGACCCGGCCCTCCTCGAAGGCGATCGCCTTGTCCTTGCTGTCCTGCACGTTGATGCCGAGGAAGCTGACCCCGGACGCCTTGGTGGCCTGGTAGGTGGCTTCGAGGTCGTCGGCCTCGGCCCGGCAGGGCGCGCACCAGGAGCCCCAGAAGTTGACCACGACGACCTGGCCGCGCGCGTCGGCGACGTCGTACCGGCCGCCGGTGAGCAGGTCACCGGCGAGCTTGGGGGCCTTCGACCGCTGGTCGGGCGCGCACTCGATGACGCCGTTCTGCTCGGAGCAGCGGCTCTCCTGGCTCCCGGAGGAGCAGCCGACCAGCGCCGTACCGGCGGTGACGGCGGCGAGCAGGGCGGCGACGAGCCTCCGGGTGAGCATCAGGCCCCCTTGGCCGTCCGGGCGGTCGGCGAGATCGCGATCAGGTGGGCCGCCGGCTCGGAGTACCCGATGCCGACGATCTTGGCGCCGTCGAAGTGGAACGAGGTGAGGCTGGCCAGCCCGCACTGTCGCCTGCGCGGGTCGTGCCAGAGCCGCTTGCGCTCGACGTACCGGCGCAGCGTCCAGATGGGGAGCTGGTGGGAGACGAGCACGGCCTCGCGCCCCTCGGCGGCGATCCGGGCGGCGTGCAGCGCGGCGAACATCCGCTCGGCGATCGCCCGGTAGGCCTCACCCCAGGACGGGGTGACCGGGTCGCGCAGCACCCACCAGTTGCGCGGGTCGCGGAACGACCCGTCGCCCGGGGAGACCTTCTTGCCCTCGAACCAGTTGGCGCTCTCGATCAGCCGCTCGTCCACCCCGACCGGGAGACCGAACTGCGCGGCGATCGGCTCGGCGGTCTGCTGCGCGCGTTCCAGCGGGCTCGCCACCACGTGCACCACGGTCTTGTCGGCGAGCGCCTGGGCGGCGGCCTTGGCCATCTGGACGCCCAGCTCGGAGAGACGGAAACCGGGCAGCCGGCCGTAGAGGATGCCGTTCGGGTTGTACACCTCGCCGTGCCGCAGCACGTGGACCACCGTCTCGCTCACGACTGCGCCCCCTTCGTTCGCGACTGCGGGGCTCGCAAAACCGGCTCACTCCTCGCGCTCACCGCTACCCCCCGTGTCCCGCCGCTGCCGCCGCCGTCGCCGCGCCCGGCAGGGCATCGGCGATCTGCTCCAGGGCGGCGTCGTCGATCGCCGCCGACACGAACCAGGCCTCGAACGCGCTCGGCGGCAGGTAGACGCCGGCCGCGAGCATCGCGTGGAAGAACGCCTTGAACGCGGGCACCTGCTGGGTGCGGGCGCTGTCGTAGTCGACCACGTCGGCGTCGGTGAAGAAGATCGAGAACATGTTGCCCGCGGTCGACAGGCGGTGCGGGACGCCGGCCGCGGCCAGCGCGTCGGTGGCGAGCTTGCTCACCACGGCGGCCGTCTCGTCCAGCTTCCGGTAGAGCGCGTCGTCCGCTAGCCGCAGCGTGGCCAGGCCGGCGGCGCACGCCAGCGGGTTACCGGAGAGGGTGCCGGCCTGGTAGACCGGGCCGGCCGGCGCCAGCCTGGACATGACCTCCGCACGCCCGCCGAACGCCGCGGCGGGCAGTCCGCCACCCATGACCTTCCCGTACGTCCACAGGTCGGCGTCGCTGGCGTCGAGGCCGTGCCAGCCGGCGCGGGAGACCCGGAACCCGGTCATCACCTCGTCGACGATGAGCAGCGCGCCGTACGCGTGGGCGATCCGGGCGAGCTGCTGGTTGAAGCCGTCGCGCGGGGCGACCACGCCCATGTTGCCGGCGGCCGCCTCGGTGATGATCGCCGCGATGTGCGCTCCCTCGGCGGCGAAGGCCTCCTCCACCGCGCGGAGGTCGTTGTACGGCAGCACGATGGTGTCGCCGGCGGCCGCGCCGGTCACGCCGGGCGAGTCGGGCAGGCCGAACGTGGCCACGCCGGAGCCGGCGGCGGCGAGCAGCGCGTCCGAGTGGCCGTGGTAGCAGCCGGCGAACTTGATGATCTTCGCGCGGCCGGTGAAGCCGCGGGCCAGCCGGATCGCCGACATGGTCGCCTCGGTGCCCGAGTTGACCAGGCGAACCTGCTCGACCGGGGTGCGGTCGACGATCTCCGCGGCCAGCTCGACCTCGCCCGGGGTCGGCGTGCCGAAGCTGGTGCCGTACGTGGCGGCGGCCTGCACCGCCTCGACCACCGCGGGGTGGGCGTGGCCGAGGACCAGCGGGCCCCAGGAGCAGACCAGGTCGACGTAGCGGCGACCGTCGGCGTCGAAGAGCCAAGGACCCTCCCCCCGGACCATGAAGCGCGGGGTGCCGCCGACGGCACGGAACGCGCGTACGGGGGAGTTCACCCCGCCGGGCACGATGGCCTTGGCGCGGTCGAACAGGGCCTCGGAGGCCGGTGCGTCGGCCGGGTAACGGCCGGATCCGGCGGAAATGGTCTCGGTCACGATGCCGCCATTGTGTCAGCGTCGGGCGGCTGATCAGCAGCCACCCCGCACGGGGGGTTACCGGGCTCACGCCGTCCGTCCGGCCGAGATCGACAGCTAAGGTGCCTCGACGGGCCGGGCGGTCGAGATCGCGATAGGCTGACCGGGTGGATCGTGCCGAACTGTCCATCGCGTTACACCGGTCGGGCGACGAAGCCGTGCTTCGCCTCGCTGGTGAGATCGACATGCTCACGGCCGCCCAGCTGTCGACTGTCGTCAATGAGGTGCTGGCCGATCCGCCGCCGCGCATCGTGCTCGACCTCGGCGGGGTGACCTTCTGCGACTCGCAGGGGCTCGGCACGCTGGTGGTGCTGAGCCGTAAGGCCAGCCACGCGCAGAGCCTCCTGGTGCTCAGCAACGTCGGCGACTTCCTCCTGCGCGTCCTGGACATCACCGGCCTCCGCTCGGCCCTGATGATCCGCAACGAAACCGCCCCCTGACCCACCCCCGCCCCGGCGATCATGAGGTTGGCGGCGATGTTGATCTCGCCAGGTGCCGCCAACCTCATGATCAACCTTGGGTCAGGTGACGGGGGTGTCGCGGCGGTGGAAGGCCGTAAGGCCGGCGAGCGCCAGCAGCAGCGCCACGAGGCCCAGCACGTAGAGCGGGGTGGCGTTCCAGTGCTCCCGCAGCACCTGCGGGGTGTGGTTGAACGGGGAGAGGTCCAGCAGCCACCGGTCCAGCTTCAGCACGGCGCCGAGCTGGCCGAGCAGCACGCAGACCGCGAGCACCGCCCAGGCCACCGAGGCGAGCCGGGGCAGCAGCCCGAAGAGCAGCACGGCGATCCCGGTCAGCACCCACGCCGCCGGCACCTGGGCCAGCCCGGCGCCGACCATCCGGGGCAGCTCCGCCGGCACGTCGTGCACGCTCAGCCCGTAGGTCAGGCCGGTGGTGAAGCCGGTCACGGCGAGCACCACCACCGGCCCGAGCAGCGCGAACACCACGTGGGACAGCAGCCAGGTCGAGCGGTGCACGCCGGTCGCCAGCAGCGGCTCGGCCCGCCCGGCAGTCTCCTCCGCCCGCATCCGCAGGGCGGCCTGGACGCCGTACCCGGCCGCGGCCAGGCCGGCCAGGCTCAGCGTGGCGCCCAGGTAGGCGTCGGACAGCCCCGAGGCACCGCCGATCCGGGCCATGATCTCCTCCAGCTGCGGGTTGCCCTCGACCGACCGGCCGGCGGCCTGCGCCGCCCCGCCGAGGATCAACCCGAGCAGGCCGAAGCCGACCGACCACCAGAGGATCTGCCCGCGGTGCAGCCGCCAGGCCAGCCCGAACGATCCGGAGAGGGCCCGGCCGGCGGTGACCGGCCCGAGCCGGGGCGGCAGCACCCCGGCCCCCAGGTCGCGGCGCACCGAGACCGGGTACGCGACCGCCGCGATCAGCACCGACGCGACCAGCGGCAGGGCCAGCACCCACCAGCGCTCCCCCTCGTACGGCCGCACCCGCGGCGCCCAGCCCAGCGGAGAGAGCCAGCTCGGCCAGTCGTGCGTGGCGGTGTCACCCAGCAGCCGGAGCCCGAAGGCGGCACCGAGCACGCCGATGGCGATGCCCCGCGCCCCGCCCGCCGTCTCGGTGAGCTGGGCGGCCAGCCCACCGATCGTGGCGAAGACGACGCCGGTCAGCGTGGCGGAGAGGCCGTACGCGTACGAGCCGGCCGCCGGCAGCCCGGTGGAGACCAGCCCGGCCGCGGTGAGCAGCCCGAGCAGCAGGTCGGCCGCGTACGTCACGAGCAGCGCGGCGGTCAGCCCGGCGTACCGGCCGAGCACCGTGCCGCCGAGCAGCTCCCGCCGGCCGGCCTCCTCCTCGGTGCGGGTGTGCCGGACGACGGTGAGCAGGCTGGCCAGCGCGATGATCACCAGCAGGAAGCCGGAGCGCTGGGCGGTCAGCGCGCCGACGCTGTCGCCGTACACCGGGCCGAGCAGCGCGACGATCGACGGGTTGCGGGCCGTGCCGGCGGCGTACGCGGCCCGGTCGGCGTCCGTCGGGAAGAGCTCGAAGAAGCTGGTCGCGTACGTCATCGGCAGGACGGCGAGCAGCAGCACCCAGAGCGGGAGCAGGACGCGGTCCCGGCGCAGGATCAGCCGGGCCAGGTGACGCGTGCCGGTCAAGGTGCTCATCGGGTCGCCTCGGCAGGGGCCGGTTGGCCGGGGATCGCCTCGTAGTGCCGCAGGAACAGCTCCTCCAGCGTCGGCGGCTGGCTGACCAGGCTGCGTACGCCCAGCTCGGTGAGCCGGCGCAGCGCGGTGTCCAGGGCGGCGGAGTCCACGTCGAAGCGCACCCGGTTGCCGTCCACCCGCAGGTCGTGCACACCCGGCAGGTCGGCCAGTCCGTGAAGCGGCGCGGCGACCTCGGCGTCGATCGCGGTGCGGTGCAGGTGGCGCAGCTCGCCGAGGGTGCCGGACTCGACGGCGCGGCCGTTGCGGATGATCGTCACCCGGTCGCAGAGCGCCTCCACCTCGGCGAGGATGTGGCTGGAGAGCAGCACGGTGCGGCCGTCCTGCTTGGCCCGGCGGACCCAGTGCTGGAAGACCTCCTCCATGAGCGGGTCCAGCCCGGAGGTCGGCTCGTCGAGGATGAGCAGCTCGACGTCGGAGGCGAGCGCGGCCACCAGGCCCACCTTCTGCCGGTTGCCCTTGGAGTAGGCCCGGCCCTTCTTGCGCGGGTCCAGCTCGAAGGAGTCCAGCAGCTCGGCGCGGCGCTTCGGGTCCAGTCCGCCGCGCATCCGGCCGAGCAGGTCGATCACCTCGCCGCCGCTCAGGTTCGGCCAGAGGGTGACGTCACCGGGGACGTACGCGAGGCGGCGGTGCAGGGCGACGGCGTCCCGCCACGGGTCACCGCCGAGCAGCCGGACGGCTCCCGCGTCCGCCCGCAGCAGGCCGAGCAGCACCCGGATGGTGGTCGACTTGCCGGCGCCGTTGGGGCCCAGGAAGCCGTGCACCTGCCCGGCGCGGACGGTCAGGTCGAGTCCGTCGAGTGCCCGGGTCCGGCCGAAATTCTTCACCAGGCCGGACACCTCAATTGGGGTTTCCATACTTCGGAAGCTACGCTCGTTTCATAAACTTGTGAAGACTGTGAGAGCTGGGGCACCATCGTCTTCACGACTTTTTGACGGAGGAGCCACCGCCGATGCTTGACGCCCACCGCCCGACCCGGAACGAGGAAGGGGTCCACCTCTTCGTCGAGCGGATGGCGATGGCCTTCGCGGACGTCGGCTTCCCCCGGATGGCCGCCCGGGTGCTCTTCACCGTGATGAGCGCGGACGGCCCGCTGACCGCCGGCGAGATCGGCGAGCGGCTCGGAGTCAGCGCGGCGGCGGTCTCCGGCGCGGTCCGCTACCTGACCCAGTTCGGCATGCTGGTCCGCGAGCCGGTCAAGGGCTCCCGGCGGGACCACTACCGGATGCCGGACAACCCCTGGTACGAGGCCACCATCACCAAGACCGGCCTCTACAAGAACTTCATCGACATCGCCACCGGCGGCGTGGACGCCCTGCACGGGCGAGCCACCCCGGCCGGCGAGCGGGTGGCCGAAATGCTGGACTTCTTCGTCTTCGTACAGGAGGAACTCGACACGCTCGGCGAACGGTGGCGCGCCCGGCGCGCCGCGGCGGGGCGCGGCGACCGGGCCGGCTGACGGCTCAGCCGGGGTTGCCCCAGCGGGCCTGCTCCAGGATGTCCACCGCGCGCTCCCGGCCCTCCGGGCCGTCGTCCGCGCGCAGCAGCGTCGTCGCCTCGTCCACCGCGTCGGTGAGCACCCGCCACTGGGCGTCCCGCTCCCGCACCAGGTCGGACTGCGCGGCGAGCTGCCGGGTCTTTACCCACAGCTCCACGAAGACCGACACCTTGGCACGCAGCACCCAAGGGTCGAACGGCTTGGTCAGGTAGTCGACCGCGCCCACGGCGTAGCCGCGCAGGGCGAGCTGGGCGTCCTTGTCCGCCGCCGTGAGGAAGATGATCGGCACGTGCCGGGTCCGCTCCCGCCGCTTGATGTGGGTGGCGGTCTCGAAGCCGTCCATGTCGGGCATCTGCGCGTCGAGCAGGATCACCGCGAAGTCGTCGACGAGGAGCTGCTTCAGCGCCGCCTCGCCGCTCTCCACCGCGACCGACTGCACCGGCAGCCCCTGGAGGATCGCCTCCAGGGCCATCAGGTTCTCCCGCCGGTCGTCCACCAGCAGCGCCTTGGCCGTCTGGGTCACGGGGTCTCCTCGCCTCGGCTCCGGCCGATCCAGGACGCCATCATCTCGATCAGCTCGTCCAGGTCCACCGGCTTGGTGATGTAGTCACTACCCCCGGCCGTGATCGCCGAATCCCGGTCACCAGGCATCGCCTTGGCGGTCAGGAACACGATTGGCAGGTCCACGAAGCGGTGGTTGCGCCGGATCTGCCGGGTCGTCTCATAGCCGTCCTGGTCCGGCATCATCGCGTCCATCAACACGATGTCCACCTCCGGATGCTCGGCCAACTGGCGGACACCGTCCGCCCCGTTGTCCGAGTACAGCACGGTCATCCCGTGCAGTTCCAACGCGGAGGTCAGGGCGAACACGTTGCGGACGTCGTCGTCGACGATCAGGACGGTCACGCCCTCCAGCCGCCGGGCCGCCGGAGTCGGCTGCGGCTGCGGCAGCTCCATCGGCATGAGCAGCGACGACGGCAGGCCCGCGCGGCTCGGCGAGGGTGGCGCCGGCGCCACCACCGCGTCCGGTGCCAGCACGTCCGGTACGAAGAGGGTGAAGGTCGACCCCTGGCCGGGCGCCGACGACACGGTGATCGTGCCGCCGAGCAGGCGCGCCAGGTCCCGGCTGATCGACAGGCCCAGCCCGGTGCCCCCGTACCGGCGGCTGGTGGTGCCGTCCGCCTGCTGGAAGGCCTCGAAGATCAGCGACAGCTTGTCGTCGGAGATGCCGATCCCGGTGTCGATCACCGTGAACGCGATCACCCGCCGGGCGTTGGTCAGCGCGGGCACGTCGAAGACCGCGTTCTCGGCGGCCGGGGCGATCCGCAGCGTCACCGCGCCGTGGTCGGTGAACTTCACCGCGTTGGAGAGCATGTTGCGCAGGATCTGCTGCAACCGCTGGGCGTCGGTGACCAGCGCCGGGGGCAGGTCCTTGCTGATCCGTACCTGGAAGTCGAGGCCCTTCTCCTCGGCCTGCGGGGCGAACGCCTGCTCGACGTAGCCGCGCAGCTCGGAGAAGCGCACCTCGGTCGGCTCCACGTCCATCCGGCCCGCCTCGATCTTGGCCAGGTCCAGGATGTCGTCGATCAGGGAGAGCAGGTCCGATCCGGCGCTGTGGATGGTGCGGGCGAACTCGGTCTGCTTCGGCGTCAGGTTCTGGTCCGGATTCTCGGCCAGCAGCCGGGCCAGCAGCAGCAGCGAGTTCAACGGTGTGCGCAGCTCGTGGCTCATGTTCGCCAGGAACTCCGACTTGTACGCCGACGCCCGGGTGAGCTGCTGCGCCTTCTCCTCCAGGCCGAGCCGGGCCAGCTCGATCTCCCGGTTCTGGGTCTCGATGTTGGCCTTCTGCTCGGAGAGCAGCTTGGCCTTGTCCTCCAGTTCGGCGTTGGTGCGCTGCAGCTCCGCCGACTGCTCCTGGAGTTCGAGCGCCAGCCGCTGCGACTGGGCCAGCAGTTCCTCCGTACGCCGGTTGGCCTGGATCGTGTTGACCGCGATGCCGATCGTGGTGACCAGCCGCTCCAGGAACGACAGGTGCAGCTCGGAGAAGGTGATGACCCCGGCGAACTCGATCACGCCGAGCAGCTCGCCCTCGAACAGGACGGGCAGCACCACCAGGTCGGCCGGGGGCGTCTCGGCCAGCCCGGAGCGCAGCATCAGCCGCCCGTCGGGCTGGGCGCTGACCCTTATGGTCCGCCGGGAGAGGGCGGCCTGGCCGACCAGCCCCTCGCCGGGCCCGAAGGTCACGTCGTGCCCCCGCGCCACATACCCGTACGAGGCGGTGAGCCGCAGCCGCATGCTCCCCTCGGAGCTGTCCGCCAGGAAGAACGCGCCGAGCTGCGCGTCGACCAGCGGGGTCACCTCCATCATGATCATGCGGCAGACCTCGCCGAGGTCCCGCTGGCCCTGGAGCAGGCCGCCGATCCGGGCCAGGTTGGAGTCCAGCCAGCCCTGCTCGGCGTTCTTCTTCGTCGTCTCCCGGAGGGTGACGATCATCTGGTTGATGTTGTCCTTCAGCTCGGCGACCTCGCCCTGCGCCTTGACGGCGATCCGCTGGGTCAGGTCGCCCCGGGTCACCGAGGTGGAGACCTGGGCGATCGCCCGGAGCTGGGTGGTCAGGGTCGAGGCGAGCTGGTTGACGTTCTCGGTGAGGTCACGCCAGGTGCCGGAGACGCCCTTCACCTGCGCCTGACCGCCGAGCTTGCCCTCGGTGCCCACCTCACGGGCGACCCGGGTCACCTCGTCGGCGAACGACGACAGCTGATCGACCATCGTGTTGACGGTGGACTTCAGCTCCAGGATCTCGCCCTGCGCGTCCACCGTGATCTTCTGGCTCAGGTCACCCTTCGCGACCGCCGTGGTGACCGAGGCGATGTTCCGCACCTGACTGGTCAGGTTCGACGCCATCGAGTTCACGTTGTCGGTCAGGTCCCGCCAGGTGCCGGACACACCCTTCACCTGCGCCTGACCGCCCAGCTTGCCCTCGGTGCCCACCTCACGGGCCACCCGGGTCACCTCGTCCGCGAACGACGACAGCTGATCCACCATGGTGTTCACGGTGTTCTTCAGCTCCAGGATCTCACCCTGCGCGTCCACCGTGATCTTCTGCGACAGGTCACCCTTCGCCACCGCCGTGGACACCTGGGCGATGTTGCGCACCTGGCTGGTCAGGTTGGACGCCATCGAGTTCACGTTGTCGGTGAGGTCGCGCCAGGTGCCGGCGACGCCGCGTACCTGGGCCTGGCCGCCGAGCTTGCCCTCGGTGCCCACCTCACGGGCCACCCGGGTCACCTCGTCCGCGAACGACGACAGCTGATCCACCATCGTGTTGACGGTGGACTTCAGCTCCAGGATCTCACCCCGGGCGTCCACGGTGATCTTCTGGCTCAGGTCACCCTTCGCGACCGCCGTGGTGACCGAGGCGATGTTCCGCACCTGACTGGTCAGGTTCGACGCCATCGAGTTCACGTTGTCGGTCAGGTCCCGCCAGGTGCCGGACACACCCTTCACCTGCGCCTGACCACCGAGCTTGCCCTCGGTGCCCACCTCACGGGCCACCCGGGTCACCTCGTCGGCAAACGACGACAGCTGATCCACCATCGTGTTCACGGTGTTCTTCAGCTCCAGGATCTCACCCTGCGCGTCCACCGTGATCTTCTGCGACAGGTCACCCTTCGCCACCGCCGTGGACACCTGCGAGATGTTCCGCACCTGACTGGTCAGGTTGCCGGCGAGCTGGTTGACGTTCTCGGTCAGGTCACGCCAGGTGCCGGAAACGCCGCGTACCTGGGCCTGGCCGCCGAGCTTGCCCTCGATGCCCACCTCACGGGCCACCCGGGTCACCTCGTCCGCGAACGACGACAGCTGATCCACCATCGTGTTCACGGTGTCCTTCAGCTCCAGGATCTCGCCCTGCGCGGCCACCGTGATCTTCTGGGAGAGGTCGCCCCGGGCCACCGCGGTGGAGACCTGGGCGATGTTGCGCACCTGCGCGGTCAGGTTCGACGCCATCGAGTTGACGCTGTCGGTCAGGTCCTTCCAGGTGCCGGCGACGTTCGGCACCTCCGCCTGGCCGCCCAGCTTGCCCTCGGTGCCCACCTCCCGGGCCACCCGGGTCACCTGCTCGGCGAAGAGCCGCAAGGTGTCGGTGAGCGAGTTGAAGGTGTGGGCCAGCTCGGCCACCTCGCCCTTGGCCGACACGGTGATCTTCTGCGACAGGTCACCCTTCGCCACCGCCGTGGCCACCTGGGAGATCGACCGCACCTGGTAGGTGAGGTTCGACGCCATGGTGTTCACCGAGTCGGTGAGGTCCTTCCAGGTGCCGGCGACCCCGCGTACGTCGGCCTGCCCGCCCAGCTTGCCCTCGGTGCCCACCTCGCGGGCCACCCGGGTCACCTCGTTCGAGAAGGACGAGAGCTGATCGACCATGGTGTTGACGGTGCGGCCGATGCGCAGGTACTCGCCGCGCAGCGGGCGACCGTCGATCTCCAGCGCCATGTGCTGGGACAGGTCGCCGTCGGCCACCGCCACGATGACCCGGGCGATCTCGGTGGTCGGCCGGCCCAGGTCGTCGATCAACGAGTTGATCGCCCGCTGCCCCTCCGCCCACGAACCGTCCAGGCCCTCGTCGTCGAGGCGTTCGGTCAGCCGGCCGTCCCGGCCGACGATCCGGCTGATCCGGCGCAGGTCCAGGTGCTGCCGCTCCTGCAGCGACACCACGTCGTTGAAGGCGTCGGCCACCTCGCCGGCCAGGCCGGCCCGTCGAGGCAGCCGGACCTTGAGGTCGCCCCGGCGCACCTGCCGCAGCGCCTCGACGAGGTCGCCGAGGAGCGCCTCGTGCTCGGGCGCGGACGGGTCCGCGGCTAGCGACTGTTTCGCCGTGGTCATCATTCCTCGCTCAGCTCGGGGCCAACCGGCTCGTGCCGACATCCCACCATTCTGCCCGCGGCAGGTCGAGGTGACGACCAGCCGACCCGGCGCGCCCCCTCGCTTGGCGGAGTGGCGCGGCGGGGGGCGCTTGGCACCGGGGACGGCGGCGGTGGAGGATACGAAGGTGTCAGCGGAAGCGGGGCCCGCGGTGGACGGCGCCACGGACGAGCACGTCCGGCGTGTCCGGCTCCCCGCCGACCGGCGTACGCCCGCCGCAGCCCGGGCGCTGGTCCGGTCCGTTCTCGGCGAGGCGGATCTGGACGAACTGCTCAACGAGGCCCTGCTGCTCACCACGGAACTCACCACCAACGCCATCGAGCACGCGCGCACCGAACTCGACATCGAGGTCGAGGCGGACAACGGGGGACTTACCGTCACCGTCACCGACTTCGCGTCCGGCCCGGTCGAGGAACTGATCGTCGGGGTACGCAACGTCAGCACCGAGATTGCCGAGGTGGCCGAGCGCGGGCGCGGCCTGCTGCTGGTGGACCACTTCGCCAGCCGGTGGGGCACCACCTACCTGCCCACCGGCAAGGGCGTCTGGTTCCGGCTCGACCGGCACGAGGTGACGTCCGCCGCGCCACCGGCCCTGGCCGAGCACCACACGGCGGTCATCCCGGGCGGGGCGACGGACAGCGCCCCGAGCGCCGCCGCGATGAGCGAGCTGATGCAGACCACCCCCGACCCGTACGCGGACGACCCGCTGCCGGAGTTCGCCAACGGGCTGCTGGCCCGGCTCGCCGAGATGGTGGGCGCGGCCGGCGGCGTGGTCCGGCTGGACCGGGGCGACGGGCAGGGCACCCAGGTGCTCGCCCGGTACGGCCGGCAGCCCCGGGCGGGCAGCGAACTGCTCCGGGTGCCGCTCGCCGTGCACCGGCCGTACGCCGGTGAGCTGGAGCTGGACGCCGCGCCGTCGGCGTACGCCCGGCCGCTCGCGGTGCTGGCCGCCGAACGGCTCTCGCTGCACCTGGAGAACGACCGGCTGCGCCGGGCGGACGTCCGCCGGTCGGCCTGGCTGACCTTCCTCGCCGAGGCGAGCGAACTGCTCGCCCAGTCCCTCGACGTCGAGCTGACCATGGCGCTCATCCCGCAGCTGGTGGTGCCGCGGCTCGGCCAGTGGTGCGCGGTGCACACCACCGACGAGTGGGGGCGGCTGCGGCTCGCCGCGTGCAGCCACGCCGACGAGTCGGTGCTGCCGCAGCTGCACCGCGTGCTCGAGGAGACCGGACCGGACTCGATCCAGGCCCGGCTGCGGGAGGCCTCCCGGAGCGCCGCGCAGGTGCCGCTCAGCGGGCCGATGGAGGGCTTCGCCGTGCCGCTGATCGCCCGCGGGCAGCGCCTCGGCACCCTGGCCATCGGCCGCCACCAGCGGCATCGACACGACCCGGACGAGGTGTCGGTGCTGGAGGACGTGGCCCGGCGGGCCGCCCTCGCCATCGAGAACGCCCGCATCCACGCCGAGCGCCGACGGGTGGCCCAGACCCTCCAGCAGTCGTTGCTGCCGCCGGTGCTCCCCGTCGTCGAGGGCATCGGCTTCGCCGCCGAGTACGTCCCTACCGGCGACGATGCCGACGTCGGCGGCGACTTCTACGACGTGGTCCCGCTGCCGGACGGCCGGTGGCTGGTGGTCATCGGGGACGTCTCCGGCAAGGGCGTGCAGGCGGCGGCGGTGACCGGCCTGGTCCGGGACGTGATCCGGGTGCTGGTCGGCGACGGCAAGCCGCTGCCGGAGGTGCTGGGCCGACTCAACGAGACGCTGGTGGAGCGCGGCAGCGGCCGGTACTGCACGCTGGCGCTGGCGGCGGTCGGGCCGGGTGACGGCGGCCAGCTCGACGTGTCCCTGCACCTGGCCGGGCACGACCGCCCGGTACTGCTGCCCGGTGGCGGTGGGGCGGCCTTCGTCGGCACCGGCGGTACGGCGCTCGGGCTGCTCGACTCGATCACCACCCCGACGGCCGAGATCACCCTCGGCCGGGGTGACGCGCTGATCTTCTACACCGACGGGGTCACCGAGCGCCGGCGCGGCCGGGAGCTGTTCGGCACCGAACGGCTGCGCGAGTCTGCGGCCCCGCTGGCCGGCTACTCCGCCGACGTGGTCGCGGCCCGGCTGCGCGCCACGGCGATCGGCTTCTCCGTGGAGACCCCCCGCGACGACATCGCCATCCTCGTCCTCCGCAACGACACCCTCTGACCGCCGCCGGGGGTCAGAGGCCGCCGGGGAGGCGGCCGGGGGCCAGGCGGTGGTGGGGGTCGAGGTGCGCCTTCGCCGTCCGGAGGCGGGGCAGGGTGGGCAGCTCACCCCAGAGGTCGACGGCGCGGCGGACCGGGGCCGGGGCGGACACCACCACACAACGGCCCTGCCGGGCGAGGAGCACCCCACGGACGGCCGCGAGGATCGAGGCCACCCGGTCGGGGGCCAGCGAGCCGGGCAGCGCGGCGTGCACCGTGCCGACCCCGGCGGAGCCCCGGACCGGCACCGGGCTGCCGGCCGCGTCGCGCAGCGCGTAGACCGCCGCGTGCAGGTCGTTGATGGGCACCTCGATCCGCAGCGCGGTGTCGCCGGGGGCGAAGGGGTAGCGCCCCCACCACTCCGGCGCCGCGTGACCGACGACCGCATCGCCGCCCAGCAGGGCGGTGAGCCGCTCGGCCCGCTCCGCGACGTCCGCCGGGCCGCCCTCCAGCAGCACCACCAGGCTGCCTGCGGCGGCCGGCCGGGTGGCCTGCCCGGTCAGCGCCGGGTGGTCGGGTCGCCCGGCGACCGACGGGTGCCACGGGGAGACCCGCCGGCGCGGCAGCGGCACCGGTACGGGCAGGTCCAGCTCGACGGCCGCCGGGTCGAGCCGCGCGGCGAGCACCGCCCGGACCAGGTCGTGCACCTCCAGCGGGGTCCAGACCGGCCGGGACACCCAGACCCGGCTGGCCGGCGCGGCCTGCACCCGCAGGGTGGCCGAGACCAGCACGCCCAGGCCGCCCTGCGAGCCGCAGAGCAGCCGGGCCACGTCCAGCCCCGGCAGGTCGCCCGTGCCGAAGAGCGCCGCGGCACCGCCGCCCGGCCCGCCGGCGGGCGTCGACGAGCCGCCCGCCCGGTCGCGAGCCGTCGGTGCCGCCCGGCCCAGCGACGCCGTCCCGGGCTCGCCGACGCTGACGAGCTCGCCGTCTGCGTCCAGGTAGCGCACCCCGACGAGTTGGGCGCACGGGCTGCCGTGCCGGAGCCGGAGCGGGCCGGCCTCGTCGGCGGCGAGCACTCCGCCCAGGGTCGCCCCCGGGGAGGGCGCGTCGACCGGTAGGCGCTGGCCGGTGCGTTCCAGGGTGGCCTGGACCGCCCGGAGCGGCGTGCCGGCGCCGATCTCGGCCACCCCGGAGCCCTGCGGTTCGTGCCAGACCCCGGCGAGCCGGCCGGTGTCCAGCATGATGTCGACCTGCGCCGGGGCGGCCCCCCAGTCGATCTTCGTGCCGGCGCCGCGCGGCACCACCGTGAGGTCGTGCGCGGCGGCCAGCCGCAACACCTCAGCGGCGGCGTGCGGGCCGCCCGGCACCGCCACCCAGCGGGCCGTCCGGCCGGCCACCTCGTCGGCCGGGCCGGCGAACCGGGCGAACGGCGGGCCGCAGATCTCGGCCAGGCGCCGGGTGATGTCGAGGGCTCCGGGACGATGGGTGGAACTCGCTGCAGCCGCCATGGCGGTCATCGTACACATGTTCGAAAGACTCGGCGGCAAGTTGCCGGATCCGGCAGAGCGCGGACCCGGATCCGGGCGGCCGGCCGGTAACGTGACGCCGTGACCACCGAGACTCCCGACAACTCCAGCTCGTCGCGCGTAACGCCGCGCCGCGACCCGGAGCCGTCGCCCGTCGCCAAGCGCGTGCCGAGCGAGCGCACCCACCACGGCGACACCGTCGTCGACGAGTACGCCTGGCTGGCGGCCAAGGACGACCCGGCGACGATCGCCTACCTGACCGCGGAGAACGCGTACACCGAGGACCGCACCACGCACCTGGCGGAGCTGCGGTCCCAACTGTTCGAGGAGACCCGCCGGCGCACCCAGGAGACCGACCTGTCGGTGCCCACTCGCAAGGACGGGTACTGGTACTACACCCGCACGGTCGAGGGCCAGCAGTACGGCGTGCACTGCCGCCGGGCCGTCCGGGACGGCGAGACCACGCCCCCGATCAGCGCCGACGGCGCCCCGCTGGACGGCGAGGAGGTGCTGCTCGACGAAAACCTGCTCGCCGAGGGGCACGACTTCTTCGCCCTCGGCGCGTTCGACGTCAGCCCGGACGGGCGCTGGCTCGCCTACTCGACGGACTTCGCCGGCGACGAGCGGTTCACCCTGCGGATCAAGGACCTGAGCACCGGCGAGGTGCTGCCCGACCAGATCCCGGACACCTTCTACGGCACCGCCTGGTCGAACGACGCCTCGACGCTCTTCTACGTCACGGTGGACGACGCCTGGCGGCCGAACCGGGTCTGGCGGCACGCCGTCGGCACCCCGTCGAGCGAGGACGTGGTGGTCCACCGGGAGGACGACGAGCGGTTCTGGGTGGGCGTCGAGCTGACCCGCTCCGAGCGGTTCGTGCTGATCGACATCCACAGCAAGATCACCAGCGAGGTACGGGTCGTCCCGGCGGCCAACCCGACCGGCGAGCCCGCCGTCATCGCCCCGCGCCGGCAGGGCGTCGAATACTCGGTGGAGCACCACGGGCACCGGTTCCTGATCCTGCACAACGACGGCGCGGAGGACTTCGCCCTCGCGTTCACCTCGGCGGACACGCCCGGCGACTGGACCCCGTTGATCGAACACTCGCCCGGCACCCGGCTGGAGTCCGTCGACGCGTTCGAGAACCATCTGGTCGTCTCGCTGCGCACCAACGGGCTGACCGGGCTGCGGGTGCTGCCGGTCGGCGGCGGCGACCCGTACGACATCGACTTCCCGGAGCCGATCTACAGCGTCGGGCTGGACGCCAACCCGGAGTACCGCACCCGCGAGCTGCGGCTTCGCTACACCTCGCTGGTCACCCCGGACTCGGTCTACGACTACGACCTGGTCACCCGGCAGATGGTGCTGCGCAAGCAGAAGCCGGTCCGTCCCGGGCCGGACGGGCGGGCGTACGACCCGGCCGACTACGAGCAGCACCGGGACTGGGCGCTGGCCGACGACGGCACCCGGGTGCCGATCTCGCTGGTCTGCCGGAAGGACACCCCGCGCGACGGCTCCGCCCCCTGCCTCATCTACGGCTACGGCTCGTACGAGGCGAGCATGGACCCGTGGTTCTCCATCGCCCGGCTCAGCCTGCTCGACCGCGGCGTCATCTTCGCCGTGGCGCACATCCGCGGCGGCGGCGAACTCGGCCGGCGCTGGTACGACGAGGGCAAGCTGCTCGCCAAGAAGAACACCTTCACCGACTTCGTTGCCTGCGCCCGGCACCTGGTCAAGGCCGGCTGGACGGCCACCGACCGCCTGGTGGCCCGAGGCGCGTCGGCCGGCGGCCTGCTGATGGGCGCGGTGGCCAACCTCGCGCCGGACGCGTTCACCGGGATCGTCGCGCAGGTGCCCTTCGTGGACGCGCTCACCTCGATCCTCGACCCGTCGCTGCCGCTCACCGTCACCGAGTGGGAGGAGTGGGGCAACCCGCTCGACGACCCCGAGGTGTACGCGTACATGAAGTCGTACACCCCGTACGAGAACGTGGCCCCGGTCGCCTACCCGGCCATCCTCGCGGTGACCAGCCTGAACGACACCCGGGTGCTCTACCACGAGCCGGCCAAGTGGATCGCCCGGCTGCGGGCGGTCGCCCCGGAGGGCGACTACCTGCTCAAGACCGAGATGGGCGCCGGCCACGGCGGCCCGAGCGGTCGCTACGACGCCTGGCGCGAGGAGGCGTTCATCAACGCCTGGACCCTCGACCGGCTGGGCCGCGCCTGATCCCGCCGCTGACGCGCCACCCCGTTGGCCCCGCTTTCCCGGAAAGAGTGCCTATTTCGACTCCGGTAGCCACTCTTTCCGGGAAGGTGCGCGAGGGCCTCAGGGGGCCGGAGTGGTGAGCACCGACGCCAGGACCGCCGGGTCGACGTTGCCGCCGGTGAGCACGGCGGCGGTCCGGCCGGACGGCAGCGCGTCGGCGTGGAAGAGGCGGGCGGCGACCGCCACGGCTCCGCTCGGCTCCACCACCAGCCGGGCCTCCCGGGCCAGCCGGCCCATCGCCGCGGCGATCTCCTCCTCGGTCACCGTGATGATGCCGTCGAGGCGTGCCCGCAGGTGGGCGAGGGTCAGCTCGGAGAGGTTGGTGCGCAGCCCGTCCGCGCTGGTCCGGTAGGTCCGCTCGACGTCCCAGACCACCAGCTCACCGGCGGCGAGCGACTCCTGGGCGTCCGCGGCGAGCAGCGGTTCCACCCCGACGACGGCGGCCGACGGGCGCAGCGCCTTCACCGCGGTGGCGACTCCCGAGGAGAGCCCGCCCCCGCCGACCGGCACCAGCACCACGTCGACGTCGGGCAGGTCCGCCACGATCTCCAGCCCGATGGTGCCCTGTCCGGCGATGATCCGCCGGTCGTCGAAGGGCGGCACCAGCGTGGCCCCGGTGTCGGCGGCGATCCGCTCCGCCTCCGGCAGCCGGCGGGCCCGCGGAACGAACCGCACTTCGGCGCCGAGCGCCCGGATCTGGTCCACCTTGACCTGCGGCGCTCCCTCGGGGACGACCACCGAGCACCGGACCCCGAGCGCCCGCGCCGCGTAGGCGAGGGCCTGCCCGTGGTTGCCGGACGAGTGGGTCACCACGCCCCGGGACCGGGCGGCCGGGTCGAGCCGGGCCACCGCGTGGGTCGCGCCGCGCAGCTTGAACGACCCCACCGGTTGCAGGCTCTCCGGCTTGAGCCAGAGTTCGTCGTCCCACGGTGCCGGCAGCAGTGGCGTACGCACGACCGTTCCGGCGATGTCGTCGGCAGCGGCCTGGACGTCCTCGATCGAGATCAGCTCCATCGGCCCATCCTGCCCCGCCGCCGCGAACCTTCGCCGCCCCTAGACTGCCAGGATGACCGGGACCGCCGAGGAGGAGCCGGCCGGGGCGGAGGCACCCCCGGCGGGGGTGGCCCGGCGCGGGCCGACCTGGGTGATCCTCGCGGTGGTGGCCGCCGCCCTGCTGGTCTGCTGCTGCTCGGCGGTGATCGGCCTGGTCGTCGCCTGGTCCGCCGGCATCCTCACCACCCGCTGACCGTCACCTCAGGCCGTCCGCAGTTCCGTCGTCTCGGTGCTCGGACGCAGGAAGAGCAGGCCGACGCCGACGGTCACCAGCACCGCGGCCAGGGCACCCGCGCCGTAGAGGGCGAGCAGCCCGACGGGTACGTGCACGACCCGTTCGACCGCCGGGACGACGATCTCGCGGGTGTGCTGAGCCGCTGTCACCGGGTTGTCGCAGACCTCAGGGCCGCCCTCGCACGAGCCGTACGTCGATCCCCCGTCCCGCACCGTGCGGCCGAAGAGGCCGAAGACCAGCAGCGTGCCCACGGCCAACGCGATCAGGATCGCCGGCACCGCGGGCACCAGGGCCTGCCAGGCGATGGACCGCCCGATCACGCCGCGCGGCACCCCGGTCGCCACCAGCGCGGCGTACGCACGGCGACGACTGACCACGCTTTCGCTGACCGCTACGAGCAGCCCGAGGGCCGCGATCACCAGGGCGACCACCACCGAGGTGTGCACGAGGTCCATGGTGCGCAGGTAGAAGTCCTCCTGCTCGCCGGAGGGCACACCCGGCTGCCCGACCAACTCGTCGAAGCGGCGCTGGCCTGCTGCGTACGCGGCCTGCCGCGCCTCGAACCAGGCGCTCATGACGGCGGCACCGGCCCCGAAGATGAGCGCGGCGAGCAGGGCGGCGAACGTCCGGCTGCCCATCCACGGGTCGGCCATCAGGCGACGGGCGGCCAACAGCACGGCGGGGCGCCGGGCGTGCCGGTGCAGCAGCCGGCCGGTGGTGTGGGAGATCCAGCCGGTGCCGGAGACCACGCCGATCATGGCGACCAGGCCTCCGCCGACCAGCAGCGTCGGCAGCAGCCACGGCGGCGGTGCGGCGTGCCGACGGTCATACCAGAAGATGACCGGCCGGAAGGCCGCGAAGGCGGCCAACCCCACGATGATCAACAGCCCGGGCCAGGGCCAGGGCCCTCGTGTCCGCACTCTGCGCACCACGCCGAACGGGGTGGTGGTCACCCGGCGGAGCAGCAGCGCGGTGGCCACCGCGGCGATCACCGGCAGGCCCAGCACCACCGCCAGCGCCCCGGCCGCGGCCGGATACACGTCGGTGGGCAGCGGAAGCTGCCCTTGCGCGTCCGGTCGGTGCAGCAACCGGTGGCCGACGAGATAGAGAGCCAGGCCGACGAGCGTGCCGAGCAGGCTCGCCAGCCCGGTCTCCGCCATCGCGACGCGGGTGACCTGGCCGGGCGTGGCGCCGGCCAGCCGGAGCGCGGCAAGCCGGCGGTCCCGGGCCGGGGCGCCGAGCCGGGCGCACTGCCCGGCCAGCGCCAGCACCGGGACGGTCAGCAGCAGCAGGGCGAACGCCGTGCCGCCGCGCAGCCCCGGCTCTCGCAGCAGGGCGTTGCTGTACTGCTCCGACTGGGTCCACGCGTCACCGGGCGGCTTGCGGATGGCCAGCACGGTCAGCGCGGCCAGGCCGGCGAGGGTGGCCAGCGCGGCGCTCAGCGCGGTCAGCGCGACCCGGGCCAGGTCGGTCCTGGTGCCGGCCAGGGCGAGCCGGAACAGGGTGCGGGGCCTCACCGGTGGCCGCCCGGTACTGGCGCGTCGAGTCCGAGGCCCGACTGGTCGACCAGCCCGTCGCGCAGCATCACCTCGCGGTCGGCGTACGCGGCGATCCGCGGCTCATGGGTGACCAGCACGACGGTGGTGTGCTGCTCGCGGGCGAGCCGGACCAGCTGGGTGAGCACCTGCTCGCCGGTGAGCGTGTCCAGGGCACCGGTCGGCTCGTCGGCGAAGAGCACCCGAGGCTCGGTGACCAGGGCCCGGGCGGTGGCGCAGCGCTGCTGCTGCCCGCCGGACATCTCGCCCGGCCGGACGTCGGCCACCTCGGCCACGCCGAGCCGATCGAGCCAGGTCAACGCCGCCGTCCGCGCCTCTCGCCGCCCCGTGCCGGCGAGAAGCAGCGGAAGGGCGACGTTCTCCGCCGCGGTCAGCTCGGCGACGAGCTGACCGAACTGGAAGAGCACCCCGAACTCGGTGCGGCGCAGCCGGGACCGGACCGCCTCCGACCACAGGTCGATCCGTTCCCCCCGCCAGGTGACCTGCCCGGCATCGGGGCGCAGGATGCCGGCGAGGCAGTGCAGCAACGTCGACTTGCCGCAGCCGCTCGGCCCGGTGACCGCGAGGATCTCCCCCTCCGCCACGTCGAGCGTCGCGCCGCGCAGGGCGGGTGTCCTGCCGTACGCCTTCACCAGCCCGCGGGCCTCCAGATATGTCACGAGTGCACCTCCCGGTGCCAGTCGGCGACGCGCTCCAGGGTGGTGTGCAGCCACCGCAGGTCGGCGTCGAGATGGGCGATGGCGAAGTCGGCCGCGATCACCTCGTCGAGGCTGGCCGCGGGGGCGGTCTTCACCGCGGTCAGCTCGCGGAGCCGCTCGGTGTGCGCCCGGCGCTGGGCGATCAGGTAGGACCGGGCCCGGTCGGCGTCGTCGACCAGCAGGGCGACCATCACCTTGGCGAATAGGGTGCTGGCCACGTACGGCATCGGCGGCTCGACGGTGGCGAGCCACCGGTCGAGTGCGGCCCGGCCCTCCGGGGTGAGCGCGTACGAGGTGCGGTCCGGGCCGCCGTCGCGCTCCTGGCCGGCGGGGACCACCAGGCCGTCCCGCTGCAGCCGGGCGAGGGTGGCGTAGACCTGCCCGAAGGCGAGCGGCCGGGCCCGGGGCAGCCGCTCGTCGTGCGCGCGTTTCAGCTCGTACCCGTGCCGGGGGCCCCCGGCGAGCAGCCCGAGCAGAACGTGCGGAGTGGACACCTGGGTAACTATTCACTCAGCGAATAGCAGTGTCAAGGACGGCCCGCGCGGCGCGGTGCCGGGCGGGCCGTGGCGTCAGGGAGTCCAGGCGGGATTTCGGCCGGTCCGGCCGAGCAACTGGTCCAGCGCGGTGGCCTCCGAGGTGGCGGGCACCGGTTCGCCGAAGGCGCCCATCCGCTGGCCGGTCTCCCCCATCCGGTCCATGAAGCCGTGCCCCGCCGCCAGCACCGCGGGCTCGATCTCGAGCCGCTGACCGGTCGCCCGGGCCAGGTCCCAGCCGTGCACCGCGAGGTCGATCAGGGCCATGTCGCCGACCGTCTCCTGCGGCAGCCCCATCCCTGGCGAGACGCCCTCCAGCGCCGCCGGGTCCGACCACGCCTCGATGAGCCGTCCGGTCTCCGCCGCGAACCGGTCCCGCCACCCCTCGGTCAGGTGGTCCTCCTTCGCCGACCAGTCCACCTCCTGCCGCCGGGCCAGCGCCTGGAAGTTGACCACCACGTCGTACAGGTGGTTGATCAGGTCGCGCACGGCGTAGTCGGGGCACGGGGTGGGCAGGTCGAGCTGGTCGTCGGAGATGCGCTGGACCACCGCCACCGTCCGGGGCGCGGCGGCGGCCAGCAGGTCACTAGTCTTCGTGCTCATAGGGCCAGCGTATGGGGGTGGTCTTGAAAAAATGCGACACGAACCGCGACGGGACAGCCGGGGCATCCTCGACCCCGGCCGGCTGCTGCGGACGGTCCGCTTCCGGCGCAGGCTGGCCGCCCCCGCGCTGCGCCCGTACGTCGAGCACTACTGGCTGGTCGACTGGGAGCTGACCGAGCCGCACCGGCAGCGGGTGGTGCCGCACCCGGCGGTCAACGTGGTGTTCCAGGCCCAGGCCGGCGGCCCGGAGACCGGCGAGGTCGCCGGGGTCGACCTCGAGCTGTTCACCGTCACGCTGCACGGCACCGGCCGGGTCAGCGGGATCCAGTTCCGCCCGGGCGGCTTCCGGCCCTTCTGGCGGCGGCCGGTCCGTGAGCTGACCGGACGGCGCCGGCCGCTCACCCAGGTCGGGCTGCCGGTCGAGGGCGAACACTGCGCCGGCCCGGACGACGAGCGGTGCCGCCGGTTGGACGCGCTGCTCACCGCCTGGGCGCCCACGCCGGACCCGCTCGCCGCCGAGGCCACCGCGCTGGTCGAGGAGATCCGCGCCGACCGGCGGATCCTGCGGGTGGACGACTTCGCCCGGCGGCACGGCGTCTCGACCCGGCGGCTGCAACGGCTCTTCCTCGACCACGTCGGCGTCGGCCCGAAGTGGGTGATCCGGCGGTACCGGCTCCAGGAGGCGATCGAGCAGGCCGCCGCCGGGCCGCTGGACTGGGCGCGGGTCGCCGCCGACCTCGGGTACGCCGACCAGGCCCATCTGGTCCGCGAGTTCAGCGCGGTCACCGGTGTCTCCCCCGCGGCGTACGCCCGCTCGCTGGCCGCGTCACGCGGTGGGTGACGGCCGGGCGTGCCGCGGACGGACCGGCACTCAGCGGCGGCGGACCGCGACCACCGCGACGTCGTCCTGGATCTCCGGCGGCGCCAGCTCGACCAGCAGCCGCTGGCAGAACTGGTCGAGGTCGTCGTCCACCCGGGTGGCGACGGCGGCCAGCGCCGCCATCCCCTCGTCGATGGTGGTGTCCCGGCGCTCGATCAGGCCGTCGGTGTAGAGGACCAGCGTCGCGCCGGCCGGCAGCACGAACTCCAGGTCCGGCGGGCGGGGCGCGCGAACCCCGAGCAGCGGGGCGGACTGCTTCACGAACTCCACCCGGCCGCCGGTGCTGATCAGGGCCGGCAGGTGTCCCGCGCTGGCCAGCCGGACCAGCCCGCCGCCCGGGTCCAGCAGCAGTAGGCAGAGCGTGGCCAGCTCGTTCGGCAGCAGGATGCGCATCAGCTCGTTGACCCGGTCCAGGATCACTCCCGGCGGGTGTCCCTCGACCGCGTACGCCCGCACCGCGTGCCGCAGCTCGGCCATCACGGTCGCGGCGTGCAGCGAGTGCCCGGCCACGTCGCCGATCGCCATCAGCAGGTGGCCGTCGAGCATCACCAGCTCGTAGAAGTCGCCGCCCACCTCGGTGTGGGCGCTCGCCGGCTCGTAGCGGACGGCCAGGTCCAGGCCGGCGATCTCGGGCAGCCGGCGGGGCAGCAGGCTGCGCTGGAGGGTCACCGCGATCCGGTGCTCCTGGTCGAAGGAGCGCTGGGCCTCCACCGCCGAGGCGACGGCCTGGGCGAGCTGCACCAGCACCGGCGTACGGACGGTCTGCGTGGCGGTCGGCACCACCACGTAGAGCGGAGCCCGGTCCTCGCGTAGCCGGGCGGCGGCGACCGTGACGCTGTCGCCGGTCGGCCAGCCCACCAACCCCCAGTTGCCCGGCTCGTCGATCCGGACGGTGGTGCCGATCGGCACCCCGGCGTCGTCGATGGTCCATGGGACGAGGACCCCGGCGGCGTCCGGCGCGGCGGCGACCCCGGCCAGGCAACCGCCGTCGAAGGTCTCGGCAATCACCGCCGCCGGGCTCTTGAAGATCCGCGCCGCACCGGCTGCGGCCGCCGCCAGCAGCCGGCCGAAGTTCGGCGCGGCATGCATCTGCACAGTCGTGTCGGCCAGCGCGACCAGCCGCTCGGCGAGCAACTCGGCCCGCTGCCGGGCCTCGTGGTAGCGGAACATGGCCGCGCCGCCGTCCACCGTCACGCTCCGGCCGAAGGGAGGATGATCGCGCTCAACGCCACGACGACCTCCTGATTTCTGGACGGGCGGACTCTATCACCGGAATCTGCGGGCTACTTGTCACGCAGCAAAGGAATAATCGGCAGCACGATGCCGGCTCCCGTTCTGCGTATCCCCCTTCTCGTGGGATACCGTTCCACCGAACACAGGAGGTCTGCGTATGTCCCTGACGGTGCACACGGAACAGCGCGGCGACGTGGTCGTCGTGTCGGTCGCGGGCGAGCTGGACATGGCGACGGCACCGCAGCTGCAGGACCAGATCACGGACCTGCTGGACAAGGGGCGCAACCGGCTCGTCTTCGACCTGGCTGAGCTGTCGTTCTGCGACTCGACCGGGCTGTCCGTGTTCGTACGGGCGAAGAACAGCTGCGACGAGGCCGGCGGCGTGGTCCGGCTGGCCGCCCCGCAACGCGGGGTGCTCCGCATCCTCGAGGTCAGCGGCCTGGTCGAGGTGCTGCACACCTACCCGACGGTGGAGCAGGCGGTCGCGGGCGACCCGACGCCGGCCTCCTCCTGACCGTCCCGCCTCAGCGCTCGTCCTCGATGTAGCGGGGGCGGGCGATCACCAGGCCCGCCGCGGTCTGCACCGCGAGCGCGACCAGCAGGAAACCGATCGGCGCCGTCCAGCCTCCGGTCGCCTCGTAGAGGATGCCGACCAGCAGCGGACCGAGCGCGGCGATGACGTATCCGGTGCTCTGCGCGAAGGCGGACAGCGCCACCGTGCCCTCGGCGGTCCGGGCACGCAGCCCGATGGTGGTCAGGATCAGCGGGAACGCACCCTGGCCGAGGGCGAGCAGCAGCACCCAGAGCGGCGCGAGGCCGTGCGGGGCCACGGCCAGACCGAGGTAGGACGCCGCCGAGAAGACGGTCAGCCCGAGCACCAGGGGCCGCAGCGTCCGCAGCCGGCCGGCGAGGGTCGGCATCGCCAGCGCCACCGGCACGCCGAGCGCGGTCACCCCGGCGAGCAGCAGGCCGGCCGTCCCCGGTGCGTAGCCGGCGTCCCGGAAGAGCTGGGCCAGCCAGCCCATGATCGCGTACCCGCTGAGCGACTGCGCCCCGAAGTAGACCGCCATGGCCCAGCCGAGCCGGGTCCGCGCCGGCCGTACCCCGGCCGAGGTCGCGACGGCCGCGTCCCGGGTCGCCGTCCGCCGCGCGGCGTGGGCGCGCCGCGCCAGCGGCACCCACGGGAGTACGGCCACCGCGGCCAGCCCGGCCCAGACGCCGAGCCCGGCCCGCCACGACCCGAAGGCGTGCGCCACCGGCACCGCCGAGGCGGCGGCCACCGTCGTGCCCGTGGTCAGGGCCATCGTGTACGCCCCGGTGACCAGCCCGGTGCGGTGCGCGAAGTGCTGCTTGACCAGCATCGGCAGCAGGATGTTCGCCACCGCGATGCCGGACAGGGCGAGCGCGCTGGTGAGGACGAAGACCGCCGCCGAGTCGGTGACCACCCGGAGCACCTGCCCGACGGTGAGCGCGAGCATCGCCACCACCAGCACCCGGGCGGCCGGCCAGCGGCGGACCAGCCACGGGGTGAGCGCGCCGAGCCCGGCGAACGCGATGGTGGGCAGGGTGGTCACGAAGCCGGCCATCGTGCCGGAGAGGCCGAGGCCGCCGCGCACCTCGTCCAGCAGGGCGCCCAGGCTGGTCACCGCGGCGCGCAGGTTGAGCGCGACCAGCAGCATGCCGACCAGCACCAGCGCGCTGCCGCCGGCCGCCCGCCGGGCCGCCGGCGGGGCCGCCGCCGGCACCGGACCGGGCGCCACGTCGGCGGTGATCTGGTCGGCGGCCGGTGCCTCGGTGCAGGTGGGTGGCGGCGTCATGACCTCCAACCTACAATCATGGGATGAATTTCGGCAGGAGTTGTTACCGGTGACACCCCCCGTCGACGCCGTCACCGTGCCCCCGCGCGGCCACCGGGTCCGCCAGACCATCGAGCAGCTCCGGGCCCGCATCCTCGGCGGCGAGTGGCCGGTGGGCGGCCGGATCCCGACCGAGCCGCAGCTCGTGGCCGCGCTGGGCGTAGGGCGGAACACCGTACGCGAGGCGGTCCGGGCGCTGGTGCACGCCGGGGTGCTGGAGTGCCGCCAGGGCTCCGGCACATACGTGGTGTCGACCGACGAGCTGGCCCCGGTGGTGGCCCGCCGACTCACCGACGACCGGATGACCGAGGTGATCGAGGTCCGCCGCGCCTTCGAGGTGGAGGCCGCCCGGCTCGCCGCGCTGCGGCGTACCCCCGAGGACCTGGCGGCGCTCGACGGCGCGCTCGCCACCCGGGAGGCCGCGTGGCGCTCCGGCCGGGTGGACGAGTTCGTCGAGGCGGACGCCGCACTGCACACCGCGGTGGTGGCCGCCGCGCACAACGCCATGCTGGCCGAGCTGTACGCCTCGGTCGGCGCCGCGCTGCGCAGCACGGTCGCCCAGGCGATGGGCGACGCGCTGGAGCCCGAGCGGTACGTCGACCACGGTCGCCTGGTCGACGCGATCCGGGACGGCGATCCGACCCGGGCCGCGCTCGAGGCGGGTGCTTTTCTGGAGGCGCAGCCCAGGGCATAGGTTGTCCCGGACCCCCGAAACCGGACAGCACGGGAGAGCGGATGCTCAAGGGCTTCAAAGACTTCATCATGCGTGGCAACGTCGTCGACCTGGCGGTCGGTGTCGTCATCGGCGCCGCGTTCACCGGCGTGGTCACCCAGCTCACCAAGTCGTTCCTGGAACCGCTGGTGCGGGTCGTCGTCGCGCTGCTCACTGGCAGCGACAACGGGATCACCGGCTCGATCCCGACCTTCCGCGGCATCCCGTTCGACTGGGTGGCCTTCCTCAACGCGGTGATCACCTTCCTGCTCACCGCGGCGGCGCTCTACTTCCTCGTGGTCTTCCCGATGAACAAGCTCGCCGAGCGGAGGCGGCGTGGCGAGGAGCCGCCGCCGAAGGCACCGAGCGAGGAGATCAAGCTGCTCACCGAGATCCGGGACGCGCTGCTCGCGGGCAACCACGCCACGCCGGCCCAGCGGGGTGCGCTGGACGACGTGCTGGGTCGCCGGCAGGAGCCGCCCACCGCGCGCTGACCCACCCGAGCACACCGGCCCTCGTGGGAATCCCACGGGGGCCGACGTGTGTCGAACACATGTTCGATAGAGTCCGCGTCATGGAGCAGCGCAGGCACTGGTGGAACGGGAAATGGGGGCGGCTGGCCCGGCGGGACGTCTTCCTCCGGGTCGACGGCGACCGCTGGCACGTCGAGCAGCGCGCCGGCGGCGCCGAGGGGGTCTCCCAGTTCTACGAGTACGGCAGCGTGGAGGAGGCGGAGGAGACGGTCCGGGCGCTGCTGGAGGGGACGGACACCTGGCGCGAGCTCTCGCCCCGCCCGCCGAGCGGCTGGGCCCCGCCCGTTTAGCGCCGGGCCGGCCCGGGAACCGCTGACGGCATGAGTCAGCAGGTCATTTCCCGGGTCACCACCGGCATGCGGGTGGTCGACTCGACCGGCGCCGAGGTCGGCACCGTGGATCTCGTCCAGCGCGGCGACCCGAACGCGGTGACGGTGCAGGCGCCCGCCGGGGTCGATCCGGGCGGCAGCCTGGACGAGCTGATCGAGTCGGCGGCGGTCGAGGAGCCGGACGTCCCCGCCGACCTGGCCGCCCGACTGCTTCGTACCGGATATCTCAAGGTCTCCACCGAACGGGCCCGGACCGGCGCGGTCTACGTGCTGGCCGACCGGATCACGGCCGTCACCGACGACGGCGTACGCCTCGACGTCCCGGCCACCGAGTTGCCCGAGGAGGAGTGACGCCCTGTTGACTTCCTCCCCACGCCTGAAGGCGGGGGGATTCCCGTGGCTGAGGCGCGTTCACGCCGCGAGCCGTTCGGGTGGTTGGCGTTTCACGGACCGCCCTGCGGCGAGGTCTCCGCGCCCTGTTACCGCCAGTCCGGCGGCGAGTATGTTCTTGGCCGCGTTCACGTCGGCGTGGTCCTGATGTCCGCAGGCGACGCACCGGAAGACCGCTTGGCTCTCGCGGGATTCCGGGGCGACATGCTTGCAGGCGTTGCAGGTTTGCGACGTGTACGCGGGGTTGACCTTCTCGATGTGTGCTCCGTGGTAGCGGGCGGCGTGTTCCAGTTTCAGCAGGAATCCGCCCCAGCCTTTTGACAGGATGGCCCGATTCAGGCCAGCCTTGGCCTTCACATTCCGGCCGGGCTGGTCAACGGTGCCCTTCGCGCTCGCGGTCATGTTCTTGATCCGCAGGCCCTCGACAGCGACCATGCCGTGCTCGCGGACCAGCCGCACGGCGGTCTGCGCGGCAAAGTCAGCCCTGCGGGCCCGGATCCGGGCATTCAGCCGGCCGAGTTGCGCGCGGGTAGCGTCTCGGCGTTTCGACCCGCGGTTGCGGCCGTGGACCCGCAGCGACCGCGATAGGCGCTGCTGCAACCGCTTGAGCCGGACCGCCTCGCCGGGGGTGACGAACTCCCGATCGTCCAGACCCCCGTCAGATGTAGCCACCGCCACGGCCACACCCCGATCCACACCGACCGGCGGCTTACCGTTCGGCGCCGCCTCGGCAACGCCGTCCTCGACACAGAACGAGATGTACCAGCGTCCGCCGTCGCGGGAGACGGTGACGTTGCGGATAGTGCCGCCGAGCGGGCGGGTCCACCGGAACTTGACCGGCCCGAACTTCGGCAGCCGTACTTCACCCCACCGACGGTTGAGCCGGCGCACGCCGATCTGCTTGGGGTCGGGGAACCGGAACGACGGGGCGGTACGCGTCTTGGACCGCCAGCGCACCTTCCACGTGCCATGCGTCTTGCATGCCTGGTCCAGGTCCCGCAGGGTTTGCTGCAACGTGTGCGCCGGCGCGTCAGCCAGCCACCCGCAAGCCGGGTCCTTCTTCGCCTCGGCCACCTGCCGGGCCTGCTCGTTATAAGTGATCCACGCGCCGCGGCGGCGGTACTCACGCCGCTGCTCCAACCCGGTGTTCCACACCGCCCGACACACCGCACCCACCTGCTCGGCGTAGGCAGCCTGCTCGTCGGTGAACGCGAGCAGATAGCGGCGGCCGGTCAGCATTCAACGGCCCTTCTGCTGCTCAACGTACCGCTCCACCGCTGCCACCGGATCGCCGCCGGTGGTCGCCACGAAGTACGAGTTCGTCCACAAGGTAGGCAACCGGGAACGCAGCGACGGAAACTCCTCCCGCAACACCCGCGACGTCCGTGCCTTGATCGCCTTGACGAGCTTGTGGACACCGAACTGCGGGTCCACCTCGACCAGCAGATGAACCTGGTCGGGCATGACGTCCAACGCCACCAGCCACGCCCCCTTCTCCTCCACCACCTCCCGGATAAGCTGCGTCAACCGCTCCTCGATCCGGCCGCCGAGCACCCTACGTCGGTACTTCGGGCACCACACGACGTGGAAAGCGCACTGGAAGACGACGTCACTGTTCGACCGCAGGGCAACGGACACCCGTGCAATATACAGCATCGTGCTATCTACTGTCCGTCCCAAATTGACGCGCTATCCCCACGGCTAAAGCCGGGGGATTGCGCGCTACGCATTCGATCAGCCGACCCGCGCCGGGGTGGCCGGCTCCGCCGCGGACGCGTCCGTCGGAGGTGGTGCCGGACGCTCGGCGCCCCGGCGGCGGCGGAAGAGCAGGAGCATCAGCCAGCCGGCGACCAGGCCCCAGAACGCGCCGCCCACACCGAGCAGGCTCACCCCGGAGGCGGTGACCACGAAGGTGACCACCGCCGCCTCGCGGGCGTCCGGCTCGGCGACGGCCGCCGAGACCGCGCCGGCCAGCGCGCCGAGCAGCGCGAGCCCGGCCACCGCCTCGACCAGGATCGGCGGGGAGAGCAGCACCAGGGCGGTCGCCACCCCGGCGCCGAGACCGAGCAGCGCCATGCCGATCCCGGCGGTGACCGAGGCGATCCAGCGCCGCTCCGGGTCGGGATGGGCGTCGGGGCCGGCGGCCAGGGCGGCGGTGATCGCCGCCAGGTTCACCGCGTGCCCGCCGGCCGGCGCGCCGAGCGCGGTGGCGAGTCCGGTCACCCGGAGCGCGGAGCCCAGCGGGGCGCGGTAGCCGTAGCCGGCGAGGACGGCCGTCCCGGGCACGTTCTGCGCGGCCATGGTGACCAGGAACAGCGGCAGCGCGAGGCCGACCACGGCGGGCACGGTCCAGGCCGGCGCGGTCAGCGCGACGGCCGGGGCGAGGTGCGGTCGGGCCGGCCCGGACGCGGTCAGCGCGATCGCCACGGCCGCCACGGCCAGCGCGCCCGGCACCGCCCAGCGGCGGGCGAAGCGGTGCAGCACCAGCCAGGTGAGCACCACCGGCCCGGCCAGCTCGGGCACCTCGACCAGGGCCCGGACGGGCGCGGTGCAGAGCGGCAGGAGCACCCCCGCGAGCATGGCGCTGGCGACCGGGGCGGGGATCGCGGCGACCGCCCGGCCGAGTGCCGGGACCAGTCCGGCGGCGGTGATCAGCAGGCCGGTGAGCAGGAACGCGCCGACCGCGGCCGGCCACGCGCCGGGCACCGGACCGGTGGCCACCAGGAGCGCCGCGCCCGGGGTGGACCAGGCGATCGCCAGGGGCAGCCGGTGCCGCAGGCCCAGCCAGACCGCGCAGGCGCCGGTGGCGAGGCAGAGCGCGAGCAGGCCGGAGGCGGCCTGCGCCTGGTTCGCGCCGACCGCCCGCAGCCCGGCCAGCACGACCGTGAAGGAGCTGGCGAACCCGACCAGCGCGGTCACCACACCGGCCAGCACCGGTTGGAGTCGACCGGCCACGTCATCCCCCCGATCGTCGGACCGTCCGCCGTTCCGTTTACGGAACGCCTCGATGTAGCACCATAGCCGCATGGCAGCAGCCCCACCAGCCCGGGACCGGGCGCCCGAGACGGTCGGCCGCCGGGTCCGTGCCCTGCGCGAGGAGCGGGGCATGTCCCTCTCCACGCTGGCCCGGCTGGCCGGCGTCGGGAAGGCCACCCTCTCCGGCCTGGAGAACGGCACCCGCAACCCGACCCTGGAGACCCTGTACGCGATCACCGCGCAACTCGGCGTACCGCTCACCGCCGTCCTCTCCGAGCCGGCGGCGGCCCCCACCGTCACCGGTGCGGCGGTCACCGCCACCCTGCTGGAGGTGTTCACCGACACCGACGCGACCTACGAGCTCTACCGGATGCGGGTCGCCCCCGGCCCGGGCCAGCTCTCCCCCGCGCACCAGCCCGGGGTGACCGAACACATCACCGTCTTCGCCGGCGTGCTGCGGGCCGGGCCGCTGGGGGCCCCGCTGACCGCCGCGGCCGGCGAACACCTGCGCTGGACCTCCGACGTCGCGCACAGCTACGCCGCGGTCGGCGACGAGGAGGTACGGGCGAGTCTGCTGCTGCGCTACCCTCGCCGGTGACCACTGTGGACAATGCTGCCGACCGGTCACCGGGAATCTTTCTCCGGCATACCCACCGGTAGCGTAGAGACGCCGGTGGGGTCTTCTTGGCAAGCTTGACCCCATGACGCTCATCCTCCGCTCGACCATCCTCAACGACGTCGGCCTCGTCCGGACCAACAACGAGGACTCCGCCCTCGCCGGTGACCGCCTGCTGGCGGTCGCGGACGGCATGGGCGGACTACCTGCCGGCGAGGTGGCCAGCGAGATCGTCATCCGGATCCTGGACGAGCTGACCCCGCCGGCCGTCCCCGACGAGGCCGCCGACGCGTTGCGCGCCGTGGTCAGCACCGCCAACCAGCGCATCCGGGCCGCCATCACGGTGGACCCGGCCCGCGACGGCATGGGTACGACGCTGACCGCCGGCCTGCTCGCAGGCGACACCCTGGTCCTCGCCCAGGTCGGCGACTCCCGCTGCTATCTGCTGCGGGACACCACGCTGGCCCAGCTCACCCGGGACGACACCTTCGTCCAGGCGCTGGTCGACCAGGGTGCGCTCTCCCCCGACCAGGCCCGGCACCACCCGCAGCGCTCCCTGGTCACCCGCGCCGTGCAGGGCTCGGACGCGCCGCCCGCCATCGGAATGCTCACCGTCGCACCGGGTGACCGGCTGCTGCTCTGCAGCGACGGCCTCTCCGACTACGTGGAGGACGCCGCGATCGCCTCGGCGCTGGCCATGTACGGCGACCGGCAGCAGTGCGGCGAACAGTTGGTGAAGCTCGCCCACCAGGCCGGCGCGCCGGACAACGTCACCGTCATCGTCTCCGACGTCACCGCGGTCTGACCCC
Source organism: Micromonospora sp. NPDC007230 (assembly GCF_042869115.1). Classification (NCBI taxonomy): domain Bacteria; kingdom Bacillati; phylum Actinomycetota; class Actinomycetes; order Micromonosporales; family Micromonosporaceae; genus Micromonospora; species Micromonospora sp. NPDC007230. The sequence continues at coordinate 20,337 of NZ_JBIAFE010000006.1, read as the reverse complement.
GGCAATCGGGTTGCGCCGATCGCCGGGCCGGGTTGGGATGGACGAATGATCATCCGCCGGTTGACCGCCGAGGAACGCCTCACCCACAGCTTCCCGCTCCAGGCGTACGCGTTCGAGCCGTCGCCGATGGGGCCGGGCCGGGTCGAGCAGTTCCGGGAGTACCTGCCGTACAACGCGGGCAACCGGACGCTGGTCGTCGAGGAGGAGGGCGGCACCACGGCCGCCGTCTCGGCGGTGCCGATGCGGCAGAACCTGCGCGGACGCGTCCTGCCGATGGCCGGCGTGGCCGGGGTGGCGACCCACCCGCTGGCCCGCCGGCGCGGCCACGTCCGAGCGCTGCTGCACCAGCTCCTCGACGAGATGCGCGCCGAGGAGCACTCGCTGACCGCGCTCTACCCGTTCCGTGCCTCGTTCTACGAGCGCTTCGGATACGTCGGGCTGCCCGCCCGGCGTACCGCGGTCTTCTCCCCGGCCGACCTGGCCCCGCTGCTCCGGGCCGAGCTGCCCGGCGAGGTGGTCTGGGAGCGGATCGGCGCCGGCTACCCGGCGTGGCGCGCGTTCACCGAACGGTGCCTGCGGGAGCGGCACGGGTTCGCCGTCTTCCCCGACTTCCGCGCGGTCGGGCTGCGCGACCGGGACGACCGCTGGCTGCTCACCGTCGTCCGCGACGGCGAGACGGCCGGCGCGGTCACCTACCGCATCGACGACCACGGCGGCGAGCTGATCGCCGACGACCTGCTCGCCGGCGACCCGTACGCCCGGGCGTCGCTGCTCCAGTTCTTCGCCCGCCACGTCGACCAGGTGGACCGGGTCCGCGTCCAACTGCCCGCCGACGAGTTGCCCGAACTGTGGCTCACCGACCTGGCGGTACACGTCGAGGCGCGGGTGTCCCGGCCGGGGTCGCCGGCCCCGATGGCTCGGCTGCTGAGCCTGGACGCGCTCGCCGGCCTGCCGGCCGGGACCGGTCGGGTCACCGTGGAGCTGGTCGGCGACCGCTGGCTGGCCGGCACCCACCTGCTCGACGGCGCCACCGGGCGGCTGGAGGTGCTGCCCGGGGACGCCGCCGCCGTCGGCACCGTCCCCACCGCGACGCTCACCGCCGCCGGGCTCAGCGCCCTGGCGTACGGCGTGCTCGACTCGGCCGAGGTCGCCATCCGGGGGCTCGGCGTGGTGCCGGTGGACGCGGCCACCGAGCTCCGCCGCATCTTCCCGCGCCAACTGCCGTACCTCTTCGCCGATTTCTGAGCTGGTTCTCGTCCCCCAGTCGCGTTAGTAGGGGTTGGGGTGGCCGGGGAGGCGGGAGTGGAGCAGGGCGGCGGGGCGGCCGGGGAGGGTGGGGGCGGTTGACAGGGGCGGCGAGTGGGTGCCGGCGCGGTCTGCCATGCCGGTGAAGAGTTCCCGGAGCGCGGTGATCGAGTCGATCTGCGGGGCCCAGCCCAGCTCGGTCTCGGCGCGCTCGCTGGACATCAGCGGCACGCTCAACGCCAGGTCCACCCAGCCGGCGTCGACCGGTTGCAGCCGCGCCTGCCAGGTCAGCGCCGCCGCCGCGCGCAGCACCGGCGCGGCGACCGGCAGCGTCCAGCCGTGGAAGTGCCGGGCCACCAGTTCCGGGGTCAGCACCGGGTCCGCGGCCACGTTGAAGGCGCCGCGCGCGTCACCCAGGACCGCCTTCGCGTATGCGTCAGCCACGTCGTCGGCGTGCACCGCCTGGATCCGGAGGCGGCGGTTCGTGGGTACGAGCGGGATGCGGCCGTACCGCAGCAGCCGCACCGGGGCCAGCGGGCCGAGGAAGTAGCGGGTGATCTCGGTGCCGGCGTCCCGCTGGAAGGTCAGCCCCGGCCGCAGCCGGACCACCCGCAGCTCCGGATGCTCCCGCTCGACCTCATCGAGGAGCGCCTCCACCTCGGCCTTGTCCCGGCTGTACGACGACTCGGGCACCCCGGTCGCGGGCCAGCGCTCGCTGACCGGTTGGTCCTTCGGGCCGGCCGCGTACGTGCCGACGGACGAGGCGTACACCAGGGCGGGGACGTTGGCCCGGACGGCCGCGTCGATCACCGCCCGGCTGCCGTCGACGTTGGTCCGGTACAGGGTGCGTCGGTCGTGGCTGGGCTGGATCTGCCAGGCCAGGTGCACCACCGCCCGCGCCCCGGCGAAGATCGCGGCCAGCCGCTCGACCGCCCCCGGGTCGCCGATGTCGCAGGAGTGCCACGCCACCCGGTCGTACGGCTCCCCCGGGTCCAGCCCCGGCAGCCGGCGCGCCACGCCGACCAGTTCCGTCCCGGACTCCCGCCGCAACCGGCGCAGCAGGGCCGTCCCCACGTTGCCGGTGGCCCCCACGATCACGATGCGCATGTGGCCTGCCGTACCCGCTGCGGCGGGTCCCAACCGCGGACCGGTCAGGGCCGTGGCGCGTGCCGTACCCAGCTCCGCTCCTGCCGCCGGCGGCCCTGGGTGGCGGCCAGGCAGCGCGGGCAGACGTACCCCTCCGGGTCGGCATCGGTGAGTACGTCGGTGGACGAGTAGTCGAACGGCACGTGCGCGAAGCGACGCAGCCGGGTACGGCTCAGCGGCAGCCCGCAGACCGTCTGGTTCTGCCCGGGCAGCCAGGCGTGCACCTCACCACCGGGCCGGCGTACCCCGTCGGCCCCCGCCACCTCGCTCGACGCGGCCACGGCGGGCCTGCTGCTCAACCTCATGCCCCACCCGGTTCCCCCGGGGGCCGGTGCCATGCCCGACTGGTGCGACGCCGGATCGGCGATCTGGCGGTGACCCGCCGGCAGGACACCGCCACGTCGCCGATCCGGCGCCGTGCGTCAGTCGCTGCCCACCAGGGCCCCGATCAGGCAGCCGAACGCCGCGACCGAGGTGATCGTCCGCGCCAGGTTCCACCGCACCCACGGTGCCTCGAAGCGCCTGCGGACCTCCGCCGGGTCGTCGGCCGGGCCGGCCCGGTCGAGCTGGTCGTTCAGCGGCACGTTCCACCGCATGGTGATCACCAGCGTGGCGCCGTAGAGGACCAGAGCCGCGCCCGTCCAGGCCAGCACCGGCCCGTTCCTGAAGTGCAGCGCGACCGCCGCCACGAGCAGCACCATCGACCCGAGGAAGGCGGTGAGGAACCACCCGTTCAGGATCCGCCGGTTGATCCACCGCATGGTCTGCCCGAAGCTCCGGTCGTCCGTCGCGGCCAGCCCCGGCATCACCGAGCACGAGTACGCGAAGAACAACCCCGCCATCAGCCCGGTCAGCAGGGTCGCCGCGACCAGCACCCCCGTACGCACGATCGTCATGCCGGTAAGCCAAGCGGACAACCGCGCCGCCGGCCACCCCTGATCGTCGGGGCGTCGGGTGCCGGACATCGATGGACGGCGGGAAGCCGGAATCCCGGCCCGGGCGGGTTCCGGTAGCCTGAGCGGGCGGGCCGCTAGCTCAATGGCAGAGCTGTGGACTTTTAATCCATAGGTTCAGGGTTCGAGTCCCTGGCGGCCCACTTTTCACCCCGGTGAGCCACGGCAACGCCGGGAAGACAATCGGGGCACGAGCCAGCCTCGGTCTTGGCTCGCAAGAGTGCTTCGCCGCTTGCTGTCGGCCAAGCGGACAGGACAACCCGGTCTCATTGCGACGGCTCCAGGGTGCGGCCGCTTCCGTCTCTCTGGTGGCCTTCCCTGCTTCAATCAGTGGCGGGGGTTCCGACGTCAGAGCGGTCTTTCAGGTGCAACTGGCAGTGATCAACGTCCTGCGCCGATCACGGTTCGTGCAGCTACTGGTCAAGCACCCGCCGTCCTCGTCCGTGACGGCGGGCAGTCTCGGCTGCTACGCCCGACCCCGGTGTTACATTCCCAGAGGGCCGCTGACCACCCACTAACCATGGCGGTCGTCACGGTCTGCGTGCCCGTTCACAGAGAGTGTGGCTGCCATCAACCCGTCTCAGACGTACTAGCGTCAGGGTGTGCAAAGTCATGGTGCGAGGTACGAGCCGCTGACGGTGGCGCGGCTGGGTGCCCTGCTCGTCGGAGCCGACGAGACGCGACGGTGGCGGCTGGTGGCGGAGTTCCTCGAGGAGTACCGCTGGGAGCCACTGGAAAAGCGTGCCGCCCTGTTGAACGAGGAGCCATCCGCCACCGGCGACGAACACTGGGACGTGTTCCTGGCGGCGTTGGCGGAGCACCTGGCGGCCAAGGACGGGCGCGGGGCACCGTCGTGGGTCGAGACACGGTCGTTGCGGCGGTTCTGGTTCCCGTTCAACACTCCTGCCGCCCGGGTCGATGCGGTGGTTCACGCGCCGGCGGCGTTCCGGCGCCGTGGGGTGTACGTGTCAACGCAGGAGTTGAATGTCGCGTGAGCGCTGATGATCCGCTGTTGGACCGTGCCGGGATCGAGGACGCCTTCCGCCGGCTCGGGGATCGGTTACACCGGCGAGGTGTGGTCGCTGACCTCTACATCTTCGGCGGAGCGGCCATGGCTCTGGCCTACGACGCGCGACGGGCGACCCGGGACATCGACGCGGTGTTCCAGCCGCATGGCGTCGTACTCGACGAAGCTCGCGCGGTTGCCGATGAGCTCGGCCTGCCGCACTGGTGGCTCAACGAGCAAGCGAGCGCCTACGTGGCTCCCGGTGGCGATGCGGCAGCTCCTCGGGTCTTTGACCATCCTGGCCTGCGAGTGGCGGCAGCGTCCCCGGAACATCTCCTGGCCATGAAGGTGCTCGCCGCGCGGCGCCGGGACGCCGACGACATCCGCTTCCTGGTCAAGCACCTCAGGCTGACCACCACCGAGCAGGTCCTCAACCTGTGCGCGGAGGTCTTCCCCGAGGAGGAGGTGCCGGGCCGGGCGAGACTTGTCCTCGACGACGTGTTCGACGGCGGATAACCCTGCCATCGATCTTCCTGCTGGACCTGCCAGCCAGTCCCCGTCAGACGACCCGCCTGGCTATCGGTGAAACCGTTACGACTGGCCCCTGAGCTGCGGAATGCGGTTCGGGTTCTGCCACATTGAGTCCACCCGAATCGGATACCCGAACGGAGGGGGTCAAGACAGCTGGTGATCCACACCGTGCGGCGCGGTCCTCCGAATGGCGTACCTGTCGCCTCCCGCGAGAGAGGGGCGTCGTAGGTTGGCATGGTGCAGTCCCTCGCCGCTCATCTTCGTACCCTGACCGAGGCGCAGCTCACCAGTCTGGTCGCGACTCGTCGTGACGCGACCATCGAGCCTGCGCCGAAGACGGTCGATCAGCTCGCCGTACGGCTGCTTCACCCGTCGTCGATGGCGGCTGCCTGCGCGTTGCTCACCCTGCCGCAGCTCCAGGTGGGCGAGGCCGCGGCGGCGCTGGGCGACGGGTGGACCACCGCGCGGCTGGCGACCCTGTTGGGCGTACCGGAGGGCGACGCGGACCTGGCCGCGGCGCTGCGCCGTCTCACCGACCTCGCCCTGATCTGGCCGTCCGCCGACGGCTTCGCGGCGGCACACCTGAGCCCGATATGGCCGCACCCGCTGGACCTCGGACCCGGCGCCGCCGAGCTGCTCAACACCCGGAACATGAACGAGTTGCGCAGGCTGGCGAAGGTGCACGGCATCCCCGTGACGGGCCGCGGCAAGGACGAGTTGATCGTTGCGCTGGTCGGGTGGCTGGCGCGGCCGGAGAACGTGCGCCGGCTCGTGGCGCAGGCCCCGGCCGACGTTCGCGCCCGGCTCGCCGCGCTCGCCTCGCGGCCGGCACAGCCCGTCCATCTGCGAGGGATCATGTTCGGCTCGGCCGGGGCGGCGCTGCCGTGGGCCGCCGAGCGTGGCCTCGTCGTCGGCTCCGCATGGGGCGCCGAGGAAATGCCCCGCGAGGTCGCCCTCGCGCTGCGGGAGGGCTACGTCGCTGCGTTCGACCCGCAGCCGCCGGCCGTGCCTACCACCCCGGTCGCACCGGAGGCCGCCGAACGGGAGGCCGCAGCCGCTGCCTCGGAGACCCTCGCCGCGATCACCGCGATCGTCGGAACCATGAGCGGCGGCCCGGTGCCCCTGCTCAAGACGGGCGGTCTCGGCGTACGCGAGCTGCGGCGGATCGCCAAGTCGTCCGGCCAGGACGAAGATCGTGCCCGGCTGACCGTCGAACTGCTCGCCGCGGGCGGGCTCACCGAGGCCTCGGACACCGGTCTGGCCCTCTCGGTGGCCTATGACGAGTTCGCCGCCGCCGAACCCGCGGACCAACTGCTGGACCTCGTCGAGACCTGGCTGACGATGCCCGCGTGCCCGCTCGCCCCGGCCGACTCCACCGCGGTCTCCTCCCGCGTCCTTTACTGGGACGAGGGCGAGGAGATGACGTTGACGGCTCTGCGCGCCCTGACCTTGCGCACTCTCGCCCACGTCTTACCCGAAGGTCACGCCACCGACCCCGGCACGCTCGCCGACCGGCTGGCCTGGCAGAGCCCTGTCCTGACCGACCAGGCCGACGAGGATCTGGACCGATACGTCACCGGCATCTGGCGGGAAGCCCACCAGCTCGGTCTGCTCGCTCACGGAACAGCGACCAGCCTCTGCCGTAGCCTGCTGGCCGGTGGCGCCGACGCGGCTCATCGGCACGCTCAGGCCATGCTGCCCCGGTCCCGCGACACGGTCCTGTTGCAGAACGACCTCACCGCGGTGGTGACCGGCACCCCGTCGGCCAACCTGCTGGCTCTGCTGGACAGCACGGCCACACCAGAGTCCCGCAGCGGCGCGTGGACCTGGCGCTTCTCGCCGGCCAGCATCCGCGCCGCACTCGACGCCGGAAGCACCCCGGCGGATCTGCTGGCCCGGATCGCCGAGGTGGCCGAAGGCGGCCGCGTGCCGCAGACACTCACCTACCTGATCAACGACGTAGCCCGCCGATACGGCCGCGTTCAGGTACGCCCAGCCGGCTGCTGCCTGTGCAGCGCCGACGAAACCCTGCTCACCGAAATCCTCAACACCCGCTCACTGCAGGCCCTGCACCTGGTCCGGCTCGCCCCGACCGTGCTCGCCAGCGCGAAGTCGCAGGCCGAAACCCTGGCCGCACTGCGCGCCGCCGGCCACGCCCCGGCCGGCCTCCGCCTCGACGGCAGCCCAGCGATCGAGATCCCGCAACGACGCCGCACCAATCCATCACCCACCGAGCCGGACACTGGTGACATGCTCCCGCTGCCACGCCTGAGCGACCCGGCCGACGTCGCCCGGACCCTGCTCGGCAACCGCTGACCAGCGAGGCTCGGGACGGTCCGGCGCTCAGGCCGGGCGCCGCCACCGTTCGAGGACCTGATCGATGTCGTCCCGGACGCGTTCCCGGGCCTGCTCCCGTGGCACACCGGCCATCAGCAGCTCGTCGTACGCGGTGTCCTCGTGCCGCACGGAGGCGACCACGGCCCGGGTCACGGCGTCCGGGTCAAGCGCCCGACCGGCTGCGCTGCGCCCCACCCGGCCGCTGCCGCGGGTGCCGGTGTGTCGGCTGATCGCCGCCGCCCGCATCGGCGGGCAGCTGGGAAACAGCCGGCCGATCTGTTCGGCCAGATCCTGCTGGAACCGCTCGTCCGCGACCTCTCGCCGCTGCCGGTCCCGCTCGCGGCGGCGGGCACGGGCGTCCTCGTCGGAGAGGCACTGCTGCTCGGCCTGCTCGACCGCGGCCTCCTCGACCAGCAGCCCCTGCCGCTCGTGGCGCTTGCGGGAGCGGCTGAACCGCACCACCACCGCCGAGAGCCGGCTGGCCTGTTTGGCCCGACGGGTCAGCGCCGCGTCACCGGCCGGCAGGAACACCAGGTGATCGAGGTCAGCGCAGGTGAGGCACGCCGGCCCGGCGTCCTCCATCATCAGCAGGTCGGCGTCGATGCGCCCACAGCCGACGCAGGTGAACGCCTTCAGTGGCTGCACCACCACCAGGTCCGGCGGCTTGCTCTGCCGGGCAGTCAGCCGCTCCCACTGCCGTTCCGGCAGATCCGCGGGCATCCAGTGCGTGCAGTACGTCAACTCCAGCGTGAGATCGCCAGCGGCGGTGAAGCGCAGCGGCCGCCGATCGCGGGTGGCCGCGAGATACTCGACCTGGCTGGGGCGCAGGCCACGGCTGACCACCCAGCGACGGAACACCTCCAGCGCCTCGGCGAGCCGGTCGGCCGACACCGCCGCGACCGCTTCCAGGTGCGGCACCCGGCCCTGCCGCCAGTCCGTCACCAGCCCGAGCGGCACCCAACCCATCCCGGTCAGCACGTCAAGTGGGCTCACGTAACGCTGGCGCCGCAACGCCTGCTCGGCAGCGGTCGCCACCCGGCGCTCCAGCTTCGAGGCAGGCTGCATGGACGGCAGGCTACCCGGCGCGACGCTCCGCCGGTCGGCAGCGCCGCCCACGGGCAGTCGCTCAGCCGGCCCGCTGATCTGCCGTCAGACTCTGCACAGGGCTACCCCGACGGACCGTCGGCCGAAAACTTGGTGACCACCGGCATGCCCATGATCCGCTCACGAACTGATCTGCTGCACGATGGCCGCGAGTTCCCGGTCGGGGCGGACGTGACGCTTGTAGAGCGGGCTACACGGTGTCGCGGCCAGCCGCACGGCCAGATCGAGAAGGTTCGGCTTGGCGGCGTCGCGCCAGGCGTCGGCGAGGAAAGAGAACTCGTTCATGATGCCGACAACGCTGCGATTGGCCGTCGGCGCGATCCGCCACTGGCGCATCTGGTCGACCTCTGTGCGGATGACCAGGTCGGGCACGCAGTGGGCGGCGAGCACAGCGCCGACCTGGTCGGCGACCCGAGCCGGCATGGTGGCGGCCGGCGCGAGGGCCATGAGCACCGGCAGCAACGTCCGCTCGTTGACGAGCAGCGCGACCTGCGGCCGCCACGGGAGCAGCGTGGCATACCAGTCCCCGAGCAACGTCGTGGACCGCTCGCCGTCATGCGGGGCGGACTGCCCGATGCGTTGGCGCAGCTTCGCGGTCGCGCGCAAGAGGAACATCCGCCCATCCTGCCGCCTACGCGCGTCCGCTTCCCGGCGCCGGCCGTGTCACCCGACGGTTCACGGCACATCGTTCAGCATGAGGTACCAGGCAATCTCGGTGTGAACATGCAGGTCGGGGGGCTGCGCGCGACGAACCACGCCTGCGGTGTTGGCCGGACGGCCCGTGCTGGCAAGCGGCATGTCGGGGCGGCAGCCCCTCGGCGGCAGCCCGGGGATAGTGATCGGCTGAGCGGACAGGGTGGTTCAGGACGAAACACGGGAGCTGTCGTAGGGTGCGGCGGTGGTTTCACTGAGCCGGGCCGAGTTGGACACGTTGGTCGGCGAGGCGACGGTCGACGCCTACGACGATGACGAGCAGCTGACCGGCCTGTTCACGATGATCGAGGACAACCTGTCGATGCCGTTCACGACGCAGGTTCTGGGTGTCGAGGTGACGGTACGGCGCGTTGACCTGCGCCACGGCCCAGTGGTCGCGATCTGCCACCGAGGTCGCATCCATCAGGCGATCGCGATTCAGGATCTTCACTTGCCGGAGCCGTCACCGCCGGTGCCGAGGGGATCGAGGCGTACCGGCACTGGGCGGACGGGTGATCCCCATGGCGAAAGGTGCGGGCGGTGAGTGAGTACCAGTACTACGAGTTCGTGGCGGTCGACCGGCCGTTGACGAGCACGCAGCAGCGGGAGTTGCGGGCGTTGTCGACGCGTGCGCGGATCACGTCGTCGAGTTTCGTCAACGACTACCAGTGGGGTGACCTGAAGGGTGACCCGCGGGAGTGGATGCAGTGGTACTTCGACGCGTTCCTGTACCTGGCGAACTGGGGCACGCACCGGATCGCGCTGCGGCTACCGGCCGCTGTGCTGGACCCGGGCACGGCCGCGGAGTACTGCGTCGGGGAGTCGGCCTGTTCCTGGGCAACCCGTTCGCACGTGATCGTGGATCTGCACAGTGAGGATGAGGACGGCGACGAGGAGTACGACGGCGGCGGCCACCTCGCCGCGATCCTTCCCGCTCGGGCCGAACTGGCGGCCGGTGATCGGCGGTTGCTGTATCTGGCGTGGCTGTTGTGCGTACAGGGTAGGGAGTTGGACGACGACGAGCCGGAGCCGCCGGTCCCGGCCGGTCTGGGGGACCTGTCCGGGCCGCAGGCCGCCCTGGTCGACTTCCTGCGGCTGGACCCGGATCTGCTCGCCGCGGCAGCCGAGACGAGCAAGCCGCTGAAGGACTCGACGCCATCGGTGGCGTCGCTGTCCCGATGGGTGAAGGCGCTGCCGGAGTCGGAGAAGGATAATCTTGTCCTACGGCTGTTGCGCGGCGACGACGCGCACCTGCGGTCGGAACTGCTGGCCCGTTTCCAAGGCGCGGCCCCGAACGAGGGCCCCGGCGGTCGCCGCACTGTCGGGGAGCTGTTGGCCGCTGCGGGGGAGCGCTGGTTGCGGCGGCAGCGGCTCGCCCGTGAGCGGGAGGCAGCCGAGCGGGAGCGCCGGGAGCGGGCGGCCGCTGCTGCCCGCGAGCGACACCTGAACGCACTCGCCGGACGGCGGGAGGAGGCGTGGCAGCGGGTGGCCACGATGATCGAGACGAAGAGGCCGAAGGAGTACGACGCGGCCGTCGCGCTGCTGTCCGACCTGAAGGCGCTGGCCGATCGGGACGGCGACACCGAGGCGTTTCGCCGGCGCGTGCGGCAGCTGCGCGAGCGGCACGCCCGTAAGCCGAGCCTGCTGGACCGCTTCGACCGGGCCGGGCTCGGCTGATGACCCGGCGCAGTCCCAGTCAGCCGCCGCCTGTGGCGATGGCGAAGCCGAGTTGGGTGTAGGAGCGGGATCGTTTGCGCCACATGGCGGCGAGGACGCCGACGTGTTCGTCGACGTAGTCGTGGACCTCGACGGTGGTCTTGCCGGGGTAGGCGCGCAGGATCCGGCCGACGTACTGCACCATGCTGCCCTTGAACGAGACGGGATGGGCCAGGAAAAGGGTGTCCAGTTTCGGGCAGTCGTAGCCTTCGCCGACGTATTTGTCGGTGGCGACGACCAGCAGCGGTGGCCCGTCGGCGGGCGGGGCGGCGAGGAAGGCGAGGACCTGTTTGAGGTCTTTGGCTTTGCGGGTGGCGTAGAGCAGGTGGGGTTCGTGGCCGAGGTCGCGTAGCTGGGAGGCGAGGGCCTCGACGTGGGCGGTCTGCCGGGTAAGGACCAGGCAGTTGCGGCCGCGTCCGAGGGCGGCGTGTACGTCCTGGCAGACCTGCTCGTTGCGGCTGTCGTCGGCGACGAGACCGCCGAACACCACGGAGGTGATCGCTCCGGGCTTGGTGGTGTCGGAGTCGTCGGGAAGCACGAAGTCGGTGTGGTGGATGTGCAGGTCGCGTCGCGGGGCGTCCGGATCTGCTTTGTCGATCATCGGGATGGTGTGCCGCTTTGGGCCGCAGTGCATGAAGATGACCGGCCCGAGGCCGTCGCGGCGGTAGGCGGTGGCGGTCAGGCCGACCCATCGGCGGGCAGGGATGCGGCGTAGTGCCTTCTCCACGGTGGGGGCACCCGCGTGGTGGGCTTCGTCGACAATGACCAGCCCGTAGCCGTCGAGCCGCTGCGCGGCGTCGTCCATGCGGGCGACGGTCTGGATCATGGCCAGGTCGATGTACCCGGTCGGCTTGGTCTTACCACCGCCGATCTGCCCGATCTGCCCAGGGTCGACGTCGAGGACCGTGGTGAGGCGGTCGCGCCACTGGTCCATCAGCGGGGCCCGGTCCACCAGAACGAGAGTGGGTGTGCGGTGGTGGGCGATGAGGGCGCAACCCATGACGGTCTTGCCCGATCCCGGTGGGGCTTCCAACACGCCGTGCTCGTGGCGGGCGAGGTCGGCTACCGCGGCGGGCTGACGGTCCCGCAAGGTCGCGGTGAACGCCACGTCGATGGGCGGCGGGTCAGCGCGCCGGTCGGTGATGTCGAGCCGGCTGCCGGCCTGCGCCACCAGTTCGGCGGCCTTGTCCGCCATCGCCCGAGGCAGGTACAGGAACTCCAAATCCTCGCGGTAGCAGCGCACGAAACGCGGTGTGTTCCAGTTCGACAGGCGCAGGTTCTCGTTCTTGTAGAACTCCGGGTTCGCCAGCGACGCGGCGTGCTTGAGGGAGGCCAGCAGCGACGGTGGCAGTCCAGCCCGGCGGATCGCGAGCATCCCCGCCCATTCGGCATGGACCACGGCCGGCGCAGCCGCCTCGGGGCGCAGCGCCGACCGGAACAACACCGCGTCCGGGCCGACCGCCACCGGACGCAGGTCGGCGACCAGCCGCTGCACGTCGGCCAGACCGAGCCGGCCGGCACCCGCAAGGAATGCCCACTGATCGGGATACGGCGTGAACGTCTCCGGGTCGACGAAGACCGTGGTGCCTGCGTCGCGGCACTGCTTCTGCAGCGGCAACGCGATGAGGTTGCCCAACCCTTCCCCCTTCGCCGGCAGGTGATCCTGGGTGGGGAAGAACCGGTCGTAGCTCTCCAGCCCCAACTCGCCGCGGACGGCCATCGCCTCACGCAGCAAACCGAACCCCAACGCCCGCGCGTCCAACGCCGGCACAGGCTCCGAGAAGAAGGCCCACACATGGGCGCCCTGCCCCGAGCGGGAAACCTCAACCGCGGTCGGAACACCGACAGCCTCGGCGGCCTGGACGTACGCCTGTGCGTCAAGCTGCCACTGCTCGCCACAAAGTCGCAGGCCAGAAGCCGGCACGAGTCATCAGCCAGCATCGGGTACAGCCCGATGCTGATCTTCCCGGACAGGTGGTCGTGGAGCACCGCATCGGTCAACGCCCGGTACCGGCGGGCCTCCTTCGCCTCCTGCCACGTCTGCCCCGGCAAACGCTCCAACTGCGGATACCAGCCCTTCCGGCCATCCTTCTCCCACCGCTGGGCATACACGTCGTCACGCCCGACGAACAAGGACCGGAACAGGGCCACCCGCTCCATCGCAAGCCGCTCCCCAGCACCGGCCGGAACCGATCGACCGGCGGCCCGCTGTCTCTGCGTCGTTGCCTCAGCGGCATGCGGCAGCAGCCGAGCAACGTCGGCGCGTAAGGCTGCCACCTCGGCGCGAAGCACGGCCAACGCCTCAGCGCAGCCGCAGGCGCAGCCGGTAGTTGCCGGACCGGTTGATGTCGCCGTCACCATCCCATTTGAACAAGCCGCCGACACGCTCAACGCGAGGCATCCCGGTGAGTCGCACGCTCGGGGTTGGCCGTTCCGTGGGTGCTCCAAGGTTCCGGGCACTGGACGGATTGGGGCATGGTTCCCGGCTTCCGATCCCAGCGGTCCCTCGTCAACAAGTGGCAGAGAGCGGACGGCTCACTGCGGGCGCCCCCTGCCGCAGTAACCGATCGGGTACCCTCCGTTCATCGCCTGTCTCAAGTGGACGGCACACACCCGGTCCCGCTGTGTCCAGAACAGGTAGTGGCCGCCGGGAGGCTGCCGACCGGTCGGAGAGGGGCCCTCATGACGGCCAGCGCCGACGAGTTCCGCCAGTCAATGGACAGCGCCCTTCGCACCCTTCGGGAATTGCGGGCCAACCGCCCCGCGGCGGAGAGCGCCGAGACCTGCGGCGAGGCCAACGCGGCGGACGGCCTGATCACCGTGGTAGCCGCTCCCGGCGGTCGCATCGAGTCGATCACCCTGGCGCCCCAGGCGCTACGTCAGGGCAGCGGCTATCTCGCCGAACAGTTGACGATCGCCGTCAACGCCGCCCTCGACGACCTGCGGGCCCGAACGATCGCCGACGCACCGGACGTACCGGATCCGGCGGTCCTGCTCGAACGCCTCGAAGACGTGCAACAGCAGTCGGTGCGCCAGATGCAATCGTTCCTGAGCGCGCTCACCTCCGCCCAAGCTCGGATCGCCCGGATAGCAGGCTGACGGATGTCATTGGAGATCGATCCGGATCAGGTCCGGGTGGCGGGCGCTCGGCTCGCCGATGTGGGTGATCGGCTGGCGACCGCGCTCGACACGCTCGACACGCGGCTGACGGGCTTCGGCGAGCCGTGGGGCGGCGACATGCTCGGCACCCTGGTCTCCCTGTCCTCTCCGGTCGTGTCCGGCTATCTGCTGCGGTGCTGCGCCGCGATGGCCGACGAGTATCAGAACTGCGGCGAGGACTTGATGGCCCTCGCGGAGGACATGACGGCCATCGAGGAGGAGTTGATCGCCCGGTTCCGCGAACTGTCCGAGGAGTTGAGCTGAACCTTGGGCATGACTATCCCGGGTGAGCTCGCTTCCCTGCTCGGCATGATCGGGTACGACTGGCCGGAGGGCGACGAGGAGAAGCTCTTCGAGTTCGGGCAGGTCTGGATGGACTTCGCCACCACAGTCGAGGAGGTGGGTCGGGAGGCTGATGCGCTGGCCGTGGAGGTGACTGGCGGCAACCAGGGGGACGTGGTGGCGGCCTTCGAGGCGTACTGGTCCGGCGGCGACGGCCCGGGCGGCGTACTGGCCGGGAACACCACCGCCATCACTGTGCTGGGCGCCGGCTACGTGGTGGTCGCCGCGGTCGTGCTGGCATTGAAGGTCCAGATCATCGTCCAGTTGGTCATCCTGGCCGTCCAGATCGCCCAGGCGGTCGCCACGGCGGTGGCGACCTTCGGCGCGTCCCTGCTGGAGATCCCGATCTTCAAGATGATCACCGGTCTGATCATCGACCAGCTCATCGACATGGCACTACAGGCGATCCTCGGTGGGTAAGCGCAGCCGCAACAGACGCCTGCGCGACGCGGCCGTGCCGCCCCAGGTGGAGTCGGCGCTGGTCAGGCCGGTCGCCCAACTCGCCAAGACTCCCCGGGTACGGCGGGAGTACCACGTCGGCGACGAGCAGCGACCCAAGCACCGGGACACCGACCGGAACCTGGCCATGGGCAGCGCGAGCCGAGCCCCCACCAATGGCCAGGCCGCACTCGACCGCTCCGTGCAGATCAAGGAAACCAACGAGCGCCGCCGGATCGGCGTAGATCACGAGACCGGCGAGATCGTCATCCTCCGCACCGCCGCATCGAGCCACGCAATCCCGGCGAGGACGTCGTCGAGATCTACCACGGCCACGTCCGCCACCGGGACGACCACAGCTCGGACGGCCTGAACGACGACATGCGTAACGCCCTCAAACGGGCCGGGCTGGTAGACAAGAAGGGCAGACCGACCCCGCCGCCGAAGGACCAGGATTGAGCACACAACGGAGCTACTACGAGCCGGCCCCGGCGACCCACGACACCGCCACCGCTGCGCTCGCGGCGGGCGACATCGACACCCTCACCGACTCGATGGTCGGACTGGCCCTACACGATGCGGACTGGCGCTGGTGCCAGGACTTCTACCTCAGCCTGCTGGACCACCCGGAGGAGGACGTCCGAGCCACCGCAGCGATCTGCCTCGGCCACCTGGCCCGCATCCACCACCGACTCGACACCGACCGGGTCATCCCCGCGCTGCGCGCCCGGCTGCACGACCCCGCGACCGGCGGCACGGTAGAAGACGCCATCGCCGACATCGAGCAGTTCCTCGACCTACCGCCCCACACCGCCTGAGAGCCAACCCCAAAACGCCGGTGGAGGGCATGCCTGCCTGACGGACACGGTCCGTAAGGCGTTCGTATGCGTTAGGCCCCAGGGCCGACAGCACGGCATCGCCGTGGGCGGCGGGCTCGCAGGCGGCGGGCGAGATCGATGCCACAGCCACGTCAAGGCGAAGCACCGGCATCAGCCGAGGCTTCGCGACGTGCACGACAAGCATGAGGGCAACGACAAAGGCGCCTCGTGCCCCCAAACATCAGCTGAGGGTCACACGTTCGCCATCGAACTCGGCAACGAACTCAGCCTTGCCGCCAAGGGCAGCGATGTACCGGGCAACCGTGCCGACCTCAGCCTTCGGCAGTTCGCCACTCTCGATGGCGGCGACGCGCGGTTGCGAAACGTTCATGCGGTCGGCAACCTGCTGCTGAGTCAGGCCGCGCTTCTCGCGCATCTCACGCAGTCGCGCTGCGCGTACCTCGCCGCGCATGCGCTCCTTGTGCTGCTCAACCTTGGCCTCGTCGAGGTTCATGCGGGAGCGGACATCCCGCCAGCTACGCGCCATCAGTGCTGTCCCTTCAGCTCTCGCAGATGGTCGGCGAACTTCCTGTCGGCTTCGAGAATGCTGGTTTCGTACCAGCCCTTCCAGTTGCCGCTCTTGTCACCCGCCACCAGCAGGATGGCTTCCCGCTGAGGGTCGAAGGCGAACAGGATACGGATCTCGGTTCCCCCTGCCGATCCTGGCCGCAACTCCTTCATGTTCTTGTAGTTCGAGCCCTTGACTTGGTCGACGAACGGTCGACCGAGCGCCGGGCCCTCGGCGGCGAGCAGATCTATGGCCGCAGCGACCTGGTTGGCGAAGTCGGGGTCAGACTTGGCCAGGTTGAGCAGCCAGTCCTCGACGTCTTCGATGAGGCTGACCTCCCACTCGCTCACACACCCACTATAGCCCACGAATAACGCCAGCGTTATAGGGACGTGGAGCGCGAACGGAGAGCGAAAAGGGGAAGCCAGGGGCAAGGTGTAGCGGGCGGTACCTGCGGCCGGGGGCGCTCCAGGGGCGCTCCGATGTTCCGATGCCGGACGGACTCACGGCGCGCCTCCTGGATTCGCGCCCCAGCCGGCCACTCATCGCCGTGCGATCCAACGTAGGCGCCGCGCGGACCAGCACCAACGCGGCTGGACGACGCGCCCGGAATCCGGACGGCGGGCGAATGATGGCACTCTGTCCTCTTCTGGCTACTTTTAATCCATTGGTTCAGGGTTCGAGTCCCTGGCGGCCCACGTTGGAACTGGGAAATTGGCCAGGCATCGCTGGCTCTCGCGGCCGGCCTGTCACCACCCGAGGATCAGCCGCGAGCGATCGCGGCCGCGGTGCGCGACTGGACCGACCGGCACAAGCTGCTGTAGGCCACCCCTCTCCGCTTCGGCCAGGCGGAGCGAGGTGGCCCAGTGGCGGGCGCTCGCGAAGGAGGCGCTGCTCAGCCCGAGACGCGGAGCACCTGGATGTTTTCCGCGCCCCGTTCCGACAACCACGCCTCGAGTTCGGCGCCGTCGAGCGACCGGGTCCCGTGCTCGTCCACCACGACCGGGCCGACCACGGTCCCCTTGGCGCCCTCAAGTTGGCAGCCGAACATCCGTGCGCCGGTCAGGACTGCGGGCATGGTGCCGCCCCCGAGGTTGCACCACCGCAGGCTCGCGAACTCGAGGTTGGCTCCGCGCAGATCGGTCTTGTACAGCTTGGCCGAGTTGAGAATCGCGTGGCTGAGGTCGGCGCCCGCCAGGACGGCTTCGTCGAGCTCCGCCGCGAACAGCCTCGCAGCACGAAAGCGGGCGTTCGGGGCCGAGCAGCCAACCAGTTCCGCCTTGGCCAGGTCGGCGAAGCTCAGGTCGGCGTCCGCAAGCTCTGCGTTGTTCAGGTTTGCGCCGCCGAGATTGGCGTCCTCGAATCGGACGCCGGTCAGGCAGGAACTGACCAGGTAGGCATCCGTCAGGTCGATGGTGCTGAGGTCCGCGCCGCGGAAATCGAGAAAATCGCCCGACAGGTACGACGTGGGGTCCGAGGCGACGGCGGTGAACCATTCCTCGAGCGCCTCCCTGGCCTCGGGACTGTCGGGCCAACGGGTCACGTCAGCGCTGCTCTGCTTGTACCTGCTCATTCGAGGAACACCACCTTGCCGTCCAAGTCCGTGTTACCGGCGACCCGCCTCTTGAGGTCGGCCAGGGAACTCGGAGACAGGTTTTTGCTGTCGATGATGACATGCTGTCCGCCGTCCACCTCGTCGGCGAGCTTCTGCTCGAACTCGTCGCCGTCGTAGCGTCCCTTCGTGCCCTCGGGCATCGGCTGGCCGGCCTGCCGGCCGGCTGGGAAGGTGTCGACCGGACTCTTGACGTCCCAGTTGTTCCCGTTGGAGTCGATGAACTCGCCCTGATCCTTCTGGAATGCAGGATCGGTGTTGTCGAGCTCGGCGCGGCGAATCGGGCCAGGGATCTTGCCCTGCGCCTCGGCCTCGAGCCCGACCTCCGCCTCTCGGCGCGACTTGGCGCTGATCTTTCCGTTGTGGGCCGGGTCGGCGGCGAGCTCTTGCACCCGGCGGTCGTACTCCGGAGTGCCGGGTTTCGGGGTCTGGTATCCGTCGTCGCTGCCCGAGGGTTTGCCCTGCGAGCCGCCCTGGTCGCCGCCCGGGCGGCCCTGGCGTGCCTCCTCGGCGACGGTCTCCTGGGCTCGGCTGACGTTCTCGGGGACGTCGGTGGTGCGGCGTCGCCCTGACGGGGTGCCGGCGCCATCGCCCTCACCGTCGCCGGGTGGGCGGGACGGGTTCGGGCCGTCGCCGTTTCCGCCGCCGTGGGGGGTCTTGGGTTTCGCCATCGTCGGGCCCTCAGCCGTCCAGCAGCTTGGAGAGGTTGGTCAGGCTGGTGATCAGGGACATGACGTAGGTCAGGATGCGCCCGGCCCACTTCACCACGGCTGCCGCGATCTGCGCGGCGATCACCGGGATCGTGACCACGAAGATCGCCTCGACCGCCCACACGATCACCCGGGCCACCAGGTCCGCGATGAGGTCACGCACGATGTCGCGGGTGAACATCACCAGGTTCCCGGCGGCCTGGGTGGCGGCGGCCATCGCGGCGGAGATACCGCCGAGCCCGTTGATCGCCTCCACGTTGTGTTCCATCAGGTTGTGGTAGGCCGTGGCGGCCGGCCCCTGCCAGTGCGGCGTGTCCCCCTCGACGAAGGACTTGAGGTCGGTGGCCATGCTCTGCAGCGCGGCGGCCATGTTGTCCCAGGTGGCCGCGTGCGAGGCCACCACGTCGGGCATGCCGGTGAGTTCGTCGAGGATCTGCCGCAGCGGCTCGAAGTATTCCATCGCCCAGCCCAGCCCGTTGGCCAGCAGCGCGCTGAACGGGTCCATCACGCTCGCGGCGGCTTCGATCCCGAACGCCGCGCCCGCGATCAGGTCGTCGACCCAGCCCTCGCTGTGGATGGCGTCGACCAGCCCCTGGAAGCTGTCGGCCAGGGCCGCCCCGGTCCAGGGCTTGCGGGTCGAGACGACGTCGGCGACCAGCGACGTGTCGGTCATCGCGCCGCCCCCGTCAGCCCCCCACCCGCTTTACGGATCGCGGTGTCGGCGTCGGTGTCGGCGTTGTCGTAGTTGTCGGCGGTCTTCCGCAGCCCGGCGGCGACCAACGACAGGTTCTCCTCGACGTACGCGATCAACTCGTCCTGTCGCCTGTGCCGGCCCTCCAGGATTGCCGGCAGCCAGCTGCAGAGCAGTCCGTACGCCTCGTCGTCCTGCGCGATGTGCGCGCTGGCGGTCTTGACCGCGTCGAAACGCCCCCGCAGCGTGTCGATATTGCGGGCATGCGCGTGGATCTGCTCGGCGTCGACCGCGAAACCGTCGGCCATCGGGCTCACCACCCGGAGTGCTGGTCGTCGGGGCCGTCCGCGGCGGGATCGGCGTCGCGTAGCTGCTGCCCGACGCGCTCGGCGATCGCTCGCGCCGCTGCCGACTCGGTGCCCACCGTGTCGGCGATGATTTCCTGCGAGCGGTCGGCCAACTGCCGTTTCGCCTCGCGGATCGTGTCCATGATCGTCCTGGCCACGACCTCGGGGGCGACCCGCTGAATCCGTGGACCCAGCCGCAGGTCGACCAACGCCCCCACGGAGTCGACCGTGACCTCGCACAGGCCGTTGCCGTCGGCAACCGTCACCCGCAGCTCCTGGAGCCGGTCACTCATCGCCTTGGTGTCGGCCGCCAACCGGTCGATCCGACCCTTCCACGCCGCCAGCCGATCCATCGCGCCGTCCGGATCCAGCAAGCCCCCCGCGCTCGGAACGCCGGCCCCCATGTGTCCCCCGGTTGCTCACCGTGATCATTTCGTGGCCGACGCAGACTAACATCGCATCCACACGGGCGACTACCGTCGGTGCCGCCACGGTCCACAACAGACGTATGTCTGACGGGTAGAGGGACAGTCGTGGCAGGAAGCTGGGAGCGCTGCGTCCGCGAGGTGACGCTGTCGGCGGACCCGGAGACGGTCGGCTCGGTGAGCGTGGGGTGGAACAACCTCTCCACGGCGCTGGGCTACCTGCGGGACTCGCTGGTCGGGCGGTCGTTCGTCGGCCCGATCGCCCCCGGCCAGGAGCGTGAGTCCCGCTCAATAAAGGTCTGGGCCGCCTTGAGGTGGTGTGTGACCCACGGCTCTATACATCTAACCTCGGCCTTTCACGGCGATCGTGATCTTGGATGGGTGGTGAGTCGGTAGATATGGCGAAGTGCCTGCCACGTAAGGAAAACTGCCCGGTGTCGAGTCGTGCAGGTTCCCCGCGTGAGAGGCACTTCGTAGGTGCAGATTACCCAGTGGT